>NZ_JBFAPT010000037.1:0-95185 GCF_040676845.1 Nonomuraea sp. NPDC049504
TTCTGTTGTGTCTTAATCTTTTCAGCCGCTCAAGTCCCTGTCAAATTGACCGGACCGGCTCGACTTTCCAAGAATTAAGCCGCGCCCCCTTTCGGGGACAACCCCTCTAAGTTACCAGCCGATCCGAGTGGACGCGCACGTCTCACCGGAGTGGTGATCTCTTGGAGGTGGCCCCGAGTGAGCCCGGCGATCACCGCCGTTCTCGTGGGACTGGTGAACTCTATGTACGCCTCCCGGAACCGTCAAATCGATGGTTCGTCCCTCTCCCAGAGGCGGCCCAGGGGTAGGTACGGGGGCGTGCGTGATCAATCCGTGCCGAGGGCGGTGATCATCCTGGTCGGCCTGGCCGCCGGAGTGATCGTGCTCTTCGGCATCCGCGAAGTCGCCTCCATCGCCGGCCCCGTGGTGCTGGCTCTCGTGCTGGTCATCGCGGTCTCCCCGGTGCGCAACTGGCTGGCCCGCCGGCACGCCCCCATCTGGCTCCAGGTCGCGCTCCCCTTCCTCATCGTCGTCCTCGTGCTGCTCGCCATGGTCGGCATCATCACCATCTCGGCCACCCAGCTCGCCTCACTGCTGCCCACGTACACCGACCAGTTCCAGCAGCTCGTGGCCGACGCACAGCGCTGGGCCGCGGCGCACGGGCTCAGCAACGACGTGCTGAGCAGGGGGTTGCAGGCGTTCGACCCCGGCAGGGTGCTGGGGCTGGCGCAGATCCTGCTCGGCAGCCTGATCGGGGTGCTGTCCGCGCTCTTCCTCATCGTGGTGCTGTTGCTGGCGATGTCGCTGGACGCGCCCGTCACCTCCAAGGTGCTCACGGCCGGCGAGGGATATCGGCCGCACGTGGTGACGGCGCTGGCGACGTTCGCGCACAAGACGCGGCGGTATTTGATCGTCTCCACGGTCTTCGGATTGATCAACGCGATTCTCGACATGCTCGCGCTGTCGTTGCTGGACGTGCCGCTGCCGTTGCTCTGGGGTGTGCTGGCGCTGATCGCCAATTACATTCCGAACATCGGTTTCGTGATCGGGTTGCTGCCGCCCGCAATGCTCGCGCTGCTGGACGGCGGGGTGCAGACGATGCTCCTGGTCATCGCGGCCTATTGCGTCATCAATGTCGTCACGCAGTCGTTCATTCTGCCGAAATTCCTGGGTGACGCCGTGGGGCTTTCCACGACGATGACGTTCATCTCGCTGATCGTGTGGACTTTCGTGCTGGGGCCGCTCGGCGCGATTCTCGCGATTCCGTTGAGCCTGCTGACACGGGCGTTGCTCATCGACAGCGATCCGAGTGCGAAATGGGCGCAGGCGCTGGTGTCCGGTAAGCGGCCGGCGGGGCGGCCCGCCCAGGGGCGAGCGAGGCGGGTCAGAGGAGGTGGCTCATCGGGCCGCCGCTGAGCCGCCGTACGTCGTTGGCCATGTGGGCCTGGTCGGTGTAGCCGGCCGTGGCGGCGACCCGGGCCAGCGGGAGGCCGGTGCGGGCCAGGCGCAGCGCGTGCTGGAAGCGGACGATGCGCTGTAACGTCTTGGGTGCGTAGCCGAACGCGGAGACGCTGCGGCGTTGCAGCTGGCGTTCGCTGAAGCCGAGTGACCAGGCGACCTCGCTGACCGTCCTGCCCTGGCTCAGGGCGGTGGCGATGGCGGGAGCGACGGGGTCGAGGCCCTGGTCGGCGTCGTAGCCGAGGTGAGGGACGAGCAGGCGGCGCCGCACCGCCGCCCGCATGGCGTGCAACCGCTCCCCCGCCGTGCTCGCGGGGCCGTCGGTCAGCTCGCGGAGGAACGCGTGGCCGCCGGGCAGGTCGGCCAGGGGGACGCGGCGGTCGAGGAGGTCGGCGAGCGGGACGCCGAAGAACGCGCCCACCGCGCCCGGCTTGAAGCGAACGCCGACCATGGTCTCGCCCGCCCTGATGGACGTCGGCATGGGCCCGGTGTCAGGCCCCGCCACGAACGGCACGCCGTCACCCCAGATCAGGTCGACACAGGCGTCGGGCACCACGAGCACCCGCCCACCACCCCGCTGCTCGGGGGTGACGGAAGAGCCGGAGCCCAGCGCGCCCCAGGCGGGGGAGGGCGAGGCGGAGGTGTCGCTGGTGCGGAGCCATTCGCAGGCGATGCGGCCGGTGAGGCCCGAGGCCGGGGGCCGTTCGGCGTACATGGCTCCAACGTACGCCCGCCCTACGACAGATCGCCAAGCCTCCCGTACGCGTGCAGCGTCTGCAGGCGCTGGACGGTGATGTAGCCGCCCCACTCGTGCTCCACCAATGGCGTCCACATCGTCCAGTTCGGGCCCCAGCCGCCGTCCGGGGACTGCGCGGCGAGCAGCGCGTCGAGGTGGGTGTCCAGGATGTCCTGGGGGAAGAGGGGCAGCGGCGACGGCCGGGGCGCGAAGTCGAGCGGGTGGTGGACGTGGCCGGGCGCGTCGAGGTCGTAGGTGACGGTGCCGAGCAGGACGTCCCGCAGCCGGTCGAACTCGGCCAGCGCGCGTTCCCTGTCCGGCACGTACGTCAGAAAGGTCAGCGCGGCCATCGCCTCGTACGTGCCGGGCTCCTTGAGGTCGGCCAGCCGCGACCAGCAGAACGCGGTCGCCCCGGCCAGCCACGGATGCGCGACCCCGTGCTTGTGCAGCAGCCCCGCGATGGGCGCGGTGGGGACGAGCGCGCCGGGCGGGTCGTCGTCCGTCTGCCACCAGGGGGCGCGCGGCGTCTCGCGCACGGACGGCAGCACCCACGGCACCCCGCCGTCGGGCGTGGTCACGGAGGCGAGGTAGTCGCAGGCGGCGGCCACCATCGGGGAGCCGAAGGCGTCCAGCTCGTCGAGGATCCACAGCGCCACCTCGACGGACTCTGGCTGGCTGCCGGCGCCGCGCAGGTCGGGTTCGAGTGCGTGGCCGAAGCCGCCGTCGGGGTTCTGGTAGGCGTGCAGCGCGTGCAGCACGGGTTCGCGCGGGCCGCCCCTGAACAGCGCCTGGAAGCGTAGCCGGTCGATGAGGCGTCCGTGGTGGAGCAGGTAGCGCTCGGCGCGGTCGAGTACGTCCATGGCGGTGGTCCTTTTCATCGTGGGCTTCCGACGCTAACGAGACCGGGAGACCGCGGGCTTGTAACAATCGGACACGTGGACAGACGGCGCTGGGACACGGCGCTGGGACATCGACGACCGCTTCACCGGGGTGTGCGACGCGACGGCGATGTTGCCCGCCGGGAGGAGGAGTTGGAGGGCAGCGCGGCGTACCGGGCGATGATCAGGCTGCTGTCGGTGATCGCGGAGCCGTCCTTCCTGGTACGCCTGATCGTCACTTGAGGTGGAAGACGGGCCCGCGCGGCCGGAAGGGCAGCGAGGCCCCCTGCGGGATCAGGAAGGCGTGCTCGCGCCGGATCCGCAGCACGTCGCACTCTCCGTCGGTGATCAGCAGGATGGGCCCGTCGGGCGGGAAGTCGCCGGCGCGTTCGAGCAGCCGGACGCCGGGCTGGAGGATGGTGCCGCCCCGTCCGCGCACCCTGACCTTGGAGGCGATCTCCTCGACGGGCAGGTAGCCTGCGTCATAGGCGGTGGCGTCGCAGAACACCACGCGGGCGCGCGGCACGTCGCGGGCGGCGGCGTAGGAGGCGATGGCGCCGAGCGCCTTGCCGAGCAGCTTGACGTCCATGGAGCCGGAGGTGTCGAGCACCACCCCGAACGTGGCCTTGCGGACGGTCTCCTCGGGCCTGATCCGGCCGGGGCGCGGGATGTGCGGGGTGGCGGCCTGGCGGCGGGAGGCGCGGGCGTAGGTGCGGCGCTGCTCCTCGGGCCGGAAGTGCTCGTCGAACCAGCGGGCCAGCCGGGCGTCCCACGGCAGGGGCGGCTGGTCGAGCGCGCGGATCTCCTGTTCGAGCCCGGCGGGCAGCAGGCCGCGGCCGCTGGACTGGTGGTAGGCCAGGCCGGTGGCGAGGGCGTTGCGGTAGTAGTCGTCGAGGTCGACGTAGCCGCCGGCGCGGCGGGGCGGGCGGTCGAGCACGTCGCCGAGCCCGCGCCCGCGCAGCGTGCCGAGCTTGCGCAGGCGGCGCAGGTCGGTCGCGATGCGGTCGTAGACGGCCTCGGCGGACATGCCGGTCAGCGACTGGTCGAACAGCAGCCCTTCCGGCATCTCGCCGACGCCCATCTCGACCAGCCAGCCGTTGATGACGTAGTCGCAGGCGACGTTCCACAGGTACGGCTCGCGCAGGCCGGCGCGCTCGCCGTGGCGCAGCGCGGCGTGCAGCATCTCGTGGGCCAGCACGAACCGCCAGCCCAGCTCGGTCTGCCTGCTGAGCGGGTTGATGTAGATCTCGCCCGCCTCGGCGCTGACGGCGGCGATTGAGATGTCCCACTCCCTGGCCAGCTCGGCGTCCGTGACGATCTTCATGCCCGCGGCCAGCGCCCCGAGCAGCGGGTACGACGACACGAACCAGCGCAGCGCGGTGTCCCACGGCCCCTTGACGTGCCCTTCGACGAAGGTGCGCGGCTCACCGGCGACGTCGAGGGCGTGCGTGGCCGCGTCGGCGATGCCGATGGCGAACGACCGGGGGAAGTCGAGGTCGCGGGCCAGCTCGGCGGTGCCGATGCGGAAGTCGGGCTCGCCCGGCGGGCGGTAGGCGTCGGGCACGCTGGTGCGGCGCCACAGCTCCGACAGCGCCACCTCGTCGTGCGGTGGCAGCTCGGCGGGCAGCGGCGCGGGGCAGCGGCCGATCTTGAGCGTGCGCAGGAAGCGTTCGGCGGCCAGGCAGCAGGCGGCGTGGTACGCGGGCTCGGGGAGGTCGTCGTCGACGTCCTTCGGCGCGCAGGAGCGCGGGTCGGCGTGGCCGAAGCCGAGGTGGAGCAGCAGGTGGGCGAACACCCACGCCCACTCGTCGGCGGGGGCGCGGCGCTTGGGGTGGAAGTGCACGTCGCCGCCGGCGGTGACGTACGCCCATGTGTCGGGGGTGAGGCGGCCGTCGGGGGCCTCGTACAGGGTGCTGTGGAAGACGCGGAACAGCGGCAGCCGGCTGACGGTGTGCCAGCCCTTGAGCACCTCGGCCCGCCAGGGGTCGGTCTTGGCCTTGCGGCGGCTCATGAGCGGGCGGCCATCAGGCGGGGCACGTCTCTGCCGACCTCGACGAGGAACCAGGTGGGCAGCGCGGGCGCGCCGTCGGCGTCGTTGGCGATGACGAGCTGGGCGCACTCCAGCGAGATCTCGGCCAGCTCGACCAGCAGCGTCTTGGCGCGGAACGCGAGGTCGCGGCCCCGGCCGGAGGCGCCGCGCTTGTCGGCGGGCAGCCCTTTGATGAGGCGGGCGCGGAAGGTCTCGGCCAGGAAGTAGAGCAGGTCGCGCTCCTCGGGCCGGCGCGGCCATGGCGCGTCGCCCTTGAGCACGGCCTCCAGGTCGTACGCGTGCCGCACGGTCTTGACGTAGGCGCGGAAGGCGGAGGCGTGGGCGCTGGTGAGCGTGCCGAAGGCGAGCGTGGCGAGGGTGTCGTCGGAGACGTCGTCGCCGTAGGAGACGAGCACGTCGGAGAGCATGTGCCAGGCGCGCGGCGAGGAGAACGGCTCCTCGGTCTTGGGCGGCGGGCTCCACAGGTGGTCGGGCCGCTGCACGAGGTAGTCGATGATCCAGGGGTGGATGCCGTTGGCGGCGGCCCACTTCAGCCAGTCGTCGGACGAGGCCCGCAGGTGGACGTGGACCAGCCGGTTGATGAGCGCGGACGCCATGGGTCTGGCCAGGGCGTTGTCGGTGGCGCGGTTGCCGGCGCCGATGACGACGGAGCCCTCGGGCAGCTCGTAGGCGCCGATGCGGCGGTCGAGGATCAGCGAGTAGAACGCCTTCTGCACCTCGGGGGCTGAGGCGTTGAGCTCGTCGAGGAACAGGCAGTAGGGCTCGGCCCGCGCGATCGACTCGGGCGGCGCGAACCTGCTGCGCCCGCCGACCAGCTCGGGCACGCCGATGAGGTCTTCGGGGGCGAGCTGGGTGCCGAGCAGCGTGACGCAGTCGAGGCCGAGCGAGTCGGCGAACGCGCGTACGAGGGAGCTCTTGCCGATGCCGGGGGCGCCCCACAGGAAGACGGGCCGGACCACGGCGACGTGCAGCAGCAGCTCGGGGAGCTGTGCCGGAGTGACCGTGATCGTCGCCTGCATCACTCCAGACTGCCCAACGACGGGGGCGGCGCGCGAGGCGTTTAATGCTTTGCCCGCCCGATCGGCCGCGACCTACAGTGACCGCCATGTCGAGCATGTTCTGCTGTCCGTTCTTCATCCGCATCCGCCGCGGCCGGGCTCTGGCCCGCCGGCGGATGCGATGAGCTGACCTGAGGCTGACGCGTCCGCAGGCGCGCCCGGGGCCCTTCGAGAGACCTGTTCATCTCGAGGCCCAGGAAGGGCAGTGCTGTGGCGCAGAACTTCGCGCACGGAAATCATTCACACACTCAGAAGAAGATCAGGAACGCCGGTGGCGGCCGCACGCCCACGGATCGGGCGCGGCGCACGCTGTCGCAGAACTTCCTCGTCGACCGGCATGCCGTGCACCTGATGGTCAAGGCCGCCGCCCCGGACGGCCTGGTGCTGGAGCCGGGCCCTGGCACGGGGGCGCTGACGTTCGCGCTGGCGGAGGCGGGCGCGCGGGTGATCGGCTACGAGCTCGACCCGCGGCTGGCCGGGCTGCTGGCCGCGCGGACGCGCAGCGATCAGCGCATCCAGGTGGTCAGGGGCGACTTCGCGCGGGCGCGGGCGCCGCGCGAGCCGTTCGCGGTCGTGGGGAACATCCCGTACGCGTCGACCTCGCGGATCGTGGACTGGTGCCTGCGGGCGCCCGGCCTGACCTCGGCGACGCTGCTCACCCAGCGGGAGTACGCCCGCAAACGCTCCGGCGACTACGGCCGGTGGAGCCTGGTCACGGTGCTGTCGTGGCCGTGGTTCGACTGGCGGCTGGGTGACGCGGTCGGCAGGGAGAGCTTCCGCCCGGTGCCGTCGGTCGACTCGGCGATCCTGCGCGTCGAACGCAGACCGGACCCGCTGGTGTCGGGCCGCCGCTCGTACGAGGAGCTGGTCGAGCTGGGCTTCGGCGGGGTGGGCGGCTCGGTGCGGGCCTCGCTGAGGACGCGCTATGCCGGGGTGGACGCCGCGCTGGCGGCGGCCGGGGTGGCCCGCGACACCGTCGTGGGCCACGTGCGTCCCGGTCAGTGGATCACGTTGTGGGAGCGCCTATGCCGGTGACGTGATCCGCGACGACTTGGGCGACCCCGAGGAGGCGAGCCCTGGGACCTCCGCGACGCGGCGGTTCCAGGGCAGGGCCAGCGCGAGGATCGGCAGGATCAGGATGGAGGCCCGCGACCAGTAGGTGTGCTGCAGCCACCACCCCTGCGGGCCGAACTGGGTCATGACCAGGTAACCGTAGGCCGACCAGAACGACGTGGTGAGGATGGCCGCCCAGGCGAACCTGGTGGGCCGCGCGACCAGGAACGGCATGAACCACAGCAGGTATTGGGCGCCGAGCCGGGGCGTCATGATCATGAAGACGATCAGGATGGCCGTCGTCATGTCGATCGGGTCGGCCCGCCGCCACCACAGGATGACGGCGATCACGCTGACGTAGATGAGGTTGGTGCCGAACGAGGCCAGCTCGGGCCGCAGGTCCCAGCTGCCGCCGGTGAACCACGGGGTCCAGCCCCACTCGCCGACGATGGGCCGGATGTCGCGGATGGTGTCGATGACGGCCGGAATCTGGTTGAGCGACGTGCCGGCGAAGATCGGCAGCGTCACCAGGAAGAAGACCGGCACGAGCCCGGTGGTGAACAGCCCCATCACGCGGGCGCGCAGGTTGGGCAGGAGCAGCAGCATGCCGGGGATCAGCCAGATCGGCCAGCTCTTGGCGCACAGCGCGAGGCCCATGAGCAGCCCGGCCAGGGCGCCGCGGCGCAGGTGGGCGCGGTCGTCGGGGCCGGGGAGCAGCGCGCGGTGCAGCATGCCGCGGCGGCCGATCACGCGCGGGATGGAGCCGCGTACGCCGTAGGCCGCGATGCCCTGGCGCACCCTGGCGGCGACGTCGGTGACCATGCCGGGCCTGTGGGGGTCGCCCGGACCGCGGGCCACCACGAACGCGGCCACGCCGAACACCAGCGCGACCGGCTCGACCTGGCCGTGCACGGAGGCGACGAGCAGGGCGAGCGGGTTGAGCGCGTACTGGAAGGCGCGCAGCGACGCCCTCGGGCCGCCGGCGAGCTTGCCGACCAGCGGGATGAGCACGATGTCGGCGACCACGGTGACCAGCCGGCCGGCGTATTCCCATGGGATGCCGAGCCACAGCAGGATGCCGTAGACGTAGGGGATGGTCGGCAGGAAGTGCCAGCCGCCGTTGCTGGCCAGCACCGGGTCCTCGCCGCGCAGCACGGCCTCGCCCGCGGGCTTGAAGCTGTTGACGAAGTCGACGGGTTGCCAGGTGCCGATGGCCGCGACGTACATGATGAGCACGCGCACGGCGATGCCGACCGTGAGGGCGACCCAGAGAGGGGGGCGCCAGTCACGACGTTGCGCGACGATGGCGAGCACGACACCGGCGACGAGGACGATCCCCGTGAGAGCTGCGTAATCCATGGCGCGTCTAGCCTGCCGTAAGCCGGGACCCGCTGCCACTCGGCCGGGTCGAGTGCTGCCAATTCTTATCCCCGACATGCCGACACGTATCCCGATACGACATCACGGTCTGTGTTGAACTTTTTCCATGGGGGGATCGCAGGTCAACCAGGCACTGGTCAGGCTGTATTTCGAGGTACGGGACGGGGAGCGCGACCCGGTCGCGGCCTGGGCGAAACTCACAGGAAACTCACAGCTCTACCACCGCATGCGAGGTGAGCGGCGGGTGCCGCTCGACGACGCGACGGCGGCGGAGCTGGCCGGCGCCGCGATCGTGGACACCGCGGCGCGGCACGGCGCCGAGCGGGTGGCGGCGCTGGCGACCTCGCCGCTGTCGCGGCTGGTGGGCGACCTCGGCGGGGCGGTGCTGACCGAGCATCCATGCGCGCCCGAACAGGTGCTCGGCCCCCGGTTCTCCGGGCCGGGGGCCGACGACTGGGCCCGGCAGGCGTACGTGCTGCTGTGGGGCGAGAACAACCGGCTGGTACGCACGGCGGACACGCCCTGGGTGATCGCCGGGCGGTACAAGGGCCAGAAGGTGGTGGCGATCGGCACCCACCCGACCCGGCTGTCGGACGAGACGCTGGTGGTGCGGCCGGGCACGGACGGCGCGCTGGCGATGGCCATGGGGCACGTGCTGCTCAAGGAGTTCTACCTGGACCGCACGCCGTTCGCCGGGCACGCGATGGAGCGCACGGACCTGCCGTCCCTGGTGTGGTTGCGGCGGCGGGAGGGCGCGTACGTGCCGGGCGGGCTGACGGGTGAGGTGTGCGACCGGCTGAGCGTGTACGGCGGTCAGGCGGCGGAGGTGCTGCTGCCGCGCTTCGACGACGGCACGGGGGTGCTGCGGCGTGGCGTGCCGGTGGTGTCGGACGGCGGTGAGCCGGTGACGACGGTGTTCGACCTGCTGCTCGCCGTGTACGGGGTGCCGCGCCCCGGGCTGCCGGGAGTGTGGCCGGGCGGGTACGAGGACCGGGCCGAGCCGTACACGCCGGGATGGCAGGAGGCGTACACGGGGGTGGCGGCGTCGCGGGCGGTGAAGACGGCGCGGGAGCTGGGGGTGACGGCGGAGAAGACGGGCGGCCGGTGCGTGATCGTGCCGGGGCGGCTGGAGACGCCGCACGCGGACACGGCGTACCGGGCGATGCTGGCCCTGCTGGTGCTGACCGGATGCGGCGGCGGGTGGGCGCAGGCGGGCGGCGCGGGGATCCCGCTGGTGCCTTACCTGTGCCTGCACGCGTGCGGCGAGGACCGCGCCGACTTGGGGGCGCTGAGCTGGGCGCTGGCGGAGGGGTTGTTCGCGCGCAGGACGTCGCGGGCGGTCCTGCTGGAGGCGGTGGCCGGCGGGTGGCCGATGGCGCCGCCGCCGCGCGTGCTCGCGCTCCCCCGGCCGATCTATCCGCTGCCGCCCGACGTGGACCTGCTGATCGGGCCTGACGAGCACTGCGACCTGACGCCGCCCGACCCTGAGCTGCTGGCCGGGGCCGTGACCAGGCTGGCCGGCGACACGACCCCCAGGCGGCTCCCCGAGCCGGGCGCGCGGCCCGCGTTCGGGCGGATGCGGCTGATGGTGGACCACGCCTGGATGCACGAGTACGGCGAGGCGCTGCCCACCTACCGGCCGCCCGGTCTCGGCATCCCGATCAAGCCCACCCAGCTCGTCAGGGTGCGGTGAGCCCGTCGAGGTGGGCCCGGTGGCTCCGGGAGAACTCCTTGCCGTTGAAGACGTCCCAGTTGATCGACCAGGCCATCAGCCCGCGCAGGCCGGGATAGACGCCGCGCGGCCGGTACGACCCGCAGCCGGTGCCCTTGGCCAGGCAGTCGAACGCCTTGTGCACCTCGGCCACAGTGGTGAACCCGTTGCCGGCGTTGGGCGAGGCGGGCAGCCCGATCGCCACCTGGTCCTGGCGCAGCGGCGGGAACATGTTGGCCGGGTTCCCCGCGATCGGGAAGCCGGCGAGCAGCATGTCGGTCATGGCGACGTGGAAGTCGTGCCCGCCCATCGTGTGGTACTGGCCGTCGAGCCCCATGATCGGGCCCGAGTTGTAGTCCTGCACGTGGAGCAGGGTCAGGTCGTCGCGCAGGGCGTGGATGACGGGCAGGTAGGACGCGCTCCTGGGGTCGGCGCCGTTCTGGCCCGGGCCGTAGAACTGGTGGCCGAGCTGGACGAAGAACGTCTCGGGGGCCATGGTGAGCGTGAAGTCGTCCCCGTAGCGGCTCCTGAGCGTCTTGAGCGCCGCGATGAGGTTGACGACGACCGGGGTGGTCGGGCGGGCGAGGTCGGTGTCGCCGGGGTCGAGGTAGAGGGAGTGGCCCTCGAAGTCGATGTCCAGGCCGTCGAGGCCGTAGCGGTCGATGATGGCGGAGACGGAGCTGACGAACGCGTCGCGGGCCGCCGCCGTGGTGAGCTGCACCTGGCCGTTCTGGCCGCCGATCGAGATCAGCACCTTCTTGCCCTGCGCCTGCTTGGCCCTGATGGCGGCGATGAAGTCGGACTCGGACTCGACGCCTGGGCATTCGGCGGCGGGGCAGCGGGTGAAGCGGATGTCGCCGGAGGTGACGGAGGTGGGCTCGCCGAAGGCGAGGTGGATGACGTCCCACTCGTCCGGTACGTCGCTCATGCGGATGTAGCCGGAGCCGTTGGCGAACGACGCGTGCAGGTAGCCGACCATGACGCGCTCGGGCAGGCTGGTGTCGCCGCCGCCCTCCGCCGTGGTGCCGGTGACCTGCGTCGAGTACGGCGAGCAGTTGCCCGCCGCGTCGCAGGCCCTGACCCGGAAGGCGTACGACGTCCGCGGAGTCAGGCCGGTCGCCGTGTATGAGGTGCCGGTGACGGGGGTGGGGGCGACGCCGTTCCTGGAGACCTCGTATTTCGTCACGCCGACGTCGTCCGATGAGGGCGACCAGGTCACGTCGAGGCTGCTCGCGGTCGCGTGGCCGACGGTGACGTTCCCTGGGACGGCAGGGGCCTGGGTGTCCTCGGGGCCGCCGCCCGGGCCGTCCAGCTGGACGTCGTCGGCGAGGTAGGGGCCCTGGCCGTACCAGCCGTTGACGTACACGGTGACGGACGTGGTGGCGGGGCCGGTGGTGAAGGAGGTCCTGAGCTGGGACCAGGCGGCGCCGGGCGAGGCCCACGTGCTGGCGCTGACGCCGGAGCCGGTCGCGCCGAGGAAGACGTACGCGCCCTGCACCCAGGCCGACAGCTCGTAGACGGTGTTCGGCAGGACGGTGACGGCCTGCTCACAGCGGGCCAGGTCGTTGCCCTGCGGGGTGGCGCGCAACGCGCGGGCGCCGCCGTGCACGGGTGCGGTGACGGTCTCGGCGCCCGAGCAGGTCCAGCCGGTCAGGCCGGACTCGAAGCCCGGGTTGCGGGCGATGTCGGCGGCGTGTGCGGGGGTGGCGGGGAGTGCGACGAGTGCGGCGGCCAGCAGGACCGCCGGTGCTCGGAATCTCATGCTGTCCTCACTGCGGTCCGCCCCCGAGGCGGAGGGGGGACGGGCCGGTCGGTGACTCGGAGGCGGCCCGCCCCTCGCGCAGGGGCGGGCCGTCGCTGGTCAGAAGCCGGCGGTGATCCTGGTGAAGTCCCAGTCGGCCTGCGCGATGCCGCTGCAGTGCGCGACCACGCCGCCGCCGGGGCAGCCGCGGTCGCGGTTGACCGCCCAGTAGGCGAGCCTGGTCAGGCCCTTCGACCTGGCCCAGTCACGGATCTGGGTCCAGGTGCCGGTGGTGGTCATCTCCTGCTGGTCGGACACGCCGTTCATGCCGGAGATGCCCATGTGGGCGTACGCCTGCGCGTCGGTCCAGCCGTAGGCGTTCTTGAGCGCGTTCTTCAGGCCCTCGGAGGCGTTGACGGTGTCCTGGTAGATGTTGGAGCTGCCGAAGTCGAACGGCATGATCGTGAAGTTGTCGATCGGCACGCCGAGCGCCTTGGCCTGGTTGATGAGCCGGACGCCGTGGTTGTTCGGGCCGGTCCGCTCGGTGCCGAACGTCACGACGATCTTGACGTTCGGGTTGTTCTGCTTGACGATCTTGAGGGCGTTCAGGATGCGGTCCTGGACGGTGTAGTTGGCGAACTCGTCGGTGTTCTCGATGTCGAAGTCCACGACGGCCGGGCCGACGGCGTTGATGACCTGCTGCACTGCGTTGGCGTACGCCTGCGGCGAGGAGCAGTTGGGGCCGAGCTTGTTGCCCTGCCAGCCGCCGAAGGAGATCTGGACGTTGCCGCCCTTCGACTTGATCGTGTTGATCGCCTGCTGGTCGGCGCCGCCGGTGAGCGGCCTGTTGCCGTCCCAGGCGGGGGTGCAGCCGCCGCTCGACAGGATGAACGCCATCGTGAACGACTTCACGCCGGTCGCGTCCATCACCGTGCCGGGGTTCGGCGGGCTGCCCCAACCCATGTAGAGGTAGGGGGCGCCGGCCATCTTCGCCGGGTTGGGTCCGGGGTCGGAGCCGCCGCCGGAGGTGGTGGCCGTCACGGAGTTGCTGGCCCCCGACAGGTTGCCGGCGGCGTCGCGGGCGCGGACGGTGTAGGTGTAGCCGGTGTTGGCGGCGCGGCCGGTGTCGGTGTACGACGTGCCGGACACCGTCGTGACCAGGGTGCCGCCCCGGTAGACGTTGTAGCCGGTGACGCCGACGTTGTCGGTGGAGGCGTTCCATGCCAGGGAGACGCTGCTGGAGGTGACGCCGGTCGAGCGGAGGTTGCCGGGCGCCGACGGGGCCGAGGTGTCGCTGCCGCCGCCGCCCGAGCCGCGCTTCCACAGCGCGGGCACGTTCGGCGGCTCCCAGCCGGGCTGCGAGGTGTGCGCCTGGAGGCACACGTAGTCGACGCCCTGGTAGGTGACGACGGCGCCGGTCGCGTACGAGGTCCACGGCGCCCAGGCGGCGGCGAGCACCCTGATCTGCTGAGTCGTGGCCTGTGCGGGGGTGGCGAGCCCGGCGCCGGTCAGCACGAGGGCGAGGCCGGTCGCCAGGGCGGTGAGTCTGCTGCGAAAGGTCATGGCATTCCCTGGAGGTGGGGCTTGACGGTCTTGGAGAACTGCCAGTTGTTGCTCGCGTCCCAGTTGATGGACCAGGTCATCGCGCCGCGGATGTCGGGGTAGGCGCGCGGCGGCACGAAGGAGCCGCAGTTGCTGCGCTTGGCCAGGCAGTCGAGCGCCTGGTTGACGAGGGCGGGCGCGACGACGCCGCCGCCCGCCGCGCCGGGCCCGGCCGGCAGGCCCAGCGCCACCTGGTCGGGGCGCAGGCCGTTCTCCAGCTGGATGCAGGCCAGGGCGGTCATGAAGTTGACCGAGCCCTGCGCGTACGCCTGCGCCTGGTCGCAGCCGAGCATGGAGCCCGAGTTGTAGAACTGGGTGTGGACGACCGTGAGGATGTCCTTGATCGACAGGGCGAGCTTGAAGTACTCCATCCCGGTCGTCTGCATGTCGATGGTCTGCGGGGCCATCGTGATGATGAGGTCGGCGTCGGCCTTGGCGCGCAGCGATCTGAGCGCCTGGGCCATGTAGGTGGCGTTGAGTCCGTTCTCCAGGTCGATGTCCACGCCGTCGAAACCGTAGCTCTGCATGATCGCGTGGACGGAGTCGGCGAAGCGGGTCGCGGCCGCCGAGTCCGCCACCTGCACCCGGCCGGCCTCGCCGCCGACCGACAGGATGACCTTCTTGCCGCGCTGGTGCAGGGCCTGCACGTCGGCCTTGAACTGGGCGTCGGTGTAGCCGCCGACCGCGGCGGCCAGGCCGCCGTCCACGGCGAAGGTGACCTGGCCTGGAGTGGAGGTGGCCTCGCCGAAGGCGACGGCGATCAGGTCGTACTCGCTGGGGACGGCTCCGAGCTTGAGCTCGACGGCGGGGTTGACGAAGTTGTGCCAGTAGCCGGTGAGGAAGTGCTTGGGCAGCGTGCCTCCGCCGCCGGTGCAGCCGCTGGTGGTGGCGGTGACGTCACGTCCCTGCGACTCGCCCTGCGCGTTGTACGCCTTGACGGTGTAGGTGTGCGTCTGGCAGGTGCCGAGCCCGCCGATGGTGGCCGTGGTGCCGGTGGCCGTGGCCTTGACGGTGCCGCCCTCGTAGACGCGGTAGCCGGTGACCGTGCCGCTGGACGCGCCCCAGGTCAGGGTGATGGCGCTCGCCGTGGCGGTGGCGTTGACCGTTCCCGGGGCGCCGGGGACGCCGGGGTTCGTGGTGCCGCCGCCGCAGGAGGCGCCGTTGAGCGTGCAGCCGGTGATGCCGGGGAAGTTGCCGGGGTTGCCGTTGAAGCCGAAGCTCACGCCGGCCCCGGGGGCGAGCGGGCCCGCCCAGCTCGGCGGGGTGAAGGTGTAGTGCTGCCCGCTCCTGGTCATGACGGCGTCCCAGGCGGACGGGATGCTGAAGCCGGACGGCAGGTCGAACTGCACGTTCCAGCTCGGCATGGCGGTGGTGCTGTCGTTGGTGACGGTCACCTTGCCCTCGAAGCCCGAGCCCCAGTCCGACACCTTGACGAACGTCGCGGTGGGGCCCGCGGCGTGCGCGGGCGCGGCGGGGAGCACGGAGAGGCCGAGTGCGGCGGTGGCCAGCGTCAGGAGGATCGCGCGTAATCTCACGGGTCTTTCCTTCTGGTTCTGCGTGCCGTACGGCTTGCGCAGGGGGGTGAGAACGCAAGCCGTACGGCACGGCCCGCGGAGGTGAACACGGGCCTGGGGGGTGTCTGCGCGAGTAACCTTGCTGCGGTTGTCAGGTCTTGTCCGGACGAAGATTACTTTTAGGAAACTTTCCTAAGGATTGCCGCGATCGTAGCTCTGACACCCGAGGCTTACAAGACCCAAACACGACTCCGCCGCACGAGTCAGCCGACCGTGCGGCCCAGTCGTGCGGCGGAGGAGAGACCGGCTGCTACGGCTGCCGGGTGATCCTGACGTCGTCGATGCCGGCCTCGACCAGGGAGGCCCCTGAGGCGTCGGCGGCGTCGATGAGGATGCGGACGGTCTGGCCCGCGTGCGCGTTCAGGCTCGCCGTGGCCGTGGCCCAGGCGCCGTTGCGGTTGGAGGCCGCGCCGGGCTGGTTGAGCACGGTCGTCGTGGTACTGCCCACCACGCGGACGCGCAGGTAGTCGGCGCTTGAGGAGTTCGAGCCGTGCGCCAGGTAGTGCGAGAAGGACAGGCTCAGCGCGCCCGTCGAGGGCAGCGTGATCGGCGGTGACTGGATCGAGGTGACGCCGCCGTCGATGTCGTGGTCGCCCGCCGACGAGCCCGCCAGGCGGCCGGTCACCAGGTCGTTCGTGCCGCTCACCGTGGTGCCGAGCTGCTTGGCGCCGCTTGAGGTGGTGGCCTGCGGGTCGCCCCGCTCCCAGAGCCCGGTGCCGGCCGTGTCGGTGCCGTTCGGGTTGACCGTCCAGCCGGTCGCCGTCTCGAACGTGTCGATGTAGACGGTCTCCGACGGGGTGCCGGTGCCGCAGTACTGGGCCTCCTTGCCGATGATGCGGTAGACGCAGTCCGCGTACTCCAGGAAGCGCAGCACCGCCTCCCTGTTACGGGTGGTCTGCGTGACGATCTGCTCGTCCGGCGGGTAGAAGCCGGGGCTTGAGCCGCGCGGATACATCTCGAACGTGAAGCTGAAGATCTTGTAGACGCCCCACAGCCAGTCGTCGATCGTGCCGTCGGTGATGTAGAGGTCGCTGGCCTGCTCAGGCGTGTACCCGTTCGTGCTCGCCATGTTCTGCCCCAGCGTGGCGTGCGCGTCGCGGTCGTCCTGCGTCAGGCCGGGCGCCGTGTCGTTGAAGGTGTAGCCGTACGGCCAGAGGATCAGCTCGCTGTAGGTGTGCCAGTCGATGTGCGCCTTGATCTGCTGCACCCCGCCCACGACCCGGCCGCGCACCCAGTTGGCCGCCGCCCTGACCTCGGGCGCCGACTCCGCGCTCGCGCCCCGGTACGTCTCGCTGCCCGCCGAGCCAGACGACCCGCCGCAGCAGCCCCAGTTGTAGGCCCAGTTACGGTTCAGGTCGGTGCCGACCGCGGACGAGCCCGAGTTCGGCTGCCGGTTCTTGCGCCAGGAGCGGTAGGAGCCGGTGGCGATGTCGTACTCGCCGCCGTCCGGGTTCAGGTCTGGCATGATCCAGATCTCCCTGGTGTTCACCAGGTTCGTGATCCGGGCGTCGCTGCCGTAGTTGTCGGCCAGCAGGTGCATGATGTAGAGCGCCATCTCGACCGTCAGGTGCTCGCGGGCGTGCTGGTGCGCGGTGAACAGCACCTCGGGCTCGTTCTCGTCGGCGCCCACGTTGTCGCTGATCTTGACCAGGCGCAGCGGCCTGCCCTCGTACGACGTGCCGTACGTCGTCTGGCTGACGATGTCGGGCCGGGCCGCCACCAGCGCGTTGATCTCCGCGGTCATCTCGGCGTAGTTGTGGTAGGCCGAGTCCGCCGGCGGGAAGTCCAGAGCGCCCACCGATGACGGCGGCGCCGGTCGCGGCACCTCCGTCACCCGATAGCCGAGCCGCCTGATGGCCGACACCTCGGACTCCGTCGCCGTGACCAGCACCGAGTCCGGGTCCACCTCCTCGATGGCGGCTCCGGTCGCCGCCACCGCGCTGCGCTGCCGCGCGTCCGCCGGGCCCGCCACCCGATACTGCTTGTTCGGCGGCGGCTCGGCGGTGGCCCCCGCGCCTGTCATGCCGGTCAGGCTGATCAGGCTGAGGGCGGCAAGCAGGATGACTAATCGGTGTCTCACCTCGTCCTCCTCGGGCGCTCGGGGTCGGGGTTGACCGGCGCCTGAACTGAGAGTGAAGACGTTGACCGCCGCGGAGAAGGCCCAAATTCCGTCAGCCTGCGGCCAGCCCCGCGATGCGCTCCACCAGGCCGTCGGCGTCGAAGCCGATCGGCTGCCAGTAGACGTGGTCGGCGCCCAGTTCCCTGGCCCGCGCGAGGTCCTCGGCCACCTGCTCGGCCGAGCCGGTCAGCGGCATGCGCTCGTCCAGCGGCCGGTCGCCGATCACGCCGTTCACCTGGATGACGAACGGCCCCGCCCCGCCGGCCTTCCGGTACGTCTCCACGCACTGGCCCAGCGCGTCCCAGTCGAACACCACGGCGCTCAGCCCCATCCCGAGCGCGGCCGCCCGCTCGACCGCCGCCGGTGCCGCCGCCCCCGCGAGCAGGGTCAGCCCGGCCGGCTTCGGCCCGACCTGCGACTCGGGGATCGTGTAGAAGCGGCCGGAGAAGCTCACCGGGTCGGGGCCCCAGCACGCGCGCATGGCCGCCACGTGCTCGGCGAACCCGGCCCCGCGCCGCGAGACGGGCACTCCCGCCGCCTCGAATTCCTGCGCCATCCAGCCCTGGCCGAGGCCGATCCACAGGCGGCCGCCGCTCAGCCGGTCGAGCGTCGCGAGGCGCTTGGCCAGCACCACCGGCGGGTGGTAGAGGGCGTCGATGACGCTGGTGCCCAGGCGGATCGTGCTGGTGGTGGCCGCGAGGTAGGCGAGCGTCTCCAGGGGGTCGTACACGATGGCGCTCTCCTCGGGCAGCGGCACCACCTGGTTCAGCCCCAGCATGTACGGCTCCGCCGGCCGCAGCAGCCGCTCGTACGCCCACACCGCGCCGAGTCCCGCGCGCTCGGCACGCTGCGCGACGTCGGCGATCCGCTCAGGGCTCGCCTCAGGTCCCGTGATGGGCAGGCCGATTCCGAAGTCCATGTCGTGCTCCCTTCCGTCACATGGATGGACCCGGGCGGGGCGGGAAAGTCATCGGACCGCCGGATATCGTGTGATGTCAGCGGTTCGTCCCCAGGAGCAAGCAGCATGTTCTTCGGCATCACGGATTTCTGGGCCTACGCCATCGGCGCCTTCCTGATCATCCTGTTGCCCGGGCCCAACTCCCTGTTCGTGCTCAGCCACGCGGCCACGCACGGCGTACGGGCGGGCTACCGGGCCGCGTGCGGCGTCTTCGCGGGCGACACCGTGCTGATGTTCCTCAGCGCCGCCGGCGCCGCCTCGCTGCTGCGCTCCCACCCGGCGCTGTTCGCCGTCGTCAAGTACGCGGGCGCCCTCTACCTCGCCTGGATCGGCCTGCAGATGATCCGCGGCGCGTGGAAGTCGTGGCGCGCCGCCCCCGAGGTGTCGGAGCAGCCCGTCACCGCGCCGGCCAGGGCCGAGAGCCGCCCGTTCCGCAAGGCGCTGACGATCAGCCTGCTCAACCCGAAGGCGATCCTGTTCTTCGTCTCGTTCTTCGTGCAGTTCGTGGACCCCGGCTACGCCAGCCCGGCGCTGACGTTCGTCATCCTCGGCGCGGTCATCCAGCTCTTCAGCTTCCTCTACCTGACCGCGCTGATCTTCGGCGGCACGTTCCTGGCCGCGCAGTTCCGCCGCCGCAGGCGGCTCGGCGCGGGCCTGGCCTCGGGCGTCGGGGTCGTCTTCCTGGGATTCGGGGCGAAGCTGGCCACCGCGTCACTCGGCTGAAAGCCCGGCTCAAGGCGCGGCTGTTTTCGTGGAGACAGATCGAACGCGTCAAAAGAGGCAGTCGCACCACCACTCCTCAGGTACGGTAAGCCACCGGCGTGCTTCCCGGGGACGGCGGCCGATGACGCTCTGGTGACAGCGAGCGATCCATCGGGAAAGCCTGGTCCCCCGAAGCCCGGGTAGTCGCTGATCGTCGGCCTATCTGCGGAGCAGCCTTGAACCATCCACCGGTCACCCTTCCACGCCTCACCGCGCTCGCCCGGCAGGCGGCTCCCCGGCTGCTCGAGGCCGTCGTGGCGCCCCTCGCCGTGTTCTACCTGGCCATGGTGGTCCTCGACTTCAGGTGGGCGCTCGCCCTGACCGTCGCCTGGGTCTACCTGGGGGTGATCTGGCGGCTGATCAGGCGGATCAAGGTGCCCGCGACGATGTTCCTGGCCGCGTTCGCGATCACCGTACGCGCGATCGTGGCGTTCTGGACCGGCACCTGGATGTGGTTCTTCATCCAGCCCGAGATGGGCACGATCTGCATCAGCATCGCCTTCCTCGCCTCCGTGCGGCTCAACAAGCCGCTGGTGGAGAAGCTGACGCTCGACTACATCCACCTGCCATCGGCGGTGCTCAAGCACGAGCGCGTGCGAAGGTTCTTCGCCAGGATCACCCTGCTGTGGGCGTTCGTGCTGCTGATGAACTCGACGTTGAGCATCTTCCTCGCCGTCTACGAGTCGCTGGCCGGCACGCTCGCCGGGTTCATGCTGCTGCGCACGTCAGCGGTGGCGCTGATCAGCGGCACCGCGATCACGTTCTCGATCATCGCCTTCAAGCGGCTGCTGCACCGCCTGCACGTCGCCCACACCTGAGCCCACACTTGACCGTTCGACCAGCAGAAACGCCGCGCACAGGCCCATGACCAGCCCGGTCAGCATGCCGAACAGCGCCACGAACTCCTCCACGCCGCCCTCCGCCGCGCTGAGCGGCCCGGCCGCCGCCGCGACCACCATCGTGTAGAGCCCCCAGGCGAACAGCGTGCCCGAGCCCAGCCAGACCAGCACCGCAGGACGCCAGAACGGGCCGCGCCCCCGTCCGGCTCCCCGTCCGGGCCCACGTCCGGGCCCCCGCCCGCGCACGAGCGCCACCAGCGCGAGCGCCCCCGCGATCGCCAGCGTCCCGCGCAGCAGGTTCTGCACCGCGAGGTACGGCTGCGCCCCGATCACCCGCGTCAGCATGACGCCGCCGAGCAGCACCGCCACCGGCAGCGCGGCCCACGCGATCACCCGCTGCAACGGCCTGGTGAGGCTGGGGAAGGGGTGCGAGAGCCGGGTGGTGAAGACAGCAGGCCAGCGGTCGCGGGCATAGAGCGCGAACGCGGCCATCAGCCCCACGCCCTGCCCGATGAACCCGCCGTAGACCATCGCGTACACCCACGGCTCGATGGGGCCGCCGTCGAGCGCGTCCAGCCCGGACGCGACCAGCACCACCGGCGCGCTGACGATCACCACCGACAGCAGGCCAGACCCGACCCACAGCGGCAGCAGCACCAGCCAGGCCGGCAGGCGCAGCCCCCAGCGCATGGTGAAGGCCAGCGCCAGCACCAGGCCGACGGCGTCCATGCCGAACGTCATCGCGTTCATCCCGACCATCGCCGGGTCCGCCATCAGATCGGGGGCGCCGACGCCGACGTAGTGGCCGGCCAGCCAGAGGATCTTCAGCGTGAGATAGGGCAGCATGGCGGCGACCGCCACGATCGCGGCGGTGACGCGGCCGATGCCGGGCCTAGGTGCTTCGGTCATGCTCCGAGCGTGGCGCGGCGAGCTCCCTGGCTCCTCCCGAGCCTCGGGGATCCTCCTCCCCCTCGCGGGGGAGGGTGACGGCGAGCTCGAAGCCGCCGCCCAGGGGCCGCGCGGTCAGCGTGCCGCCTTCCGCCCGTACGCGCTCGCGCAGGCTCGTCAGCCCCAGCCCGCCCCTGCGGGCCGTGGGCCTGCTGCGCGGCGGCCCGTTGCGCACGCGTACGAGATGCGGCGAGACCGACACCGCGACCTCGGCGCCCGGCGCGTGCTTGGCCGCGTTGGTGAGCCCCTCCTGCACCACGGCGGCGGCCAGCTCCGGCATCGGGCCGCCGGCCAGGTCGAGGGTGATCGCCATGCCGGAGGCCGCCGCCCTGCGGACCAGGTCGGGCACCAGCTCCTCCACCGGCTCCTCCGCCGGCTTCTCCAGGGGCGCCAGGGGCGCCGCCTCGGCGTCGTCCCGGAGCAGCCCGATGATCTGCCTGAGCCGCTCGGTGGCGTCGGACGCCGCCTCGCGCAGCTCACCGGCCGCCTTGACCTGGGCGGGCGCCAGCCCGGGAGCCAGCTCAAGCCCGCCCGCCCTGACCGCGATCAGCGCCAGGTCGTGGCCGAGCGAGTCGTGCATGTCCCGCGCGATCCGCGCCCGCTCCCGGAGCCTCGCCTGTGCCTCGACCGACAGCCTGGTCTGCGCCCGCTGGTGCAGCAGCCTGCCGCGCAGCACGCCGAGCAGGTAGGGGACCAGGTAGGTGCCGATCAGCGCGGTGACCATCGACACCCACAGCGCGAGGTCGCCGCCCATCACCACGACCACGGCCACGCCGACCAGCGTGATCAGGCAGAACGCCATGAGCGCGGGCGCCGTACGGGTCGCCCGGCGGCCGGTCAGGTACGCGTACCAGATGATGAACGGCGACGTGGGCAGCAGCGGGAGGATCTTGACGTCGTGCCGGGGCAGCAGCCACGTCAGGTCCACCGTCGCGAACCCCTCGCTGAACTTCCACGGCCCGAGCGGCAGCAGCAACATCAGCGCGGCCAGCGGCCAGCGGCGGCCGACCAGCACCGCCGCCGTGGCCAGGCCCCAGCGGGGCAGGGTCATCAGGGCGAACCCGGCGGGGTCGCGGAACGGGTCGGCCCCCATCGCGGCGATGAACACGCAGAGCCCGATCCACAACAGCAGGTCGTAGACCACCTGGCGGCGGTTCGCGCGGCGGAGCTGGCGAAGGTACCTCACGCCCGCCGACGTTATCCGCTGCCGGACGGTACGGGAGACCCCCGAAGGCCAGGTGAGGCGCCTGACGAAAGTAAGGGTGGGGAGCCGTCCACCGCGACGGTAGTGCTAGCCCTACCGGGAAAGCGCCTACCTCCACTCCTGATTCCGGCGCGCGAAACCGGTTTGATCGATGGTGTCATCCGGAGGTCCGGCGCCCTCCCCCGACGAAAGTAGGGGGTGGGGCATGCCTTACGTCCGATGTGCCGTGACCTGCGGAGTTTCTATCTTCCAGGGGTGACGGCCCTGACCCGCCTCCGGGAAAGGGCCGCGTTCGACCCGGGGCATCCCCGATACCCCGGAGACCCCCGCACAGACAGGCTGTGTGGTGCCCCTAACGATCGGAGTACACGCTCATGTCGCACGCCATCCTCGACCTGGTCGAGCAGGTGATGTCGTCGCCGTGGCTGTATGTCGCGCTGTTCGGGCTCGCGCTGCTCGACGGGTTCTTCCCGATCGTGCCGGCCGAGACGTCCGTGATCACCGCGGCGGTCTTCGCCGCCTCGGGCCAGACCAACCTGGCCCTGGTCATCGTGGTCGCCGCCCTGGGCGCGTTCGCCGGCGACCACATCTCCTACCTGATCGGCCACCGGTCAGGGGGGCGGCTGCGGGAGAAGAAGGCGTTCGTCTGGGCGCGCAACGCCCTGGCGGAGCGCGGCGGGCTGGTCCTGGTCGTCGCCAGGTACATCCCGGGCGGGCGTACCGCGACCACGCTGACCATGGGCGCCGTACGGCATCCGCTGCGCTCGTTCACCTTCTTCGACGCGATCGCGGCGGGCTCGTGGGGCCTGTACTCCGGGCTGATCGGCTTCTTCGGCGGGATGGCGTTCGAGAACGACCCCATCAAGGGCCTGCTGCTCGGCCTCGGCATCGCGGTGTCCATCACCGTCGCGGTCGAGGTCGTGCGCTGGGTCAGGAAGCGGCGCGCCACCAAGGCTTCCGCTGACCGCCTTCCGGTGGACACATCCCTTTGACCCTGCCAGGTCACCATCCGTTGGAAAGGAGTGCGCAATGACTGTGCTGGCCGCGGTGATCGCCCTGGTCGGTTCGCTGTTCTTCGCGCTCGGAGCCGCCCTGCAGCAGTTCGAGGCGGTCGGCACCGCCAAGCCTGGGCTGCTCGTCCTGCTGCGCAGGCCGCGCTGGCTGATCGGCGGCGCGTCCATCCTCGCCGGTGGTGGCCTGCACATCGTCGCACTCGGGCTCGGCCCGCTGACCGTCGTCCAGCCGATGGGCGTGGCCAGCCTGCTGTTCGCGCTGCCCCTCGCCGCCACGCTGCACAACCGCAAGCCGGAGCGCAAGGAGCTGGCGGCGGCGGGCGTGGTCGCGGCCGGGCTGATCGGGCTGGTGCTGCTGGTGCCGGAGTCCGACGGCCCCACCCACCTCGACCCCGACGGCGTGCTGACGCTGCTCGGCGTGGCCGGCGTCGCGGCGGTCCTGCTGTGGGCCGCCTCGAAGGTCGCCTCGCCCGCCGGCCGCGCGGCCCTGCTCGCCACCAGCTCAGGCGTCCTGTACGGCGCCACCGCGACGCTCATGCGCGTCCTGGTGGACGGCGAATGGAACTGGCTGTACCTGCTGGCGCTGCCGGTCCCCGCCCTGCTGGCGCTCGTGATGCTGCAGCGTGCCTACGCCGTCGGGCACTTCGGCGTCTCCTTCGCCGCCCTGCAGATCGCCGACCCGCTGACCGCGGTCGCGTTCGGCGCGCTGCTGCTCGGCGAGCCGGTGCCGACCGGAGTGCTGCCCGTCGTGGCGGCGCTGCTGACCGCCGCGGGCACCGTGGCCCTGGCCAGAACGAGCCCGCTGGAGACCCGCTGATGTCCCTGCACGAATCTGCCCCCGCTGTCCCCCCGCAACCGGTGAAAACGGAGTCATCTCACATGGCCATGCCTCTGCACAGCGTCCCCCGCGTCCCCGACCTCGGCCCCGCCCCCGAGCGGCCGCGCCGCGTGCTGATCTCGACCGACACCTACCCGCCGGACGTCAACGGCGCCGCCTACTTCACCCACCGCCTGGCCACCGGACTGGCCGCGCGGGGCAACGAGGTGCACGTGATCTGCCAGTCGGAGACCGGGCGAGCCGGCGCCGACGTCGAGGACGGCGTGGTTGTGCACCGATTGCGCTCGGCGCCGATCCTGGTCCACCCGACCATGCGGGTGACCGTGCCGACCAGGCTCGACCGGCTGGTCGCCGACATCAAGCCCGACGTGCTGCACACCCAGGGCCACTTCGTGGTCGGCAGGGCCGCCATCGCCGCCGCCCGCCGCGCCGGGGTGCCGATCGTCGCCACCAACCACTTCATGCCCGACAACCTGTTCCAGTTCGCCCACATCCCCGCGCGGCTGCGCGAGCAGGCGGGCAGGCTCGCCTGGCGCGACTTCAGCCGGATCTTCAAGCGGGCCGACCACATCACCACGCCCACCCCGCTGGCCGCCAAGCTCCTCGCCGACCAGGGCTTCCGCAGGGAGGTCGAGCCGGTCTCCTGCGGCATCGACCTGACCAGGTTCCACCCGCGGCCCGAGCCCAAGTCGTGGGCCCGCAGGTCCTTCGACCTGCCCGACCGGCCCACCGTGCTGTTCGTCGGCCGCCTCGACGAGGAGAAGCACCTCGACGAGCTGGTACGCGCCCTCCCGCTGGTGCTCAACGACACCGACGCCCAGCTCGCGTTCGTCGGCAAGGGCAACCAGCGGGAGGTGCTCGAACGCCTCGCCAAGCGCATCGGCGTGCAGGACAGGGTCTTCTTCCTCGGGTTCGTGCCCGACGAGTCGATGCCGCAGGCGTTCGCCGCCGCCGACGTGTTCGGCATGCCGGGCATCGCCGAGCTGCAGAGCATCGCGACGCTGGAGGCCATGGCCTCGGGGCTGCCCGTCGTCGCCGCCGACGCGATGGCGCTGCCGCACCTGGTCGACTCCAACGGCTACCTCTACGAGCCCGGCGATGTCGTCGCGCTGGCCAGGCACCTGACCACGATCCTGGTGGACGACGAGCTGCGGGCCAAGCTGGGCCGGGCCAGCAGGGAGCTGGCGCTCACGCACGACGACCAGACGTCGCTCGCCAGGTTCGAGCGCATCTACGACGAGGTCGGCCGATGACGCTGAAGCAGATCTTCTGGAGCACCGTGCTGCTCACCGTGGCATCGGCGGGCGCGCTGGCCTACGCGCAGGTGGCGCTGCCCTCGCAGGTGCTGCTCAGCGACTACGCGCTGGTCTCCGGCGGGCTGCTGCCCGTGCTGGTCGGGATGCTGGCACTCGCGGGAGCGTGCCTGAGTCTCGCGTACGGGCTGGCCGCCTCCGACCCGGCGCGGACCGCGGCGACCCGGGTCCTGCTGCTGGCCGGCGCGGCCGGGCTGATGATGAGCGCGATCTTCCCGACCGACCCGGGCACCTCCCAGG
Organism: Nonomuraea sp. NPDC049504; assembly: GCF_040676845.1. NCBI lineage: Bacteria > Bacillati > Actinomycetota > Actinomycetes > Streptosporangiales > Streptosporangiaceae > Nonomuraea > Nonomuraea sp. NPDC049504. Next base: position 25,455 of record NZ_JBFAPT010000037.1, read on the forward strand.
TGGGCTCGCTGTCCGGCGAGATCCACCGCTGGTCGGCGGCCGTCGTCTTCACCTCCCTGCCGGTCGCGGGCTGGACCCTGGCCAGGGGCCGGGGTGGCGCGCCGCGCTGGAACGCCGTACGCGCGATGGCCATGGCCTCCGGGGTGTCGCTGGCGGTCTACCTGGCCGCGCATCCCGCCTCGTTCACCTCGCCGCTCATCGGAGGCGCGGCCTACTACGGGCTGCTGGAGCGGGCCGTGGTGCTGGCCGAGATGGGGCTGCTCGTCGCCATGGCGCTGGCCGTCGCGACCGGCCGGCCCGCCGTCAGGACCGCTCACGACCCCGCGAGCACGGACACGGGCCCGATCACCGGCTCGCTGACCGGCCCGCCGCCCGGGCACCCCGAGCGGCCCGGCGAGCAGGAGCGGCTGGCCGCGTGACGGCCACACTTCGACGGGGGCCGAAGGAACGCCGCCCTAGCGTGGACCCATGCTCATCACACGCCATGCCGACGCTTCGGCGGTGCTCGCCGACCCCCGGTACGTGCCGCCGCCCGTCGCCCAGGACGCCCCCGAGGGGACGCTGGCCTGGCTGCGCGCCCGGGTGTCGCGGTTCAGCACCGGCACGACGCACGACGAGCGCCGCCTCGACCTGGTCGCGCTGCTCGACGGCATCGACCCGGCCGGGCTGCGCGCCGATGCCCGTGACCTGACCCGGAGGCGCGGCGGCGACTGGCGCGGGGTGCCCACGACGGTGCTCGGGGCCGCGCTCGGTGTCGAGGACGCCTCCCCCGTGGCCGACGCCGCGGCCGGCTACCTGTCGGGCTCGGGTGGCCCTGCCGCTGACACCGCCGTCGCCAAGCTGCTCGCCTCTGCCGGCATCCCGGAGATCACCCTGCTTCTCCAGGCCCACACCGCCACCGAGACCCTCATCGAGCACGCCCTGCGCCACCGCACGCCCGGCCAGGACGTGGACGCGCTGCTGCGCGAGACGCTCAGGCACGATCCGCCGCTGACGGTGACCCGCCGGGTGGACACGCTGACCGGGGACGAGGTGACGATCGACCTGGTCTCCGCCAACCGCGACCCGTCGGTGTTCCCCGACCCCGGCCGCTTCGACCTCCACCGCCGGCACTCCCCGCACCCCGAGGACTCGCCGCACGGCGGGAGCTCCCCGCACCTGACCTTCGGCTACGGCGTGCGGCCCTGTCCTGGGCCTGCCCATGCGCTCGCGCTGGCCGCCGGTGTCCTGGAAGGGCTGGTCCCGTGAACTTCCATGACCTGCACCGGCCCGGCGACCCCCTCCTGCTGCCCAACGCCTGGGACTACGGCTCCGCCGCGCTCCTGGCCGCCCACGGTTTCCCCGCGATTGGGACGACGAGCCTGGGCGTCTCCGCCGTTCACGGCAGACCGGACGCGGCCGGCGCCACCAAGGCCGAGACGATCGAGCTGGCCGAGACGATCAGCGGACTCGGCGTCCTGGTGACCGTGGACATCGAGGGCGGGTTCAGCGACGACCCCTCCGAGGTGGCCGACCTGGTGTCCTGCCTCGCCGCGCTCGGCGTCGCGGGCGTCAACCTGGAGGACGGCAGGCCCGACGGCACCCTGCGCCCGATCGAGCTGCACCAGCGCGTCATCGAGGCCGCCAAGGGCCACGGGGTGTTCGTCAACGCCCGTACGGACACGTGCTGGCTGGGGACCGGCGACACCCTTGAACGGGTCCGCGCGTACGGGCACGCCGACGGGATCTTCGTGCCGGGACTGAGCGACCCCGGCGCGATCGCCGAGGTGGTGGCGGCCACGCCGCTGCCGGTCAACGTCCTCTACCAGCCGAGTGGTCCTTCCCTCGCGCGGCTGGCCGAGGCCGGCGTGGCCAGGGTGAGCACCGGGTCGCTGCTCTACCGGGCCGCGCTGGGGGCGGCCGTGGCGACCGCGCTCGGCGTCCGAGGGGAGCCGGCGCCACCGATCCCGACGTACCAGGAAATAGTGGCCCGGCTGCCGGGATAATCGGAGGTATGCGCTTCCAGATCCTCGGACCCACCACCGCGTGGCAGGCGGACGGCGAGCCGGTGGAGCTGGGCGGGCCCCGCGTACGCGCCCTGCTGACCCTGCTCGCCCTCGACGCGGGCCGCATCGTCACCGCCGGGCATCTGGTGGACGGCATGTACGGCGCCCGCCCTCCCGAGGGCGTGGCCAACGCGCTGCAGTCCCAGGTCTCCCGGCTGCGGCGGGCGCTGGGCCGCGACCGCGTCGAGTTCCACCCGGCCGGCTACCGGCTGGTCGCCGACCCCGAGGACGTCGACGCCCGCCGCTTCGAGCTGCTCATCCGCGACGGGCGGCAGGCGCTGGCCGGCGGCGACCCCGAGCGGGCCGCGGCGCTGCTGCGCGCCGGGCTCGACCTGTGGCACGGCGCGCCGCTCGCCGACGCCCCGCACGCCGAGGCCGCCGCTGCCGCTCTGGAGGAGCTGCGCCTGGCCGCCACCGAGGACCGCGTCCAGGCCGACCTCGCGCTCGGACGGCACCGGGAGCTGGTGGCCGAGCTGACCCGCCTCACCGCCGCCCACCCGCTGCGCGAACGGCTGCGCGCCCAGCTCATGCGCGCCCTGTACGGCAGCGGCCGTCAGGCCGAGGCCCTGACCGTCTACGAGGAGGCCAGGAAACTGCTCGACGAGGAGCTGGGCATCGACCCCGGCCCCGACCTGACCGCCGCCCACCTGGCCGTCCTCCGCGCCGACCCCTCACTCACACCCCGCGCCCCCTCATCCCCGCCCACCCCCGCCGTCTCACCCACCCACCCCCGCACCGACCCCGCCGGGCCGATGCGGGTGGGGTTGCGGAGTCAGCTGACCAGTTTCGTCGGCAGGGCTGAAGAGCTCGATCGGGTGGGGGCGAGCCTGCGGGACGGGCGGTTGGTCTCCCTCATCGGGGCCGGTGGGGCGGGGAAGACGCGGCTGGCGATGGAGGCGGCGGCCAGGGAGCCTGGCGAGGTGTACTTCGTGCCGCTCGCGCCCGTCTCCGGCGGCGTGCCCCAGGCGGTGCTGGCGGCGCTGGACATCCGCGACGCCCTGCTGCACGGCCACGAGCGCTCCCGCGTCGATCCCGTGGACAGGCTGGTGGCCGCCCTGGCCGACCGGGAGCTGCTGCTGATCCTGGACAACTGCGAGCACCTGGTGACGGAGACGGCCGAACTGACCGACCACCTGCTGGCCGCCTGCCCCCGCCTGCGCGTGCTGGCGACCAGCCGCGAGGCGCTGGGCATCACGGGCGAGTCGGTCCTGCCGGTGACGCCGCTGCGGCTGCCCCCGCCCGAGGCGGACGACCCGCTCGGCTACCCGGCGGTCAGGCTGTTCACCGACCGGGCGGCGGCGGTCCGTCCGGGGTTCGCGGTGGACGAGGACAACCGGGCCCACGTCGTACGGATCTGCCACGCCCTCGACGGCCTGCCCCTGGCGATCGAGCTGGCCGCGGCCAGGCTGCGCACCCTCCCGGTGGCCGAGGTCGCGGCCCGGCTCGACGACCGGTTCCGGCTGCTGACCCGCGGCAGCCGTACGGCGCTGCCCCGCCACCAGACGTTGCGCGCGGTGGTCGCCTGGAGCTGGGACCTGCTGACCGAGGACGAGCGGCTGATGGCCAGGCGGCTGAGCGTGTTCGCGGGCGGCGCGCGGCCGGAGGCGGCCGAGCGGGTGTGCGGGCTGCCGGAGGACGTGCTGTTCTCGCTGACGGAGAAGTCGCTGGTCGAGTACGTGGACGGCCGCTTCAGGATGCTCGCCACCATCAGGGCGTTCTGCCTCGAACGGCTGGAGGAGTCGGGCGAGGCCGAGGAGATCCGCCACGCCCACGCCCGCCACTACCTGGACTTCATGCTCGCGACCGACCCGCTGCTGCGCACGTCCGAGCAGCTCGTCTGGCTGGCCAGGGTGGACGAGGAGAGCGACGACCTCGACGCGGCCGTGCGCTGGGCCACCGAGGCGGGGCATCTGGAGCTGGGGTTCCGGCTGCTGGCCCACAGCGCCTGCTACTGGTGGATGCGCGGCCACCGCTCGGCCAGCTCCCACCTGGCCGACGGGCTGCTGTCGGCGCTGGGTGAGAGACGCCTGCCCGGCATGGACGAGGAGTTCGCGATGTGCGTGCTCGTCTCGGCCTGGAACGGCAGATCGGACGAGGAGCTGCGCTCGCAGCTGAGCGAAGTGCAGGCGCTGCTGCCGATCGAGTGGCTGCCGAAGCGGGTGGAGTTCCTGATGATGCTGCTGTCGATGTTCACGGGCCCGCCGTCGGACTTCGCCATGACGTACGACCTGCTCGGCCGCTACGGGGACCGGCTCCCGCCCTGGCAGCAGTCGCTGGCCTACACCGGCCGGGCGTTCCTGCTGCAGGTCCTCGGCCGCACGGACGAGGCGGTGGCCGAGTTCGAACGCAGCCTGGCCGCGTTCAGGAGGATCGGGGAGCGGTGGGGCATCGTGCTGGTGCTGTCGGGGCTCGGGAACCTGCGGCAGTCGCAGGCCGACCACCGGGGTGCGCTGGCGCTGGCCGACGAGGCGCTGGAGGTGGCGCGGGAGCTGCGGGCGTACACGGAGATCGGGGAGGCGCTGTGCCGGCGCGGCGACGCGCTCGCGTATTTGGACGACCTCGAAGGCGCGCGGGCCGACTACCGGGAGGCGGCGGAGCTGGCGCGGATGAAGGGCTCGATGGAGATCAGGGCGTGGGCGCTGCTCGGCCTCGGCGAGGCGGCCACCGCTGACGGTGACTTCGGCACGGCCCGCGACCTGCTGGTACGCGCCCGCGAGGCGTGCCCCCGCAGCTGGTACAGCACAGGAGACACCTGGGAGCGCATCGAAACGGCCCTCACCCGCCTCGACACGGCCGGCGAGCCGGCAGGCGGCGGAGAGGCCGGCGACGGGGAGACCGGCGACGGGGAGACCGGCGACGGGGAGGCCGGCGACGGGAAGACCTCCCGCTGATCGGGTGGCGGTCAGCGGGCGGTAGGCGGGTGGTCAGGGCGCACGCCGAGAGTGGGCGGCATGACAAGCGTGAAGAATCCGTGGGCCTGCCTGGCCATCGCCTGCCTGGCCACGCTGCTGCTCTCCCTCGACCTGACGGTCCTGCACCTGGCCCTGCCCAGCCTGGCCGCCGACCTCGGCGCCGGCTCGACGCAGGTGCTGTGGATCGGCGACATCTACGGCTTCGCCCTGGCGGGCCTGCTGGTCACCATGGGCAACCTGGGCGACCGCGTCGGCCGTAAGCGGCTGCTGCTGATCGGCGCGGCCGCGTTCGGCGCCGCCTCCGTGGTGACCGCGTACGCTCCCACCCCCGAGCTGCTGATCGCGGCGCGGGCGCTGCTGGGCGTGGCGGGCGCGACCATCATGCCGTCCACGCTGTCCATCATCAGGAACGTGTTCACCGAGCCGGGCGAGCGCACGGCCGCGATCGGCATCTGGAGTGGCATGAGCGCGGCGGGCTTCGCGATCGGCCCGGTGGTGGGCGGCCTGCTGCTGGATCACTTCTGGTGGGGCTCGGTGTTCCTGATCAACGTGCCGGTCATGGCGGTGGTGCTGGTGGGCGGCTGGCTGGTGCTGCCCGAGTCGCGTAACCCGCACGCGGGCCGGCTGGACCTGCTGAGCGTGGGCCTGTCGTTCGCGGGCATCGTCGGCGCCGTCTACGCGCTCAAGGAGGCCGCGAACAAGGGCGTCGATCACGCGGACGTGCTGGTGGCGGGGGCGGGCGGGATCGTGCTGCTCGGGTGGTTCTGGTGGCGGCAGCGGCGGCTGGCCGAGCCGCTGATCGACGTACGGCTCTTCGCCCGCAGGGCGTTCAGCGCGTCGATCCTGACGAACCTGCTGGCGATCTTCGCGATGTCGGCGATGATGCTGATGTTCGCCTGGTACCTGCAGCTCGTGCTGGGCTGGTCGCCGCTGATGGCGGGCCTGGCGCAGCTGCCCGGCGGGCTGAGCGGCGCGGTCGGCGGCGTGCTGGCCGCCCGGCTGATCCCGCTGCTGGGCAGGAACGGCGTGGTCGCGCTCGGCCTGGCGATGAACGCGGGCTCGTTCCTCTACTACACGACGCTCGGCACCGAGCTGAACTACCTCACGCTGCTCCCCGCGCTGATCGTGGGCGGGGTCGGCGTCGGGTTCGCCTTCACCGTCAACAACGACAACGTGCTGGCGACGGCGCCACGGCAGCGTGCGGGGGCCGCGGCCGCGGTGTCGGAGACGGCGTTCGAGCTGGGCGGCGCGCTCGGCATCGCGGTGCTGGGCACGGTGCTGACCAGCGCCTACCGGAGCAACCTGGAGCTGCCCGCCGGCTTGACGGGCGGGGTGACGGGAGGGGCGGCGCGGGAGTCGCTGGCGAGCGCGATCGCCGTGGCGCAGAGCCTGCCGGCGGGTCAGGCGGCCGACCTCGTACGCGCCGCGCAGACGGCCTTCCTCGACGGCGTGCACCTGGCGTCGTACGTCACGGCCGGCCTGCTGGCCCTGGTGGCGCTGCTGGCGCTGGTGGGCCTGCGCGGCGTGCCGAAGGTCATCCCGGAGGAGGTCCTGACGGCGGCGCACTCCTGACCGGCGGCGTCAGAGGATGGGGTTGGTGGGGCACGGCCGGACGGTCGTGGGCGACAGGCCGTCGAGCCGGCCCCCGATCATCCGGGCGACGCCCTCGATGGTCTGGATGCCCGCCCCCTCCCCCGGCTGCCGGTCGGTCTGCACCGACAGCAGCAGGTCGCGCCCCGGCCCCGCCACTCGCCCGTAGCTGGTCACGGCCCACGTGTTCTGGATGAACGGCCGGGGCGTCCAGCCGTTCTTGAGCGCCACCCGGTCGCCTGGCCTGGCCGCCGCGCTGACGCCCCACGCCTGGTCCTGCTGCACCTGCTCCATCAGCTCCAGCACCGTGCGCCGGTCGGCCCTCGTCAGCCCGCGACCGCCCTTGACCAGCACCCGCATCAGCCGGATGCGGTCGGCGGGGCTGGTCTTGGTGCCGCCCCAGAACCGGCTGGGGCCCGGCGTGGTCTCCCGCATGCCGAGCTCGCGGTAGAGGCCGCTCATGGAGCCGGCCACGCGCGACCACAGCGCGTCGGCGGCGCCGTTGTCGCTCTCCTTGATCATGCGTTCCGCCAGGTCGCGCTCGCCCTCGCCGAGCCCGTCGTCGCGCCGGTGCAGCAGCGCGACGAGGATGTCCACCTTCGCGCCGCTGGCGGTGATCATGTCGTTCTGGTGCTCGCCCTGGCCCAGCCGGACGCCGGTGACCAGGTCGAGCGCGCCGTAGACGATGTGGCCGGGACGGCCGGCCAGGTAGCGGGCGATGTCACGCTGCAGCCGGGCGCGCGCCAGGGCCGCGCCGCGCGGGTTGGAGAACGACAGCAGGCAGCGCGCCACCTTGACCGGCGGCCGGACGACCCGCCCCACCGAAGCGGGCACCACGGGCGCGGGTTCGCTCCCGCATCCGGCCACGAGCACCAGGCTCAGCCCGGCCACCCATCTCGCACGCACGCCACCAACCCCCGCAAGCTCGACGGGGGTCGTACGGGAACATGCCCGGCACTCGGGGCCTATCCCTCACACCAGGGTTTCCTGGCCATACCTTCAGCACGCCGTTGCCAGGAGCGGCGCTAGGAGTCGAAGCCCAGCCCCATCCGGTCGAGCGCGCGCAACCACAGGTTGCGTCTGCCCTGGTGCTGGTCGGCCTGCGCGATCGACCAGCGGGTGAACTGGATGACGCCGGACCGCACCGGCTCGGGCGGGAACGGGATCGGCTTCTCCTTGACCATGCGCAGCTCGGTCCGCTCGGTCGGCTTGCCGGACAGCAGGTCGAGCATGACGTTCGCGCCGAAGCGGGTGGCGCCGACGCCCATGCCGGTGTAGCCGGCCGCGTAGACCAGCCGGCCGCCGTGCGCCTGGCCGTAGAAGGCGCTGAAGCGGCTGCAGGTGTCGATCACGCCGCCCCACCGATGGGTGAAACGCACCTCGGCGAGCTGCGGGAACGTGTCGTAGAAGTGGCCCGCGAGCTTGACGAACGTCTCGTCGCGCTGCTCGTACTCGGGCCTGACCAGGCCGCCGTTGTAGTAGACGGCGTCGTAGCCGCCCCACAGGATGCGGTTGTCGTCGGTCAGCCGGTAGTAGTGGAACTGGTTGCCGGAGTCGCCCACGCCCTGCCGGTTGCGCCAGCCCACCGAGGCGAGCCGGCCGGCGGTCAACGGCTCGGTCATCAGCACGTAGTCGTACACCGGCACCACGAAGTGCTTGAGGCGGCGCAGCAGCGGCGGGAACACGCCGGTGCCGAGCGCCACCTGGCGGGCGGCGACCGCGCCGTGCGGCGTGCGCAGGGTGATCGTCGTGCCGTCGTCGTCCATCGCGCGTACGGGCGTGCGCTCGTGGACGCGGACGCCGAGCCGCAGGCAGGCCTCGCGCAGCCCCCACGCCAGCCGCGCCGGGTCGAGCATGGCGCAGCCGCTGCGCTCCCACAGCCCGCCCAGGTAGGTGGGCGAGTCGACCTCGGCGCGCACCTGGCCCTGGTCGAGCGGCACGTAGTCGAGCCCGAGGTCGGAGATCAGGTCGAGGTGCTCGCCGAGCGCGTCGACCTGCCAGGGCTCGGTGGCGACGTGCAGCTCGCCGGTGCGCTCGAAGGAGCAGTCGATGCCGTAGCGCCTGAGCGTGACCTCGATCTCGTCGAGGTTGGCGACGCCCATGCGTTCGAGCTTGTCGATCTCCTCCGGCCACCGCTCCAGGCCGTTGGCCAGGCCGTGGGTGAGCGTCGCCATGCAGAACCCGCCGTTGCGGCCGGAGGCCGCCCAGCCGATCCTGCGGCCTTCGAGCAGGACGACGTCGAGCGAGGGGTCGCGTTCCTTGGCCATCAGGGCCGTCCACAGGCCCGAGAAGCCGCCGCCGACGACGACCAGGTCGGCGGTGGTGTGTCCGAAGAGCCGCGCCTGCGGCTCGGGTCTGGCCGGGCTGTCCAGCCAGTACGGCTTGCGCTCCGCGTCAGCAAGCGCCTTCAGCGGATCCACACATCCCACTTCCCTACAAGTTCTTCATGATGTGATCACTGGATCGAGCTCAGGTGCGCCGCCGGGCCGCGACCGCGTTGGCGATCGCGATCAGCACCCCGATGCAGAAGATCAGCGTACCCATGACGTTGACCTGCGGCGGGATACCGGTCTTGACCGCGCCGACGATCCACAGCGGGAACGTGACGGTGGAGCCGTTGACGAAGCTGGTGACCACGTAGTCGTCGATCGACAGGGCGAACGACAGCATCGCGCCCGCCAGCACACCCGGCAGGATCGACGGCAGCGTGACCTGCCGGAACGTCCCCCAGGCCGTCGCGCCCAGGTCCCTGGCCGCCTCCTCCAGAGCCGGGTCGAGCGTGACGACCCGCGCCCGCACCGTCACCACCACGAACGACAGCGAGAACAGCACGTGCGAGACGATGATCGTGAGGGAGTCGCGCGGCACGTTGCCCGAGACGAACAACGACAGCAGCGAGGCGCCCATCACCAGCTCGGGCGTGGAGATGGCGGCGAAGACGAGGAAGTTCGTCACGCCTTTGGCGCGGAAGCGGTGCCGGCCGAGCGCGAGGCCCAGCATGGTGCCGATGACGACCGTGATGACGGTGCTGACCACGGCGATCACCAGCGAGTTGCGCAGCGCCACGGTCAGGTCGGAGATGTCGAACAGCTCGGCGTACCAGCGCAGCGTGAAGCCCTGCCAGCTGGTGTTGGACTTGCTGCGCTTGTCGTTGAAGCCGAACAGGATCATCACGGCGATCGGCGACGACAGCCAGATGATGATCAGCCAGGTGTAGAGGTGCAGCAGCCGGTCGCCGGCCCTGGTGCCCCTCATCGCGCGGCCGCCTCGAGGACGTTCTCGGTGCCGAGCGCCCGCGCGTAGACGAAGATGCCGACCAGCAGCACGGCCATCAGCGTGAACGACAGCGCGGAGGCGGTCGGGTAGTCGAGGTTGGTCAGGTACTCGGTCTGGATGATGTTGCCGATCATCGTGTTGGACGTGCCGCCGAGGATGGCCGCGTTGATGGGGTCGGCCGTGGCGGGCACGAACGTCATCAGCACCCCGGCGAACACCCCGGGCAGCGACAGCGGCAGCACCACCCGGCGGAAGGCGGCGGCGCGGGTGGCGTACAGGTCCTGGGCGGCCTCGACCACGCGCGGGTCCACGCGTTCGAGCGCCACGTAGATCGGCAGGATCATGAACGGCAGGAAGTTGTACGTCAGCCCGCCGACCACCGCGAACGTGGTGGCCAGCACGTGGAAGTCGCCGGGCAGCAGCCCCCAGTCCTTCAGCGTGCCGAACAGGATGCCGTTGTCCGACAGCAGGAAGTTCCACGAGATCGTGCGCAGCACGAACGAGACGAAGAACGGCAGCAGGAGCAGGAACAGGTAGACGGACTTGCGAGTGCCGGCCTTGAACGCGATCCAGTAGGCCACCGGGTAGCCGATGACGAGCATGGCGGCGGTGGCCAGGGCGCCGTACCAGAGCGAGCGGCCGAGCTGGGTGCTGTAGCGGCCGAGCGCGTCGCCGTAGTTGGAGAAGCTGAACGTCATCGCGAAGCCGTCGATGGCGTTGCCGGTTTGCAGCGACACCGACGCCATCGCCACCATGGGGACGACCAGGAAGATCGCCAGCCACAGCCAGCTCGGCAGCGCCAGCAGGTAGGGGGTGAGCCGCCGCATGGTCAGGCCTGGGTGATCGACTGGAAGATCGGGTTGAACACCTGCTCCTGCTGGGTGGTGAGCGTGGTGTACGTGCGCAGCTTGGCGTAGTCGGCCTCGGAGGGGAACATGAGCGGGCTGTCGATCATGTCCTCCAGGGCCTTCTTGTCCTCGCCCTTGGCCGTCTTCGCCTTCTCCCTCAGCAGGTCCTGCACGGCCGGGACCGGGGTGACGAACTGGATGTACTCGTCCAGCTCGGCGGCCACGGCCGGCTGGTAGAGGTAGTCCATCAGCATGAGCGCGTCGACCGGGTTGGCGGCGCCCTTGGGGATGAGCATGTTGTCGGTCCAGATCGTGCCGCCCTCGGCGGGCACCACGAACTTGACGGGCTCGCCGGCGAGCTGGCGCTGGAAGACGTCGCCCGACCAGGCCATGGTCACCCAGACGTCGCCCTTGGACACGGCGTCGATATACGACTGATCATAATATTTCCGCACAATTCCGGCATCGCGCTGGGCCTTGAGCTTCTCCCCCGCCTTGCGCCAGTCCGCCTCGGTCGACTTCTCCGGGTCGATGCCCAGCGCGATCATCCCGAAGTTGCCGATCTCCTGGGCGTCGTTCATCATGCCGACCCGGCCCTTGTACTTGGGGTCGAACAACGCCTCGATGCTGGTGATGTCCTCTTTGACGTACTCGGTGTTGTACGCGATGCCGGTCACCCCGGACGTGTACGGCACCGTGTACTTGTTGCCCGGGTCGTAGGACCGCTCCTTGTACTTCTGCCCGGCGTTGGCCTGGAAGTTCGGCAGCTTGGAGTGGTCGAGCGGGATCGCGTAGCCCAGCTCGATCATGTGCTGGAGCTGGATGCCGTTGGTCATGACGACGATGTCGTAGCCCAGTGACTGCCCGGCGCGCAGCACCGGGTCGGCCTTGCCGAAGAAATCGGCGTTCTCCTGGATGACCTCTTTGTACTCGTACGCGATGCCGGTGTCCTTCGAGAACCGCTCCAGCGGAGCCTTGTCCTCGGGCATGTACTCCGGCCAGTTCGCGAAGACGACCTTGCCGTGCTTGGTCTGCTTGGCCCAGAAATCGGCCACCGCGTCCGCCTTCGGCGGCGCCTGCTTCTGTCCCTGCACGCCGCAGGCGGCCAGAGCCAGTCCGGCCGCCGAGAAACCGGCCAGCCTGAAGACGTCGCGGCGGGTGCGGGGCTGCGTCATTCCACGCATGAGGAGGGGGTTCATGGGGTGCTATCGACTTCCAATCACGTACGAGTGCTGCGCCTGCCAGGACAGCCACACGGAGTCGCCTCGCTCCGCCGTCGCCGTCGCGTCGTGGGCATTCTGCTGGAACACGGTGATGACGGTCTCCCCGGCCCCCTCAGCGAGCCGCACCGCGTAACTGTTGTAGGTGCCGAGGTAGACCACCTCGGCGACGGTGCCGCGGACGGCGCTGCGCTCGCGCGCGGGCTCGTCGGCGCCGATGGTGATCTTCTCCGGCCGTACGGTCACCGTCACCTCGCCGTCGTGCCCCGGCACCAGCACCCGGCCATCGCCGACCTTCAGCTCGCCGTCCCTCGCGGTGCCGGCGAGCAGGTTGGAGGTGCCGATGAAGCCGGCCACGAACGGCGTCGCGGGCCGCTCGTAGATCTCGCGCGGACCGGCGAGCTGCTCGACCAGGCCGTCGTTCATGACGGCGATGCGGTCGCTCATGGTGAGCGCCTCGCTCTGGTCGTGGGTGACGTACACGAACGTGATGCCGACCTCGCGCTGGATGCGCTTGAGCTCGATCTGCATGGCCTGGCGCAGCTTGAGGTCGAGCGCGCCGAGCGGCTCGTCGAGCAGCAGCGCCCTGGGCCGGTTGACCAGCGCCCTGGCCAGCGCCACCCGCTGCTGCTGGCCGCCGGACAGCTCGCGCGGCATGCGCTTCTCCCGGCCGGTCAGATCGACGATCTCCAGCATCTCGCCGACCCGCCGCCTGATCTCCTCCTGCGGCGTCCTGCGCTGCCTGAGCCCGAACGCCACGTTGTCCCAGACGCTCATGTGCGGAAAGAGCGCGTAGGACTGGAAGACCATGTTGACGTCGCGCCTGTTCGGCGGGACGTTCGTGACGTCCTGGCCGTGCAGCTTCACCAGGCCCTTGGTGGGCGCCTCGAAGCCGGCGATCATCCGCATGGTCGTGGTCTTGCCGCAACCGGACGGGCCGAGGAGGGAGAAGAACTCCCCCTCGGCGATGTCCAGCGTCACGCCTTTGACCGCCTGGACGACCTCGCCATGCGAGAGATACTCCTTGACGACGTCTTCAAGCTCAATCGCACTCAGCCCGGTCATATCCAGGATTTTTCCTTGCTATTCGCCGATGTAGTGCATGACGTGCTTGACCCTGGTGTAGTCGTGCAGGCCGAACACCGACAGGTCCTTGCCGTACCCCGAGTGCTTGAAGCCGCCGTGCGGCATCTCCGACACGAACGGGATGTGCGTGTTGACCCAGACCACGCCGAAGTCGAGCCGGTTCGACATGCGCATGGCGCGGCCGTGGTCGGAGGTCCACACCGAGCTGCTCAGCCCGTAGCGGACGTCGTTGGCCTTGGCCAGGGCGTCGGCCTCGTCGCTGAACGTCTGGACGGTGATCACGGGGCCGAAGACCTCGTTCTGCACCATCTCGTCGTCCTGCTTGAGCCCGTCCACGACGGTCGGGGCGAAGAAGTAGCCGCGCTCGCCCACGCGGTGACCGCCGGTGAGCACCTTGGCGTGCGCCGGGACCCGGTCGATGAAGCCCTGCACCCTGGCGAGCTGGTTCTCGTTGTTGAGCGGGCCGTAGAGCGCGTCCTCGACGCCGCGGTCGCCGGTGACCGTGGCGGCCGCGGCCTCGGTGAGCGCGGCCACGAACTCGTCGTGCACGCTCTCCTGCACGAGCACCCGGCAGGCCGCGGTGCAGTCCTGGCCCGCGTTGTAGAGGCCGGCCATCGCGATGTCGGCGGCGGCCTTGCCGAGGTCCTTGACGTCCTCGAACACCACGACCGGCGCCTTGCCGCCGAGCTCCAGGTGCACCCGCTTGAGGTCGTCGGCGGCGCTCTTGGCAACCGACATGCCCGCGCCGACCGAGCCGGTGATGGCCACCATCGCCGCGGTCGGGTGGCCGACGACCAGTGCGCCGGTCTCCCTGTCGCCGGTGACGACGTTGAAGACGCCGGGCGGCAGCACGGAACCGAGGATCTCGGCCAGCTTGAGCGTGGAGACCGGAGTGGTGTCGGACGGCTTCAGCACGATCGTGTTGCCCGCCGCGAGCGCGGGGGCGATCTTCCAGACCGCCATCATCATCGGGTAGTTCCACGGCGTCACCTGACCGACGACGCCGATCGGCTCGTGCCTGATGACGCTGGTGTGCTCGGCCAGGAACTCGCCGGCCGTCGGGCCCTCGAGCGTGCGGGCCGCCCCGGCGAAGAACCGGAAGTGATCGGCGGCGATCGGCGTCTCGTCCTCGGCCATGCGCGCCAGTGGCTTGCCGGTGTTGCGGCACTCGTCCTCGTTGATCTCGTCGGCCCGCGCCTCGATCGCGTCGGCGACCTTCAGCAGCAGCCCGGCCCGCTCGCCCGGGGTGGTACGGCCCCACGACTCGAAGGCGGCGGCCGCGGCGGCGTAAGCGGCGTCGACGTCCTCCTGCCCGGAGACGGGCGCCTGGACGTACGCCTCACCCGTGCAGGGGTCGATGATGTCGGAGAACCGGCCGCTCTTGGCGTCCACGAACTCACCGTTGATGAAGTTCTGCAGACGGGTTGTCATTCGCCCTCCTGGACAGGTGGCTGAGATGCCGCGACTCTGACAGAGCAGGTGCAGCTGGACAAGGGATTTCGTGGTGAAGATATCAAATTGCTACGAATTCGCTTGACAGACCGCCAGGAACTGACAACATGTCGCACCAGGACGGCAACCCAGCGGGAACGCCCCCGTAACGCCGACCCGCTAGGAGGAATCCTCTCGATGACGACGCCGCCGCGCGTACGCCGAAACAACGGCAAATCCGGGCCCGTTGTGCTCGACGACCTGTCCAAGCAGATCATCGAGCAGCTCCAGGCCGACGGACGCAAGCCGTACGCGGCGATCGGCAAGGCGGTCGGGCTGTCAGAGGCGGCCGTCAGGCAGCGCGTCCAGCGGTTGCAGGACGCCGGGGTCATGCAGATCGTCGCGGTCACCGACCCGCTCACGCTCGGCTTCCCCCGCCAGGCCATGATCGGCGTCAACTGCGAGGGCGACCTGGAGTCGGTCGCCGACGAGCTGGCGGCCATCGACGAGATCGACTATGTGGTGCTCACGGCGGGCTCCTTCGACGTGATCGTCGAGGTGGTCTGCGAAGGTGACGGCCACCTGCTGGAGATCCTCAGCAAGATCCGGGCCATCCCCTCCGTCCGCGCGACCGAGTCGTTCGTCTACCTCAAGCTGCGCAAGCAGACGTACTCCTGGGGCACCCGCTAGCCGGCTTACGCCCCTGCTTTCGGCCCTACTTTTGCCCCTACTTTTGCCCCTACTTTTGCCACGGCCCGCACGGGTGCGCCGTCCGCGCCCGGCAGCCGCAGTGGCAGCAGGAACACCTCGATCGGGCCCGCCTCCGCGAGCAGCCGGTCGAGCCCGGTCAGGTTCTCGGCGATGACCGCGTGCGCGCCCAGCAGCGCCCGATGCGCGGGGAAGTCGGCGGCGGGCGTCGGGTCCACGCTGAACGCGTCGATGCCCACCGTCCGCACCCCGCGCTCGACCAGCAGCTCCGCCGCCTCCTCCGTCAGGTAGGGGTGCTCGGTGTAGCGCGCGCTCCCCCACCACCGCGACCAGCCGGTGGCGACCAGCACGATCACGCCGGGCTCGACGTCCTGGAACGGCTCAGGCCCGATCGGCGCCCGCGGCGGCAGCCCGCGCGCGTCCACCACGACCGCCGGCCCGCAGAACCGATCCAGCGGCAGCTCGTCCAGCGCCGGCAGCGCGTCGTCGATGTGCCGTGGCGCGTCCACGTGGGTGCCGGAGTGGGAGCCGAGATGCAGGCCCAGGACGTTGACGCCGTCGCGGGCCACGGTGAGCGCCGGGCCGGTCGAGACCTCGGGATCGCCAGGGTAGACGGGCATCCCGGTCTCGACCGGCACCGACAGATCGACGATCGCCATCAGGCCACCGGCTCGGTGGCCGCGGTGATGGGCAGCACCGGCGTGTCCGCCGCTCTGACCAGGCGCGGCCCCTGCGGGCCGTAGACTTCGCGCGGCTCGGGGAAGGCGGTCAGCAGCGCCAGGTAGAGCAGCGCCGCCACCGCCAGACCCAGCGGCAGCGACACGTCCACGCCGCCCGCCAGGTCGCCCAGCGGGCCGACGAACTGGCCGGGCAGGTTCACGAACGCCAGCGCCGCCCCGGCCGAGACCAGCCACGCGCTCATGCCGCGCCAGTTCCAGCCGTGCGTGAACCAGTAGCGGCCGCCGTGCTGGCGCCGGTTGAACACCTGCAGCGCCTCCGCGTCGTACCAGCCGCGCCGCGTCACGTAGCCGATCATCATGATCACCATCCAGGGTGCGGTACACGTGATGATCAGTGTGGCGAACGTGGAGATGCTCTGCGTGAGGTTCGCCGCGAACCTGCCGACGAAGATGAACAGGATCGACAGCGTGCCGATGAACACCGTCGCCCGCACCCTGGAGAAGCGCGGGAAGACGCTGGAGAAGTCGAGGCCGGTGCCGTAGAGGGAGGTCGTGCCGGTGGACATGCCGCCGATCAGCGCGATGAGGCAGACCGGGACGAAATACCAGCCGGGCGAGATCGCCAGCAGGCCGCCCACGTAGTTCGGGGCCGCCGGGTCCACGTACTCGGCCGCCTTGGTCGCGATGATCGACGCCGTGGTCAGGCCGAACAGGAACGGCAGGATCGTGGCGATCTGCGACAGGAACGCCGCCGCCATCACCCTGCGGCGCGGGGTGCTCGCCGGGATGTAGCGCGACCAGTCGCCCAGGAACGCGCCGAACGAGACCGGGTTCGACAGCACGATCAGCGCCGCGCCGATGAACGACGGCCAGAACAGCGGGTCGCCCGGCTTGATCGCGCCGGCGTACGACGGGTCGAAGTCGCCGGCGAAGGCGAACACGCCCAGCACGAACAGCGCCGACGCCGCCGCCACCGCGATCTTGTTGACGAACAGCATGAAGCGGAAGCCGTACACGCAGACCACGAGCACCAGGACGGCGAAGACGGCGTACGCGACCGCGTACGACAGGTCGGTGTCCGGCAGCCCCATCAACCGGTGCGCGCCGCCCACCAGCGCGTCGCCCGACGACCACACCGAGATGGAGAAGAACGCGATCGCCGTCAGCAGCGACAGGAACGAGCCCACCACCCGGCCGTGCACGCCGAGGTGCGCCGATGAGGAGACGGCGTTGTTGGTGCCGTTCAGCGGGCCGAACAGCGACAGCGGCGCCAGGATCAGCGCGCCCACGACCAGCCCCAGCACGGTCGCGGCCAGCCCTTGCCAGAACGACAGCCCGAACAGGATGGGGAAGGCGCCGAGCACGCAGGTGGCGAACGTGTTCGCGCCGCCGAAGGCCACCCTGAACAGGTCGAGGGGGCGGGCGGTGCGGTCGGCGTCGGGGATGCGCTCGACGCCGTAGGTCTCGATCTCGGTGATGGACCCGCTCATCCCGTCTCCTCCTCGGTCAGCGCCATCAGGCTGACCAGGTCGTACGCCACGTGGGACGCGGCGATCGAGGTGATCTCCGCGTGGTCGTAGGCCGGGGCGACCTCCACGACGTCGGCCCCGACGAGGTTGCGGCCCGCGAGACCGCGCAGGATCTCCAGCAGTTCGCGGCTGGTCAGCCCGCCCGCCTCCGGGGTACCGGTGCCGGGGGCGTGGGCCGGGTCGAGCACGTCGATGTCCACCGAGACGTACAGGGGACGGTCGCCGACGCGCTGCCGCAGCAGGTCGATCACCTCGTCCAGACCGCGCCGCAGCACGTCGGCCGCGGTCACGATGCCGAACCCGAGCCGCCGGTCGTCCTCCAGGTCCTTCTTGCCGTAGAGGGAGCCGCGGATGCCGACGTGGCTGAGCGCCTCGGTGTCGAGCAGGCCCTCCTCGACCGCCCGCCGAAACGGGGTGCCGTGGGTGTACTCGGCGCCGAAGTAGGTGTCCCAGGTGTCGAGGTGGGCGTCGAAGTGCACCAGCGCCACCGGGCCGTGCCTGCGCGCCGCCGCACGCAGCAACGGCAGGGCGATCGTGTGGTCGCCGCCGATCGTGACCAGCCGGGCGTCCATGCCGCCTGCCGCGTCCTCGATCGTCTCGATGGCGGAGCCGATGTCGAACGGGTTCACCGCGATGTCGCCGGCGTCGGCGACCTGCGCCCGCGCGAACGGGGAGACGTCCAGGCCCGGATGGTACGGCCGCAGCAGCCGCGAGGCCTCCCTGACCGCCGCGGGGCCGAACCTGGCCCCCGGCCGGTAGGAGACGCCGGTGTCGAAGGGCACGCCGACCACCGCCACGTCGGCCCGCTCGACCTGGTCGAGCCGGGGTAGGCGGGCGAAGGTGGCGAACCCCGCGAAGCGCGGGACCTTGGAGGAGTCGACGGGTCCTGTGTTCATGTCCGCCAGTGTTCGTCATGGCTCTGACCTGCGGCAATTGTAGGTGCCACGAAGTACTACGGTGTGTGTTGTGGCTGACCACAAGCTGACCGTCGAAAACCTCCTGCGCTCCCCCGCCCTGCAGCTGCGCCTGCTCGCCGGGGAGGCGGGGCTGTCCCGCTCCGTGTCGTGGGCGCACGTCAGCGAGCTCGACGACCCCACGCCGTGGCTGCTCGGAGCCGAGGTCATCATGACCACCGGCATCGGCCTGCCGCGCGCCGCCGCCCGGCAGCGCGCCTACCTGCAGCGGCTCGACGACGCCGGCGTCTCCGCGCTCGCCCTGTCGGCCCAGCTCCACGTGCCGCCGCTGCACCCGGCCTTCTTCGAGGCGGCCGAGGAGCGCGGGATGCCGGTGCTGGAGGTGCCGCTGGCGGTGCCGTTCATCGCGATCGCCCAGGAGGTGGCCGCGGCGCTGCAGGAGGACGCCAGCCACCGGCTCGGCGCCCAGCTCCAGGTGTTCGGCGCGCTGCGCTGGCTCGCCGCCGAAGACCTCGACACCGCCACCCTGTTCAAGCGCCTGGAACGCCTGTCCGGCTACGACGTCTACCTGTCCACCCGCAGCGGCCGTCCGCTGCTGCCCGGCGTCCCGGTGCCGCCCCTCGACGTGCTGCCCGCCGAACCCGACGCGCCACCCACGATCCCGGGCGGCTTCGTCCTGCCCGTCTCCGCTCCTGGCGGCCCTGCGGGCCATCTGGTGGCCCTCGAACGCGAGGGCGCCCGCCCCGCCGGCCTCGCCGTGGTCCAGCACATCGCCACCGTCGCCGCGCTGCAGGTCGCGATGGCCCGCCACGAACGAGAGACGCTGCGCAGGGAGGGCGCGGAAACCCTGGCCGAGCTGCTCCAGGACCTCCTCGACCCACCCGCCGCCCGCCGCCGCCTCGCCCGTCTCGGCCTCCCCATGGACACCGACACGGTCCTGCTGGTGGCCCGCGACCTCCCGGAAGACCTCACGGGCGGGGCGCGAGGTGGAGCGGACGAGGCGCTACGCCGCGCACTCGACGACCTCCCGCACCTGATGCTGCGCCGAGGCGACGACCACTACGTCCTGGGCCCGCCCGCCATCGCCCCGGCGGTGGCCGCCGTGCCGGGAGTGGCCGCCGGCCTCAGCCGCCCCTTCCCACCCGGCACATCCCTGAGAGTCGCCCAACGGGAAGCCGTCTGGGCCGCCACCAACGCCGCCGAATCCGGCAAGCCGTTGGTCCACTACGGCGACGACACCACGGGCCGCTGGCTCCCCGACGACCCCGCCACCCTGTCGGCCCTGGTCGACCACGTGCTGGGGCCGGTGCTCGCCTACGACGAGGCCCACTCGTCACGGCTGCTGACGTCCGTACGGGTGTGGATGGAACGCAACCGGCACGTGGAGGACGCCGCGTCCGCCCTCCACATCCACCCCAACACCTTGTCCTACCGCCTGCGCCGCTTCACCGACCTGACAGGCCGCGACCTCACCTCGACCAGCGCCTTCGCAGAGGTCTGGCTGGCCATCCGCGCCGCCCGCCACCTGGGCCTCCTCGGCCCCTGACATCACCCGAAGACGTCCTCGACCGACTCAGCGGTGATCGCCCTGATGTGCCACTGGTCCAGGACACCAAGGTCCTCACAGGCCGTGACCCGCTGCCGCACCGCCTCGGACACCACCAGCCCCCGAACCTCGAGCACTTCGATGACCGCCCTTGCCGCCCGTGCGATCTCCCCTTGGATCTTGCCCTCGGCGAGTCCTCGGATCTTGCCTTCGGCGAGGAGGCCCTCCACGTACTCGCCCTGGTACGGATACGTCATCGTGCTCATGCCTCGGTTCCACTCTTCCTGTGCGTCACCCAGCAGTGACAGATTGACATAACGAGCGTACCGCCACGCCTGCTCCGTATCGATGTGATCCAGCGCCTGTTGCAGGACGGCGAAGATCGTGGCGAACTTCGGGTGTTCGCTCTGCGTGATGGCGGAGATGATCGCCAGGCCGATGTTCTCCGTGGCCTGGGCGAGGTCGGTGATGACCGGGGTGTTGCCCGCGTGGATGATGAGGGCCTTGAGGATCAGCCCCGGGTGGCCGGTGTGGATCTCACGGGCGGCCCAGCGGGCCGCCTTCCTGGTCGGGCAGATGACGACCAGGCAGGCCGGGCACCGCTCACGCGCCCGGAAGTTGGCGATGTACTCCAGCCACGCATAGAGCTTGTCATCGTCCTGGTCGCGCTGCGTCTCGACGATGACGCCGAATCTCTCCTCTCCCGTGCCGTAAAGGATGGCGTTGTCGGCCCGGCAGACGCCGGGATCAGCTTCCGAGAGGTCGGGCGAGGCGAGTCGCGCCGCGCCCTCCTTCGGGACGGGAAGGTCGAACAGGGCCCTCAGCATCTCGCGGGTGTATTCGAGATTGAGAGTGGCGATCTTGTTCAGACCTTCATGTTGGGCCGTGACCATGGCCGAAAGATTACTACACGCGTTCGAGTCATTACTCAGAGCTTACGGAACTGGATGGTCGCGATCTCCCAAGGAGACAGGGGAAGGCGGACGGTGCCGTCGGTGACCTGCAGCGGAGCGCCGGGGCGGCCTCTGAGGTCGGTGTGGCGGGCCTCCTGGACAGTGGAGATGACCGCTTCCGTGGGGTTGGGGGTCATGGCGACGACGCGGAGCTCCAGCCAGCCGTCTCGGTCGCGCAGCGAGGTCATGACGACCCCGTCGCCCGTGACCGACAGGCCGGGGGCGGGCTGCGGCATGGGCAGGGAGCGGTCGCCGAGCCCTGGAACCACGAGCAGGTCGTGACGGAACGCCTCCGCGTGGGGGACGACCTTCTCCCATGACCCGAGGTACGGCATGAGCGCCAGGTTCACCGTCCGCAGCCCCCGCGACTGCGCCGCAGGAGTGGGCAGCTGAGGGCCGGCCGGCTCGGGGCGCAGGCTGTTGCGGTTGCGGGAGAGGTAGCCGACCGAGCGCAGCAGGGTGAGCGCCAGCTCGTCGTCGTTCACCTCGTACTCGGTGACGTGCTCAAGGAGTGCGGCCACGCCGCCCGCGGCGACCCAGGAGGAGGCGGGGAAGGTGGGCAGCGGGGTCTCGCCGCAGCCGCCTTCGGAGGTCAGGGGCCGGGTGACGACCGCGAACTGCCCCTCCGCGTGAGACTCGGAGGCGGGCGTGGGCAGCGGAACGTGGAAGCGTACGCGATGGTCGTCGCAGCGGTTGTCGAACTCGACGCGCAGCCGGACGAACGGCTCGCCCGCGCGCAGCTCGACCCGCATGGTGACGACGATCTCCTCCATCTCGGCGCGCCGGTTGAGTGCGGGCACCTCGGGGATGCCTTCGATCGCCTCGGCGGCGGCGGGCCAGCGGTAGGTGCGGCGGACGTCCACGGCGGCGACGATCGGGCCGCTGAGGATCATCTCGGTCTCGACGCTCACCGGCTGGGAGACGACGAGGTCGGCGCGCGGCGGCGCGTAGTTGTAGGTGTCGCCGACGTCGCCGCCGTCCACGATGCGGCCGGCGCCGGTGATCCTGGTGCCGTTGTCGCCGACGATGTCGAGCAGGCCGTCCTCGGCGATGGTGACGCGCACCAGCCCGTTGTCGAGCACCTGGGCGTCGCCGCGGACGGGCAGCGGGGCGTCGTCGGAGCGCAGCCAGCACGACGGGTGGTGCTCGCTGGGCAGCGGTTGCGGCGCGTCGGGGTCGTAGACCTCGTCGCGCGGTGCGGGCCTGACGGTGGTGTGGCCGAGCGGCGGCGCGGTGACGAGCGCGGCGACGGTGCGGCGCTGCTCGGCCTCGATGCGGACGCGGGTGACGCCGTCGATGGCGGCCCGCAGGTCGTCCACGTCGAAGACGACGGACGTCTCGCGCGCCACGGTGAAGGTCAGGGTGTCGTCGTCGACCTTCCAGTCGGTGATGTGCTGGCCGTACAGCTCGGTGCCGTGCACGAAGCTGAGCGCGACGGCCGGGTCCATCTCCTGGTCGAGCAGGAGCGTGGGGGCGTACTCGATGGGCTGGGTGGGCAGGGCCTCGCCGGCGGGGTCGGCGATGGGGTCGGTGCCCTCGACGTCGAGGATCACGACGCCGGAGCGCGTCTGGGGCGTCGGGTTGACGATGACGATGGAGTCGGACGGCGCGGCCTCGGCGAGCCGGGCGGTCACCATGTCGCGGACGGCCTGCCCGAGGTGCTCGGCCTCGGCGATGCGGGCGGCGACCTGCTGGGCGGTGTCGTCCACGCCGCAGCCGGTGACGGAGTCGTGGCCGCTGGCGTCGACGAGCCGCCACCAGGCCATGTCGAGGAAGCGTCCTGGCCACTCCTCGCCCCAGAGCGCGGCGAGCGGCTCGGCGTAACGCTCGACCATCCGCTCGGCGCGGCCCATGGCCTGCTTGACGTGGGCGCGCACGGAGATGACGCCGGGCAGGATGTTGGCGCGGGCGTGGGAGCGCAGCTCGCCGTGGACCTGCGGCAGGCCGTCCACGTCGCCGGAGTACGCGCCGATGTAGCCGGACAGGGTGTCCATGCGGGCGCCGATGGCGGCCACCATCTCGGGCAGGCCGCGTACGGGGGCGGAGTGGTCGGTGCCGTACATCGCGAGCAGCGACCCCTCGGGCCCGTGCCACTCGCGCATGGTCCTGACGAACGCCGCCGCCCGCTCCTTGAGCCCCTCGCTGTCGTGGAACAGGTGGGCCCCGTTGCCGTAGCCGCCGGCCGGGAGGTATTGGGTGCGGATCGCGGTGCCGTCGGGAGCGGTCCAGGCGAAGGCGTCGGTGGTGACGGAGGACGGCACGCCGCGGTAGACGCAGGCGTGCAGCAGCCCGGCCTTACGCAGGATCTGCGGCATCTGGGCGGTGTGGCCGAACATGTCGGGCAGGTAGCCGACCGGCATGGCGCCGCCCAGCTTGTCCGCCCTGTCCATGCCGAGCTCCAGGTTGCGGATGATGTTCTCGCCCGAGCACAGGAACTCGTCGAGCAGGATCTGCCACGGCCCCACGGCCAGCCGCCCGGCCTCGACCAGCGCGGCGATGCGGTCGCGGTTCTCCGGACGCACCTCCAGGTAGTCGTCCACGCAGGCGAGCTGGCCGTCGAGGGTGAAGTGGTAGTCGGGCTCGCGCTCCATGGTGTCGAGCACCTCGTCGAGCAGCGCCACCAGACGCAGCCTGAAGCGCTGGAAGGGCTCGTACCACTCCCGGTCCCAGTGGGTGTGCGGTACGACGACGATCTCCGTGCTCACGCTGCTTCCCCTCCAATGGGCAGTCCGTGCTGTACGGCGTAGCGGGCCGCGATCCGCTGTGCCGTGACGATGTCCTCGAGCCCGCCGCCCGCGTCGGTGAGCGGCGGCGTGCCATCGTTCACGTAAGCATGGAAGGCCGCCAGCTGTACCTCGAATGCCTCAGTCACCTCGCGCCATTCCGCACGGCTCTCGCCTGGGGTGACCACGGTGAGCGTGGTGGGGGCGTTCATGAGGTAGGGCGAGGGGAAGACCAGTTCGAGTGAGCCGCTGTCGTGGTGGATGGCGACGGTCTCGCGGTAGGCCGGGTAGTCCTCCAGGTAGTGCCAGCGCAGGGAGAACCGGCCGGTCTCGGGCAGGGGGCCGGAGATCTCGATGGAGCCGGGCGTCTCGCCCCACGTCTCGACGTACGAGATGTCGGCGGGCGAGCCGGTGAAGCGGCGCAGCAGCGACAGGTCGTGGCAGATGGAGCCGAGTGCGACGCCGTACAGGCCGCGTACGTCCTTCGGCGCGTCGGCGCCGAGCGCCTGGGAGACCAGCTCGTCCTCGGCGGCCCGCAGCGAGGCCAGCAGCCCGGGGTCCACGTCGCGGGCCTGCGTCAGGTTGGCGAAGGCGAGCTGCGACTCCCCGCTCGGGTGCAGCACGGTCACCTCGACGGCCCTGATGGCGGCGGGCCCGCCCAGCTCGGCGAGCAGCTTCTCGGCGCGGCGCACGGCGGGGTCGTACTGCTTCATGTAGCCGACCATGAGCCGCCCTTCGGGCAGCGCCGCCACCTCGGCCCTGGTCAGGGCGAGCGGCTTCTCGCAGAGCACGGCGTAGCCGGCGGACAGCGCCTGCCGCACGGTCTCGCCGTGGGAGCCGGACGCGAGCACGACGACGGCCTCGAACCCGCCGTCGGCCAGCATGTCGGCGACCGCGGTGTAGCGCTTGCCCGCGCCCAGCCGGTCGCCGACGGCGTCGGCCAGCGTCCGCGACAGGTCGCAGACGGCGACCACCTCGAACAGGTCGCGGCGGCGCGACAGCAGCGGCACGTAGACCGCCTGGGTGACGGCGCCGCAACCCACCAGCGCGATTCTCACAGTCCCAAGTCCTTCAGCTTCTGGCGGTTGGCCGCCTGGTCGGCGATGTTCTGGGCGACGCTGCGCCGCCCCGGCAGGGTGTCCTGCTCGACGATGACCCAGCCGGAGTAGTCGATCTCGTCGAGGGTGCGGATGACGGCGGGCAGGTCGAGCTCGCCCTCGCCGAGGAGGGCGAAGCCGCCGCGGCCCATCAGCTCACGCAGGTCCACGCCGTCGGCCAGGGCCTGGGCGAGGATCTCGGTGTCGCCGTCCTTGATGTGCACGTGGGTGACCCGGCTCGCCCACTTGCGCAGGCATTCGACCGGGTCTCCACCGGCCAGCAGCAGGTGGCCGGTGTCCAGGCAGAGCTCGACGTCGGTCAGCTCGAGCAGCCGCTCGACGTCGTCGGGCGTCTCGACGTACGTGCCGAGGTGGTGGTGGTAGGCGGGCTCGAAGCCGCGCTCCCGGCAGCGGTCGGTGGCCTGCTGGATACGGGCGGCGTAGGCCGGCCAGTCGGCCGCGGCCAGGCCGGGAGCGTTCCCGCCGGGCCGCGCGAACCGCTTGGGGGTGCCGGGCGCGGCCAGCGTGGGCCTGGGCGGCAGGTCGCCCTCGGGGGCGGCGGCGAAGAAGTCGAGCGCGCTGTCCAGCCCGGCCAGGTCCTGCTCGAACGCCTGCGCGTCGTGGTAGCGCAGGTCCACCCAGCCG
The DNA here is from genome assembly GCF_040676845.1 of Nonomuraea sp. NPDC049504. Lineage (NCBI taxonomy): Bacteria > Bacillati > Actinomycetota > Actinomycetes > Streptosporangiales > Streptosporangiaceae > Nonomuraea > Nonomuraea sp. NPDC049504. The sequence goes on from NZ_JBFAPT010000037.1 coordinate 50,658, forward strand.
CCAGCGAGCAGCAGCCCGGCGCCGGAGAGCCGCTCGGCCAGCTCGGAGCCGGTGCCGAGGTAGCCGATCGGCCCTGAGTCGATGCCCTCGTAGCCGGCGTCGGCCAGGGCGCGGACCATCTCGTCGGCGGTCAGCGGCGGCGGGGCGTCACTCAGCTCGAACACGCCGAAGCTGACGGGGGCGTTCGCGACTTTCCTCACGCGCATAGTGCGATCACCTCGTTCTCGTGGGTTTCCAGCCGGTGCGGCCCGTCGATGGCCGGCAGCAGGGCGCGCTCACCGCGGACGACCTGGCGGGTGCCGTCGGGGCGGACCAGGACCAGGCCGTCGGCGTCCAGTGCGAGCAGCTCGTCGCCGAGGCGCAGCAGGAGCGGCGCGTCTGGGCCCGCTGAGACGGCGGTGCGCCCGGCCTTGACGGCGTCCAGCACCGTGTCCGTGCCGGGGACGGAGCCCTCGGCGAGCACCCAGGTCGTGGGCGCGCCGGGCAGGCCGTCGGAGCCGTGCTTGTGGAAGTCGCTGCCGCCGATCACGATGACGTCGTCGCGCCAGGCGTCGGCCCAGGCGAGCGGCGCGCCCCAGCGGCGGTCCCACCAGCCGGAGTGCCACACCTCGGCGACGCGGGGACGGCGCTCGATGGGCTGCAGCCAGGCGCAGTCGCCGCCGAGCGGATGGTTGATCGACATCACGCCGCCGGCGCGGTCGGCGTGGTCGTGCCAGGAGTCGACGGGCCGGCGGAAGTCCACCCAGCCGACGTCGCCGAACACGTTGGCGTGCCCGCGGTCGGTGGTGACCTCCTGGCCGGGCAGCAGGTGGATGCCCCGGTCGATCTTGCCGAGCCAGGGGTGGTGGCTGACCGTGTTGTGGTCGGTGACGGCGAGGAAGTCGAGGCCGCGCCCGTGGGCCAGCTCGGCCAGCTCGGCGATGGTCAGGCTGCCGTCGCTGTGCACGGTGTGGGCGTGGAAGTCGCCGGCGAACCAGCGCAGGCCGCCGATGTCGGGGATGTCCCTGCGGGGCGGGCGCTCGCCGTGCGGCGGCTCGGCGACGACCGGCTCCGGCGGGGCGACGCGCTCGCAGGTGATGTCGAGCGTGTAGTCGAGGCCCTGCGGCGGGATGCGGTGCAGCCGCAGCCACACGTTCCAGGTGCCGGGCTCGGGCTCGCCCGGCAGGTAGCCGGGGGTGGCCCAGTCGCGGGTGATCGTGTACTCGTCGCGCGCGCCGCCCGACCAGCCGCGGAATCCGTCCGGCGCGCCGCAGCCGAGGTCGAGCACGCCCTGCGACCTGTCGTAGGACAGCTTCACGTGCACGGCGGCGGTGCCGGGCGGCACCTCGAACGGCACTTCGCGCAGGATCCGCTCCAGGCGGTCGTCCAGCGACCAGTGGCCGGTGGTCATACGAGCTCTCCGTTCCGGTAGACGAGCGCGCGGTCGCGGCGGGGCACGGCGAAGCCGTCGTCGCCGACGGCGGGCTCGCTGCCCTCGGGCACCACGGCCTGCACGTTCACGTCGTTGACGTCGAGGGTCACCAGGTGGGAGGCGCCCAGGTTCTCGACGATGGCCACCTTCCCGCCGAACGCCCCGTCGGCGGGCGCGGCGGAGTAGGCGAGGTATTCCGGTCGTACGCCGTACACGATCTTCTCCCCGTCGGACAGCAGCCCCTCGGCCGAGTCGGGGACCGCGACCTTGCAGCCTGCCACGTCCAGCGTGTCACCTCGTACGGTGCCGTCGAGCAGGTTCATCGGCGTGGACCCGATGAACGCGGCGACGAACGTGTTGGCCGGCCGCTGGAACACCTCTGACGGCGTGCCGATCTGCCGGATGTGCCCGGCCTCCATGACGGCCATGCGGTCGGCCATGGCCAGCGCCTCGGCCTGGTCGTGGGTGACGAAGACGGTGGTGACGCCCAGCTCGCGCTGCAGCTTCTTGAGGAACGTCCTGGCCTCCAGCCGCAGCCGGGCGTCGAGGTTGGACAGCGGCTCGTCGAACAGGAACGCCTGCGCCTGCGTGGCCATCACCCTGGCCAGCGCGACGCGCTGCTGCTGCCCGCCGGAGAGCTGGCCCGGCCGCCGGTCCATCAGGTGCTCCAGGCCCAGCCGCGCGCCGACCTCGGCGGCCTTGTCGCGGCGGGTGTTCTTGGCGACCTTCTTGATGCGCAGCGGGTAGGCGATGTTGTCGGTGACGTCCATGTGCGGGAACAGCGCGTAGTCCTGGAACACCATGGCCACGTCGCGGCCGCCCGGCTGCACGCCCGTCACGTCGCGCTCGCCGATGACGACGGCGCCGCCGGTGGCGGTCTCCAGGCCGGCGATCGTGCGCAGCAGCGTGGTCTTGCCGCAGCCGGAGGGACCGAGCAGGGCGAAGAACTCGCCGTCGGGAATGGCCAGGTCGAGCGCGTCGAGCGCTGTCACCCCGCCCGGGTAGACCTTGGTCAGCCCGCGTAGTTCGATGGCGGCCATTAACGCTTGATCCCTCCGTGGAAGCGGAAGCCGTACTTCTTGCTGACGAACAGGTACATGAGGACCACCGGGATCGAGTAGAGCAGCCCGAACGTGGACAGCATGCTGAGGTTGGCCTGCCCGCCCTCGGTGTACAGCGTGTACGTGATCACCGCCGCCGGCTGCTTCTCCACGTCGCTGAGCAGCAGGTACGGCATCAGGAAGTTCCCCCACACGTTGGCCACGGCCCACACGGCGATGGTCGCCAGCCCGGGACGGACGAGGGGAACCACGACGTGCCGGACGATCTGCAGCGGCGTGGCGCCGAAGACGCGGGCCGACTCCTCGTACGACTTCGGCGTCGAGTCCATGAAATCCTTGAGCATGAAGATCGCCGCCGGCAGCAGGCCGCCGGTCAGGATGAGGATGAGCCCCATCTGCGAGTCGATGAGGTTCAGCTCCACCGCGAGCTGGAACAACGGCACCATGGCCGCCGTGCCGGTGATGATCGACGACAGCAGGAGCAGCGCGTACAGCAGGGCGTCGCGGCCGGGCAGCCGCACCCGGCTGAGCGCGTACGCGGCCAGCGCCGAGAAGATCACGACCAGCGCGGCGGTGCCGACCGACAGCACGACCGAGTTCCACAGCGACGGCAGCGCGTACGGGTGCTCGATGACGGCCTGGAAGTTGTCCCAGGTGAAGTCGGGCAGCCGCACCTCGTAGGTGGGGTCGGAGGTGAAGGGCGCGGTGACCAGCCACAGCAGCGGGATCGTGAAGAACGCCAGCAGCACGGCGATCAGCGTGTAGAACCCGATGCGGCCCAGGACGAATCGCGTCATTTCTTGCTCCTGAGCAGCCGCAGGTAGAACACCGCCACGACCAGGTTGATGAGCAGGATGATCGTGGAGACGGCGGCGCCGTAGCCCAGCTCGCCGCCCTGCAGCGCCACCTTGTAGACGTGCACGGCGAGCACCTCGGACTTGCCGTCGGGGCCGCCGGCGGTGAGCAGGAACGGGCTGAAGTCGTTGAACGTCCACAGGCTGATGAGCAGCAGGTTCGTCAGGATGTGGCCCCTGATGTGGGGGAAGACGACGTCCCTGAGCTGCTGCCAGCCGGAGGCGCCGGCCAGGCGGGCGCTCTCCAGGTGGGAGGGCGGCACGTTGCCGAGGGCGGCGCCGTACAACATCATCGAGAACGCGGTGCCGCGCCAGGTGTTGAACACGATGATCGACAGCATCGGGTGGTCGAGCAGCCAGGCCATGCCGGGCATGCCGAGCAGCGCGTTGAGCGTGCCGCCGTCGCGGTCGAGCAGCGCCACCCACAGGAACGACACGATGGCGCTGGGCAGGATCCAGGCCAGGATGACCAGGCCCTCGACGACCCGCTTGAGCGTGCCGCGCTTGTCGCGCAGCAGCCAGGCGATGGTGAAGCCGAGCCCGACCTGGCCGATGACCGCCGAGCCCAGCACGAACTCGACGGTGAGCCAGGTCGAGCTCCAGAACGTCGGGTTCGTGATCGCGTCGAGGAGGTTGTCCAGCCCGACGAACTGCGGATCGGCGGCGGCGATCCCGGTCAGGCGGTAGTTGGTCAGGCCGAGATAGAGCACCCACAGCGCGGGAAAGACGAGGAAGGCCGCGATGAGCAGCAGGGCTGGGGTCATGAAGACCCCGGCCCTGGCCTTGCCCAGGCCCGCCGCGTCCGAGCTGTAGCGGGCCTTGCCGCTCTCGGTCGCTACTTCAGGAGGCGATGTTGCCTGCGCCACCGACGATTCCCTCAAGCTTCTTCTGGTAGTCGGCCGCGGCCTGGTCGGGCGCGGTGCCGCCGGCGACCGCCGCGGTGGCCTCCTGCAGCGCCACCGACACCTGCGGGTAGACGGCGACCGGCGGGCGGTAGGCCGTCACCGGGAGCACCTTCTCCGAGATGTAGGTCAGCAGCGGCTCTCCGGCCAGGATCTCCTTGTTGACGTCCGAGCGCGGGGTGATGCGCACGTTGCCGTCCTTGGTCTCCTCCTTCAGCGCCTCAGGGGAGAGGGTGAAGGCGGCCAGCTCGAACGCCTCCTTGGGGTGCTTGCTGTTGGGGTTGACCGTGCGCAGCGCGCCGCCGGACATGCTGACGAAGTCCTGGCCGCGGATGCCCTTGCCGGGCTCGATGGCGGGGATCATCGCGTAGCCGACGACCTGGTCGCGGTCGGCCATCTTGGCGACGCCGGTCTTGGGGTTGACCACGCCGCGCCAGAAGTAGTCGCCTTCCATCAGAATGCCGACCTTGCCGTCGGCGAACTGCTGGAACGACTTGTCGCGGCCCTTGGCCTCCTGCTGGAGCTTGGGGTCGCCGAGGCCGCCGCCGTAGATCTTCTGGTAGAGGCCGAGGGCGTCCTTGAGCGGCTGGGACGCGCCGGTCCACTTGCCGTCCTGCTGCACCTCGCCGCCCGCGCCGGCGAGCAGCGGCAGCACGCCCTGCATGGAGGTGGCCTCGCCCATGGCGGTGCCGGCGTTGATCTGGATCGGCACGGGCACGCCCGAGCTCTTGAGCTTGGCGCCGGCGTCGAGGATCTCCTGCCAGCTCGTCGGCTGCCAGTCGGCGGGCAGCCCGGCCTTGGCGAAGAGGTTCTTGTTGAAGTAGAGGACGCGGCCGTCGGTGCCGACGGGCAGCGCGTACCTCTTGCCGTTGAACTCGGTCATGCCCTGCACGGCCTCGGGGATCTGGCCCCAGCCGTCCCAGTTGTCGGCCTCGGGGCCGACCAGCTCCGACAGCGGCTTGAGGTAGCCGGCCTCGGCGAACTCGCCGGCCCAGATGCCGTCGATGTCGAGGACGTCCGCGCCCTTGCCGGACTTGAGGTCGAGCGAGAGCTTGGTCTTGTACTGCTCGTCGTCGACGCCACTGGGTACGAACTTGACCGTGACGTTCTTACCCTTGGCCTTCTGGGCCGCCTCGAACTTCGGGATCACCCAGTCGGCGATGTGCTTCGCGGCGGCGGCGTTCTTGCCGCCCGCGATGGCGTTCTGGGCGATCGTCAGCTCGATGGCGTCACCACCTTCACCGCCGCCGGAGGACTGGCCGCACGCGGCGAGCCCCAGACCGGCCGCGGTGATGACCGCGACCACACCCAATGACCGTTTCCGCAATGCCATGCAAACCCTCCGACGTGTCCATAAAGGGAGGCAGCCATGGGCCAATATGTCATGACATTCAGATGACGTAAAGACCTGGCCATGATCAAGGAAGTGCCCACATGCTGCGCCTTTTCCCAGGCAGGAGCGATCTTCACGACCCGGCGCCCGCAGGGGTGAGCGACAGGGGTTTCGGACGGGGCACACAGCGCAACATAGCGGACATCCGAATGTCATGACAATATGCCATAGTGTCGAGGGTAAGCTCCGTCCCTGGAGGTGCTGTTGTACGACCTGATCACGATCGGCCGCTGCGGCGTCGACGTCTACCCGCTGCAGACCGGGGTCGGCCTGGCCGACGTCGAGACCTTCGGCAAGTTCCTCGGCGGCAGCCCCACCAACGTGGCCGTCGCCGCCGCTCGCCACGGGCTGCGCCCCGCCGTGATCACCGGAGTGGGCGCCGACCCGTTCGGCGACTACGTACGCCGGGCGATCCGCGGCTTCGGCGTGGACGACGCCTTCGTCAGCACCATCGAGGGCGCACCCACCCCCGTGACGTTCTGCGAGATCTTCCCGCCCGACCACTTCCCCATCTACTTCTACCGCGGCGAGCATCCACCTGACCTGCGCATCGAGCCGTCCATGCTCGACCTCGACGCGATCGCCCGCACCCCGCTGTTCTGGTTCTCGCTGACCGGGCTCAGCAAGGAGCCGAGCGCCGCCGCCCACGCCGCCGCGCTCGAGACGCGCACCTCCGGCTGGACCGTCTTCGACCTCGACTACCGGGCGAGCCTCTGGGAGTCGCGCGAGGCCGCCCACGAGGCCGCGCAGCGCGCGCTGCCGCACGCGAACGTGGCTGTGGGCAACCAGGAGGAGGTGGAGGTCGCGGTCGGCGTCCGCGACCCCGAGGCCGCCGCGCAGGCGCTGCTCGACGCGGGCGTACGCGTCGCGATCGTGAAGATGGGCCCCGAGGGCGTGTTCGCGCGCACCGCCGAGGAGAGCGCGCTGGTCGAGCCGATGAAGGTCGAGGTCGTCAACGGCATCGGCGCGGGAGACGCGTTCGGCGGCGCCGTCTGCCTCGGCCTGCTGCGCGGCTGGCCGCTCGAACGCACGCTGCGCTTCGCCAACGCCGCCGGCGCCTTCGTGGCCGCCCGCCTGGCCTGCGCCGACGCCATGCCCACCACGTCCGAGGTGGACGACCTGCTGAACGGGGCCCGCTCGTGAGCGACATCACGCTGCCCAAGGTGGCCGACTACGGGCGGCTCACCCACATCCGTGCCACCAGCCCCGGCGAGATCGCCGCCGCCGCGGCCCGCAGGGAGCGGCGCGGCCTGCCCGGCGAGGGCGAGCGGCTGCTCATCATCGCCGCCGACCACCCGGCGAGGGGCGCGCTCGCCGTGCGCGACCGGCCGCTCGCCATGGCCAGCCGGGTCGACCTGCTCGACCGGCTGCGCGTGGCGCTGGCCAGGCCCGGCGTGGACGGCATCCTGGCCTCCCCCGACGTCCTGGAAGACCTGCTGCTGCTCGGCGCCCTTGAGGGCAAGCTCGCCTTCGGCTCCATGAACAGGGGCGGCCTGGCGGGCTCGGCGTTCGAGCTCGACGACCGCTTCACCGGCTTCGACGCCGACTCCATCGACGCCATGCGGCTCGACGGCGGCAAGATGCTCTGCCGCATCGACCCGTCCGACCCCGCCACGGTCGCCACGCTGGAGTCGTGCGCGCGGGCGGTCAGCGACCTCGCCAGGCGGCGGCTGGTGGCGATGGTGGAGCCGTTCTGGTCAGGCCGTAACGAATCCGGCGTCGTACGCAACGACCTGTCGCCCGACGCGGTGATCAAGGCCATCAGCATCGCCCAGGCCCTCGGCGTAACCTCCGCCTACACCTGGCTGAAGATCCCCGCCGTGGCCGAGATGGAACGCGTCATGGCCGCCACCACGCTGCCCGCGCTGCTTCTCGGCGGCGACCCGCCCGACATCGACGCCGCCTACGCCGACTGGCACCGCGCCCTGAGCCTGCCCGGGGTGCGCGGCCTGGTCGTCGGGCGCGCCCTGCTCTACCCCCCGGACGACGACGTGGCGGCCGCGGTCGACGGTGCCGCGGCCCTGGTGCGAGAGGTTCGCGCATGACCTACCTTCCTCACGGCAAAGCCGCCCGCGACCCCTGGACGGTGGAGGTCACCCCGTCCTCGGCCGGCTGGACGTATTCCGGGCTGCGGGTGACGGACCTGGGCGACGCCCCGGTCACGTTCGAGACCGGCGATGAGGAGCTGCTCGTCCTGCCGCTGGCCGGCTCGTGCACGGTCGTGATCCCTGGCCAGAAGTTCGAGCTGGCCGGGCGGGCCTCCGTCTTCGACGGGCCGTCCGACTTCGCGTACGTGCCGATCGGCACCGAGGTGACGCTGACCGGCGCCGGCCGCGTCGCGCTGCCCTCGGCGCGCGCCACCCGCAGGTTCGACCCGCGCTACGTGCCCGCCTCCGAGGTGCCCGTCGAGATCAGGGGGGCCGGCCAGGCCAGCCGCCAGGTCAACAACTTCTGCGCGCCCGACGCGTTCGAGTGCGACAAGCTGATGGCCGTCGAGGTGCTCACGCCCGGCGGCAACTGGTCCTCCTATCCGCCGCACAAGCACGACACGCCCAACCCCGGCGAGGCGGTGCTGGAGGAGATCTACTACTTCGAGGTCGCCGGCGACGGCCTCGGTTACCAGCGCGTCTACTCCTCCGAGCGGGGCCACATCGACACGCTCGCCGAAGTGGCCTCGGGTGACGTGGTGCTCATCCCGTACGGCTACCACGGCCCCTCCATGGCCGCGCCCGGCTACGACCTCTACTATCTCAACGTCCTGGCGGGCCCCATGGAGCAGCGGTCGATGGCGTTCTGCGACGACCCGCGCCACGCCTGGATCCGCTCCTCCTGGGCGGGCCAGGACATCGACCCCAGACTGCCGTTCGGGAGGACGTCATGATCCGGTTGACCGTCGCGCAGGCCGTCGTCCGCTTCCTGGCGCAGCAGTGGAGCGAGCGTGACGGCGTCGAACGCCGGTTCTTCGGCGGCGTCGTCGGCATCTTCGGCCACGGCAACGTGGCCGGCGTCGGCCAGGCGCTCGCCACTTCTGGCGACGAGCTGCCCTACTACCTCAGCCGCAACGAGCAGGCGATGGTCCACACGGCCGCCGCCTACGCCCGCGCGAGCAACCGCCTGTCCACGCTGGTGTGCACCGCCTCGATCGGCCCCGGCGCCACCAACATGATCACCGGCGCGGCGGGCGCCACCATCAACCGGCTGCCCGTGCTGCTGCTGCCCGGCGACATCTTCTCCACCCGGGTCGCCAGCCCGGTGCTGCAGGAGCTGGAGGACCAGCGGTCCTTCGACGTCTCGGTCAACGACTGCTTCAAGCCGGTCTCCCGCTTCTGGGACCGCATCAACCGGCCGGAGCAGCTGCCGTCCGCGCTGCTCGCCGCCATGCGGGTGCTCACCGACCCGGCCGAGACCGGCGCGGTCACGCTGGCGCTGCCGCAGGACGTCCAGGCCGAGGCGTACGACTGGCCGGAGGAGCTGTTCGCTCGCCGCGTCTGGCACATCCCGCGGCCCAGGCCGGAGCGCGCGGCGCTGGCCCGCGCCGCCGAGCTGCTCCGGTCGGCCGAGCGCCCGCTCATCGTGGCCGGCGGCGGCGCCATCTACGGCGAGGCCACCGGCGCCCTGCGCGCGTTCGCCGAGGCGCACGGCGTGCCGGTGGCCGAGACGCAGGCCGGCAAGGGCGCGCTGCCGTACGGGCATCCGCTCGCGGTCGGCGCGGTCGGCGCCACCGGCACCACGGCCGCCAACGCGCTGGCCCGCGAGGCCGACGTGATCATCGGGGTCGGCACCCGCTACAGCGACTTCACCACCGCCTCCCGCACGATCTTCGCGCCCGGCGCCCGCTTCGTGAACGTCAACGTCACCGGCTTCGACGCGGCCAAGCTGTCCGGGCTGCAGCTCGTCGCCGACGCCCGCGAGGGGCTGAACGACCTGTCCGAGGCGGTCGCCGGCTGGAGCACGCCCGACGGCCACCGCGAGCGCGCCGCCGAGCTCAACCGTGCCTGGGACGCCGCCGTGGACGCCGCGTACGCGGTGGAGCGCACCCCGATCTCGCAGGCCGCGCTGATCGGGGCGGTCAACGCGGCGGCCGGCGACGACGGCGTGGTGGTGTGCGCGGCCGGGTCGATGCCGGGCGACCTGCACAAGCTCTGGCGGCCCAGCGGCCCCGGCAGCTACCACGTCGAGTACGGCTACTCCTGCATGGGCTACGAGATCGCCGGCGGGCTCGGCATCAAGCGGGCCGTTCCGGAGCGCGAGGTGTTCGTGCTGGTGGGCGACGGCTCCTACCTGATGATGGCCCAGGAGCTCGTCACCGCCGTCGCCGACGGCGTCAAGCTCATCGTGGTGCTGGTCGACAACTCCGGCTTCGCCTCCATCGGGCGGCTGTCGGAGAGCGTCGGCGCCGAACGCCTCGGCACCGCCTACCAGGCAGGCGACGGCGGCCCGCTGCCCGTCGACCTCGCCGCCAACGCCGCCAGCCTCGGCGCGACCGTGCTGCGCCCCGAGTCGGTCGCCGACCTGCGCAAGGCGCTCGACACGGCCCGGTCGTCGAACGAGACCACGGTCATCTACGTGCCCACCGACCGCCTGGCCGACGACGTGCCCTCGTCCGAGGCGTGGTGGGACGTGCCCGTGGCGCAGGTCGCCACCACCGACGCCACGCGGACGGCCAAGGAGGAGTACGCGGCCGGCAAGCGCTCCCAGCACGCTCACCTGGCGCCGCCCGCCTAGCCATGGTTGCCCCCGATCGGCCTGGGGAACTCCTCTGACCAGGCACGATCGGGGGGCAAGAGGATGAGGCCGTGGCGGCTGCTCGGGTGGATCGCGGTCGTCGCGGTGGTCCTGTTCTGTCTCCATCACCTGCGTACGGTGGCGCTGTCCATCGTCATCGGGGTCTTCCTGACGGCGCTGCTGGTGCCGCCTGCCCGCTGGCTCAGGTCGCGCGGCGCCGGGCCCGCCCTGGCCACGGCCGTCGTCTTCACCGGCGGCCTGCTGGTGGCCGGTGCGCTGTTCGCGCTGCTGGTGCCGCCCACCGTGGCCAGCCTGTCGGAGCTGAGCGCGAGCGTCGGCAAGGTGCTCGACGACCTGCACCGGCTGGCGGTCCGGCTGGGGTTCGACGACCGGCAGCTGCTCGCGCAGGCGCGCGACTACCTGTCCTCGCGCAACCGGCAGATCACCACCGGGGCGCTGGCCGGGGTCAGGACGGCGGGCGAGATCGTGGTCGGCGCGGTGCTGGCCGTCATCCTGTCCGTCTACTTCGTGCACTCCGGTGACCGGCTCTTCCACTGGCTGACCGCCCTCGCACCCGCCACCGCCCGGCCCAAGCTGGCCGAGACAGGGGCGCTCATCTTCACCGTCATCGGCCGCTACATCAGGGGCGTCGCCATCGTGGGGCTGGTCGACGGGTTCTTCATCGGCGTCGCGCTGTGGATCCTCGGGGTGCCGGTGGCGCTGCCGCTGGCGGTGCTGACGTTCGCGGGGGCGTTCCTGCCGGTGGTGGGGGCGTTCGTCGCCGGGCTGCTGGCCGCCGTGGTCGCGCTCGTCGCCAAGGGGTGGCTGGTCGCGCTGATCGTGGTCGCCGTGACCGTGGCCGTGCAGCAGCTCGAAGGGCACGTGCTGGCGCCGCAGATCTACGGCAAGGCGCTCGACCTGCCGGGCGCGGTGATCCTGGTGGCGATCGCGGTGGGCAGCGTGGTGGCCGGGATCGCGGGCGCGTTCCTGGCCGCGCCGGTGACCTCGGTCATCGTCGCGCTGCTGCACCGTGCCCGCGCCGCCGAAGAACCCGGGCCTCCCGGCCAGGAACCTCCGGGCCACGGCCCGAGCGGCCACGGCCCGACCGGCCCGCCTCCGCAGCCCGCGGGCCCGCACGGAGGCCCGCACGGAGGCCCGCACGGCCCGCATGGCACACCCCCGCCCGGCCAGGAACCTCCGGGCCCTGGCCCCAGCGGTCAGGGGCCGGGCAGGCTGCGGCCGGTCACCGAGTGCTCGTGAGGGCCGTTCAGAGGAGGAGTTCGAGCTCCAGCTCGTGCCGGATCGGGATCCCGTCCGACTCGGCCGGGATGTCCGGCTTCAGGTCGCGCGCCCGGTCCACCGCGTTCCGGTGGAGGGCGACCAGGTCGAAGCCGTAGCGCTGGTAGAAGCGCAGCGCATGGGTGTTGTCGTTCGTGGTGATCAGGGTGAGCCTGGACAGCCCCTGCGCCACCGCCACCGCCCGTACGGCGTCGAGCAGCGCCGCCCCCACCCCCTTGCCCGGCACGACGGCATTGATGGTGATGACCTCCAGCGAGCCGCCGCGGTCGGCGTACGTGAGCACCCCCGCCACCTCGCCGTCCAGCTCGGCGACGAAGCCGGGCAGCGCGGCGGCGTCGATCAGCTCGCCGCTGCCCAGCGCCATCACGGTGGTGCCCGCCCAGCCGTCGGTGAGCACGCGGGCCACGACACGCTCGTCCTCAGCATCGATGGGACGCACGGATATCGCCATGGCCCCCATTATGTGACGTATGCGATGGGTGACATTCGACTGTTACGGCACTTTGATCGACTGGCGGCACGGCATCCGCACCGGCGCCGAGCTGGTGGCCCCGGGGCAGGGCGAGCGGCTGCTTGAGGCGTACACGCGACACGAGCCCGAGGTGCAGACCACGAAACCGGTGCTGCGTTACCGGGACGTGCTGGCCGAGACGCTGCGCAGGGCGTGCGCCGAGGAGAAGGTGGACCTGGCCCCCGACGACGCCTCGATCCTGGGCGAGACGATCCCGTACTGGCCGCCGTTCCCCGACGTCGCGGCCGGCCTGGCGGAGCTGCGCGCGGCGGGCTGGCGGCTCGCGCTGCTCACCAACTGCGACCGCGACCTGGTGGCCGGTGCGCTGCGGCGGCTGCCGGTGCCGTTCGAGGCGGTGGTGACGGCGGAGGAGGCGGGGGCGTACAAGCCGGAGTTCGCGCACTTCGAGGTGTTCAGGAGCGCGTACGAGCCGGAGGCATGGGTGCACGTGGCCCAGAGCTACTTCCACGACCAGGTGCCCGCGCACCGGCTCGGCCTGCCGCGCGTGTGGATCAACCGGCTCGGCCATGAGCCGGAGGACCCGTCGGTGATCCAGCGTGTCCAGCCCGGCCTGCACGGCCTGCGCGCCGCCGTCGAGGCCGCGTACGACGAGGCGGCCCGCTAGGAACGCTGATCGAGGACGTCGGCGATGCCCGCGAGGAACGAGTCGACGTCCGCGATCAGATAACCGGCCCTGAACAGCACGGTCGAGAACTTCGCCGTCCACACCTCCTTGGCCGTCACCGGGTAGTCGGTCGTGCCGCGCAGCGTGGCCACGATGCGGTCGAGGAAGGCGTCCACCTCGTCCTCGTTGTAGCCGGTGCCCATGCGGCCCGAGCGGAAGCCGACCCGTTCGACGCGGGCGGCCTGCGTCTCGAACCACTCCTCGCGCAGCATGTCGCCCGTCGGCTCGGCCATGGCGAGCCGGACGGGCCTCTTGGCCTGCGTCTCCAGCGCCACCACGAACGCCTCCAGCGCGAAGTCCACCGCGGTCTCCTGGTAGCCGCCGCGCACGGCGCGGAACGTCGCGCGGCGCACCTCGTCGGCGGTGACGGGCTCCAGGAGGTGGGAGCCCCGGCCCAAGGTCGACTCGATCCGCCCGATCAGAGCGTCGACCTCGACGGGGTCATAGCCTGAACGCATGCCCATGACGCGTGGAAAGCGGTTCAAGCCTCACTCCTCTTGAGATGTGCTGGGGTGTCTCCATTGTCGGACCTTTATCCCGGCCCTGCGACCCGACATATACGGTTACAGGATCATGCGGCTGTCCAGAGTCTCCTTCCGATATCGAAGACGTGACCCTCTCGTCATCGAAGAGGCCGACGCACGTCTCGCGCCGGGCGACGTGATCGAGCTGACCGGCGCCAACGGGGCAGGCAAGTCCACCCTGCTGCGCCTGCTCGCCGGGCTCGCGAAACCCACTTCGGGTGCGATCACCGAACGTCCGGCGGTCGTCGGCTTCGCCCCCGACCGGCTCCCCACCGGGCAGCCGTTCACGGTCACCGCGTACCTGCGGCACATGTCGCGCGTACGCGGCGGCGCCCGCTGGGAGCCCTGGGCCGAGCGCCTGAACATGGGCCACCTGCTCGACACCGCGCTCGGCGACCTGTCGAAGGGCAGCGCCCACAAGGTGGGCCTGGCGCAGGCGCTGATGGCCGAGCCGGGGCTGCTGATCCTGGACGAGCCGTTCGCCGGCCTCGACGCCGACACGCGCGCGGCGCTGCCCGCGATCGCCGCCGAGGTGGCCGGGCGGGGCGGCATCGTCATCGCCTCCGACCACCAGGGCGGGCTGCGCGACCTGCCCGGCCTGCGGCAGTGGGCCATGATGGACGGCCATCTCAAGGAGGGCACGGCCGCCCCCGCCGCCGTACGCGCCCATGCCACCGTGGAGGTCACCCTGCCCGCCGAAGAGGTTCCGGGCTTCCTGGCCAGGATGCGCGAGGACGGCTACGCGGCCCGCAGGATCGAGGAGAGCCCATGATCGCGCTGGCCGTCTACCGCGTGGCCGCGTACGTCCGCTCGCACCGGGTCTACCAGGCGCTGCTGCTCACCCTGGCCATGCAGGCGATCCTGCACGGCAGCAGGGCCCCTCGCGGCGAGGAGGCCTCCGTCCTGGCCGACGGGGCCGTGCTGCTGATCCCCGTCCTCGCCTGGACGGCCCGCAGCCTGCTCGACACCGAGCCCGACCGGCAGCGGGAGATGTCGGCCGTCCAGGTGGGCGGGCGCGGCAAGGAGGTGGCCGCGGGACTGCTGGCGGCGTTCGCGGCGTGTGCGGTGTTCGCGGCACTCTCCCTGCTCTGGGCCCTCCTGCTCGGCGTCACAGAGCGCCCCTCATCGGGCGTGCTGGCGGCGGCAGTGCTCCTGTACGGAGTGTCGGCCCTGACCGGCACCGCCCTGGGCGCCCTCACCAGCAGGGCCGTGCTCCCCTCACCGGCCGTCTCAGTCATGGCCCTGATACTCGGCTACCTGGCCATGCTCCTGCTCAGCGCCACCGCCCCGACCTGGCTCACCGTGCCGCTGATCAGCTGGATGAAAGCCGCGAACGCCGGCGACCTGGTGACCCGCCTGCCGGAGCTGGGCGCGATCTCCCTGGCCTGGTGCGCCCTCGCCCTGACCGCCTACACCTGGCTCCGCCGCACCCGCACGTAACCTCGACCTCGACCGTTCGCCCAGGCACCACCCCGCACGGGCCCGCGCGTCGCTTTTCCCGCGCGGGCCGGTTTCTGTGCGGGCCGGTTTCTGTGCGGGCCGGTTTCTGTGCGGGCCGGTTTCTGTGCGGGCCAGGGTTCTGCGCGGGCCGGTTTCTGTGCGGGGGCTGGGCGGGTTTTATTCGGCGGCGGCGAGCTGGCCGCAGGCGCCGTCGATCTCGCGGCCGCGCGTGTCGCGGACGGTCACCGGCACGCCGTGGAACTCCAGCCGCCGCACGAACGCCCGCTCGTCCTCCGGCCGGGAGGCCGTCCACTTGGAGCCCGGGGTCGGGTTGAGCGGGATCAGGTTGACGTGCACCAGCTTGTTCTTGACCAGCTTGCCGAGCAGGTCGGCCCGCCACTCCTGGTCGTTGACGTCCTTGATGAGGGCGTACTCGATGGAGACCCGCCGCTTGGTCCGCGCCGTGTACGCCCACGCGGCGTCGAGCACCTCGGCGACCTTCCACCGCGTGTTGATCGGCACCAGCGTGTCGCGCAGCTCGTCGTCGGGCGCGTGCAGCGACAGCGCCAGCGTGACCGGCAGCCCTTCGTCGGCGAGCTTGCCGATGGCCGGCACCAGCCCGACGGTGGAGACCGTGACGCCGCGCGCGGAGATGCCCAGCCCGTGCGGCGCGGGCTCGACCAGCCGCCGCACCGCCCCGATGACCTGCTTGTAGTTGGCCAGCGGCTCGCCCATGCCCATGAACACGACGTTGCTGACCCGCCCGGGCCCGCCGGGCACCTCGCCCGCGGCCAGTGCCCTGGCCCCCGCGACGACCTGCTCGACGATCTCGGCGGTCGACATGTTCCTGGTCAGGCCGGCCTGACCGGTGGCGCAGAACGGGCAGTTCATGCCGCAACCGGCCTGCGACGAGACGCACATGGTGACCCGGTCGGGATAGCGCATGAGCACCGACTCCACCAGCGCCCCGTCGAACAGCTTCCACAGCGTCTTACGCGTGGTGCCGCCGTCGGTGGTCTGCTCTCTGACCGGCGTCAGCAGGTCGGGCAGCAGCGTGGCCAGCCTGTCTCTCGCCGCCGCGGGCAGGTCGGTCATCGCCTGCACGTCGGTGGTGAGGCGCTCGAAGTAGTGGCGCGAGAGCTGGTCGGCGCGGAACGCCTTCTCGCCCAGCTCGGTGACCGCCGCCCGCCGGTCGGCCATCGACAGGTCGGCCAGGTGCCGGGCGGGCTTGGCCCGTCGCGGTGCGACGAAGGTGAGCTGACCAGGAGGCTGGGACACTGTGCTGCCTTTGCTTGAGGGGTTTGCGACCAGGGTAGTGAACGTTCGGATCGGAGGTGGAATTCCTGGTCACTGTGAGGCTCGCGTCCTGGTCTCCGGCCGATCTACAGTCATCTCGTATGGCGATTTTTCGGTCGGCATCTGGCGAGGGTGGCACCGAGGTCGTGCTCGCCGCCGGCAACCCGTACGGGAGCCGGACGCTCGTCGTCGAGCGGGACGAGGACTCCTCGGTAGCTTACCTGTGCTCGCCCGACGGCACGGTCCACGGGGCCGTGTGGCTGGCCAACCATCGTCCCGCACCGCTGGTCGTCGACCTGGCCCGCATCAACGCAGGCCGCCCGCCCCTCATGCCGCGGCCCAACACGCTGCACCCCGACGGCCGCCGCCCGCTGGGGCAGCTGAGCCCGCTGTGGTTCGAGGAGGGCGACGGCGTGGCGCTCTATGAGGACGACGAGCTGCTCGCGGTCATCCCCGGCTGGGCCGACATGAGCCGCGGCATGCCGGGGTACGCCCGCGACGCGGTGGGCGAGTCGCCGTTCGCCTGGGCGCTGTCGGAGGCGCTCGAAGGGCTGCGGCCCCGTATCTCGAACGCCAGATCCTACTGGCGCTGGCGGCACGGCGAGGGGTCGTGGCCGTCGTTCCAGCAGTTCGTGATGGGTCACCTCGACGGGGTGCTGGGCCCGGCGGGCCGCTACTGGGACGCCAGCGGCGAGCGGCTGCCGACCGTCGGCATCACCGAGCGGCCGCCGCACGGCGAGCGGGGCTTCACCGTGCTGTCGACGGTGGGGATGAGCTGCCAGCGCATGCCGACGGTCGAGCAGTGGATCGACCGGCCCGGCGCGTACGCCAGGGTCGAGCTGGCCGTCGCCACCCGCGACGACCCGCGCGACGCGGCGCTGCTGCTGGTGTGGTTGTGTCAATATCCGTGGCACTCGGTGACCTGGCTGGGCCACGGCCACACGGCCAAGTGGTATCACGAGCCGGAGACGTTCCCGCTGGGCCCGCAGTACTCGGGGGTGCTCATGCAGGCCAACCCACCCCATATGCCCGACATGTCAGGATTCGCATTCGGGGGCGAGGCCGTCCGCTGGCTCTGGCTCTCCCCCATCACCGTCCAGGCGATGCAGGCACACCAGCACCCGAGCTAGAAGAAGATCGTCATCAGCAGCCAGACCGGCACCAGCGTCGTCACCAGCGAGTCGAGCCGGTCCATCAACCCGCCGTGCCCCGGCAGGATCGTCCCCAGGTCCTTGATGCCGAGATCCCGCTTGATCATCGACTCGATCAGATCGCCCACGGTCGCGAGGAGCGCGCCCAGCGCCCCGATCAGCGCACCCTGCCACAGCTCGCCGCCCAGCAGCCAGGTCACCAGCCAGCCACCGACCGCGATGCAGGCCACCAGCGAGCCCGCCAGCCCCTCCCAGGTCTTCTTGGGGCTGATCGCCGTGAGCTGGTGGCGTCCGAACAGCACGCCGGCGATGTAGCCGCCGATGTCGCTCGCCACCGTCACCGCGATGAAGATCAACACCCGGTGGCTGCCGTCGTCGGGCTTGAGCAGCAGCGCCACGAACGCGCTCAGCATCGCCGGGTAGAACAGCGTGAACACCGACGCCGACGCGTCGCGTACGTAACCGTCGGTGCCGGCGCTGAACATCCGCCAGATCAGCAGCACGAACGCGAACACCGCGAACGCCGCCAGCATCCACAGCGGCCCGCCCCAGTAGGCGCCGGCCTGCATCGCCACCAGCCCCACCAGCACCGGCGGAACGGGCACCGCGATGTCGCGGGTGGCGAACGCCCTGGTCAGCTCGACCACACCGACGCCCACGCAGCCCACCACGACCAGGAGGAACAGCTCCTTGACCGTGTAGATGGTCCCGAGGACCAGCGCGCCCAGCACCACCCCGACCGCGATAGCGGCAGGCAGGTTCCTTCCGGTACGGCTGCCGCCGCTCGAGCTGGTGCCAGCCGTACGTTCTTCCACAGACTTCTCCATATGCCACGGCCCCCGCCATCAGCGGCGAGGGCCGCAGTGCAGACCCGCTACGTGAGACGGCCCGCAGGACGCGGCCCGCCGTGCGGCGCGCCGCTCAGACCTCGAGCAGCTCGGCTTCCTTGTGCTTGAGCAGCTCGTCGATCTTGGCGACGTGCTTCTGGGTGAGGTCGTCGAGCTCCTTCTCGGCCCGCCTGACCTCATCCTCGCCCGCCTCGCCGTCCTTGATCATCTTGTCGAGGACCTCTTTGGCGGAGCGGCGGATGTTGCGCACCGACACCTTGGCGTGCTCGCCCTTGCTCCTGGCGACCTTGATGTACTCCTTGCGGCGCTCCTCCGACAGCTCGGGGAACGTCACGCGGATCACCTGGCCGTCGTCCGTGGGGTTGACGCCGAGGTCGGAGTCGCGGATGGCCTTCTCGATCGCGCCCATGGAGCTCTTGTCATAGGGCTGGATGAGGACCATGCGAGCCTCGGGCACGTGGAAGGACGCCAACTGCTGGATCGGCGTCGGCGTGCCGTAGTACTCGGCGTTGATCTTGTTGAACATCGAGGGGGTGACGCGGCCCGTACGGATGGAGGCGAAGTCCTCCTTCGCCACCGATACGGCCTTGTCCATTTTTTCCTCGGCTTCGAGGAGGGTTTCGTCGATCACAGCGGCTCCCTGTCTTCTAGCTGGCGGTGTCGGGCTCGCTCCGTCATTTGCCTGCGGGACTCACCAGCGTGCCGATTTTCTCACCGCGTACCGCGCGCAGGATGTTGCCCTCGCCCATCAGGTCGAAGACCACGATCGGCAGATCGTTGTCCTTGCACAGGCTGATCGCGGTGGCGTCCATGACCGCGAGGTCACGCAGCAGCACCTCGCCGTAGTCGAGGTGGTCGAACCGGACCGCGTCGGGGTTCTTGCGGGGATCGGAGTCGTAGATCCCGTCGACCTGCGTGCCCTTGAGCAGCGCCTCGGCGCCGATCTCCAGGGCCCGCTGGGACGCCGCGGTGTCGGTCGAGAAGTACGGCGAGCCCAGCCCCGCGCCGAAGATGACCACGCGCCCCTTCTCGAGGTGCCTGATCGCCCGGCGCGGCAGGAACGGCTCGGCCACCTGCTGCATGGTGATGGCGGTCTGCACGCGTGTCTCCACGCCCCGCCGTTCGAGGAAGTCCTGCAGGGCCAGGCAGTTGATCACGGTGCCGAGCATGCCCATGTAGTCGGCCCTGGCCCGGTCGATGCCGCCCTGCGACAGGGTGGCGCCGCGGAACATGTTGCCGCCGCCGACCACGACCGAGACCTGGACGCCCTCCTTGACCGCCTCGGCGATCGAGTCGGCCAGATGATCGACCACGACAGGGTCGATGCCCAGCGGCTCGCTGCCGGCGAACGCCTCTCCTGACAGCTTCAACATCACCCGCTTCCACCTCAGCGGGCTCTGCGGGTGTTGAGATGAGGAAGCCGCCGTCCGTGTGGATTCGTGGGCTGACTCCCGGTGGTCCTGCACGGCGGCGGCCTCCTTCATTCGGTGGATCGTTGAGCTCGCGGCTTGCCTAAGCCTAAGCCTGACCGACCTTGAAACGGACAAAGCCCAGGACCTCGACGCCGTTCTCCTCGGCGTACTTGCCCACGCTCTTCTTGTTGTCCTTCACGAAGGCCTGCTGGAGCAGCGTGAAGTCCTTGTACCAGCCGTTCACGCGACCCTCGACGATCTTGCCGATGGCGGCCTCCGGCTTGCCCTCCTCGCGGGTCATCTCCTCGAAGAGCTTGCGCTCCTTCTCGACGACCTCGGCGGGCACGGAGTCGGCCTTGAGGTAGGTCGGCGCCATCGCCGCGGCGTGCTGCGCGATGTCCTTGGCGACCTCGGCGTTCGGCTTGTCGAGCTGGACCAGCACGCCCACCGCAGGCGGCAGGGCCGGGTCGGTCTTGTGCATGTAGGAGCCGATGTAGCCGCCCTCGAGCACCTCGAAGCGGCGGATCTCGATCTTCTCGCCCAGCGCGGCGTTGGCCGTGTCGAGGTGCTCCTTGACGGTCTTACCGTCGAAGGACGACTCCAGCAGCGCCGTCACGTCGGCCGGCCGGCTCTCCAGCACGTGGGCCACGACCTGGCCCGCGAGCTCCTGGAAGCGCTCGCCCTTGGCCACGAAGTCGGTCTCGCAGTTGAGCTCGAGCAGCGCGGCGGCGGAGTCGCCGTCCTGCTTGAGCGCCACGAGGCCGTTGGACGCGGTGCGGGCCTCGCGCTTGCCCACATCCTTGGCACCCTTGAGGCGCAGCAGCTCGATGGCGCGGTCGAAGTCGCCCCCGGCCTCCTCGAGCGCCTTCTTGCAGTCCATCATGCCGGCAGCGGTGATCTCGCGAAGCCGCTTGACGTCGGCCATGTTCACGGAAGCCATTGCTCTTTTTCCTTGTGGGATTTCGTCGTCGTCATCATGGTCGGGGCGGGGGCCGGTCTGCGGCCTTCCACCCTGGTTCGTACGGCGGGCGCATGCCGTACGGTGAGCCTTCTGTCGTGCCTTACACCGAGCCACCGCCCGAAGCCACTGGCCTGAGCTGTTGCCCGAAACCGCTGCCCAGAGCCGCTGCCCAGAGCCGCTGTCCGGAGCCGTTGCCCGTGGCCTCAGACCGATATCTCGGCCCTGGACCTCGCACCGTGGCCTCGAACCCCTGGGACCGAGGGCCTCGCACCCGGCTCCCACCGGGCCAGGGCCTTCGGTCGGCGTTGCCGCTGCCTCGCCCGGCATACTGCCCAGCCTCGCCTCGGCCTACCGCCTTACCGCCACCGGTCCCAAAGCCTGCACCACCGGCCCTCGGCCCAAAACCCGGAGCCCCGGCCCTTGAACCGGAACCTCGGGACGCCAGCCCCAAACCCGTCCCATCAGGGCCAGGCTCGGCGCGCCCAGCTCCCGGCCCGATCGGCAGGGACCCGAGCCCTGGAGTAGCTCACCCGGTGCGGGTGAACCGCTCCGGCGTGCCGTCCCAGCCCGGCCGTTTGCCGGACCGAGACGTACACCTTGCCCGGCTGCCGGAACCCCTGGCGGCCACGTGCGGTGCTCAGCCGTCACAGCGGCACCTCTCGGCACCTTTCGGCACCGCCACGAGCCTGCCGACCCTTCGCGGACCGTCCAGAGCGAAACCAGCCTCGGCCGGTACGCGGCAGTGCGAGCGGCAGCGACCGCCCCTGGCGGGACGACCACCGAGAACCCGTCACCGAACCGGTCCCTTCCATCAGAACATGGAAGGACCGGTCCGGGGCAGACCCTCGGAGGTCACCCCGGGGTCAAGGCGTCAGCCCTGCTGCTCGGTCTCGCCCTCGGCGGCCGGAGCGGCGGCCTCAGCCGGAGCCTCGGCAGCCTCAGCCGGAGCCTCAGCCGGAGCCTCGGCAGCGGCGGCCGGAGCCTCGGTCTCGGCGGCAGCGGCCTCAGGAGCGGCCTCAGGAGCGGCGGCCTCACCGGCGGCCTTCTCCGTGCCCTGCTCGATGAGCTCGCGCTCCCACTCGGCCAGCGGCTCGGCGGCGGCCGGCTTCTCGTCACCGCGGGCGGCGCCGGAGCGAGCCATCAGACCGGCCGCGACACCGTCGGCGACGACCCTGGTCAGCAGGCCGACGGCGCGGATGGCGTCGTCGTTGCCCGGGATCGGGTAGTCGACCTCGTCGGGGTCGCAGTTGGTGTCGAGGATCGCGACGACAGGGATGCCAAGCTTCTTGGCCTCGCTGATCGCGATGTGCTCCTTCTTGGTGTCGACGACCCACACGGCGCTGGGCACACGGCCCATGTCACGGATGCCGCCGAGCGTACGCTCCAGCTTGTCCTTCTCGCGGCGGCGCATCAGGAGCTCCTTCTTGGTGAGCCCCGAGGCGGCGACGTTGTCGAAGTCGAGCTCCTCGAGCTCCTTCAGACGCTGCAGCCTCTTGTGCACGGTGGAGAAGTTGGTGAGCATGCCGCCCAGCCAGCGCTGGTTGACGTACGGCATGCCGACCCGCGCGGCCTGCTCGGAGATGGCCTCCTGAGCCTGCTTCTTGGTGCCGATGAACAGGATCGTGCCGCCGTGGGCGACGGTCTCCTTCACGAAGTCGTAGGCGCGGTCGATGTACGACAGCGACTTCTGAAGGTCGATGATGTAAATGCCGTTGCGCTCGGTGAAGATGAAGCGCTTCATCTTCGGGTTCCAGCGCCGAGTCTGGTGGCCGAAGTGAACGCCGCTCTCGAGCAGCTGTCGCATGGTGACGACGGGGGCCATGTGCTGGTCCTCCAGGTCTGGGCGCCCTGCGGATGGGCGCGGTTTTCGGTTGTGCCGCGGCAGCGCGTCGTCTGCCGCCCTGATGCCCCGAACCCGCTCCAGCCGGGCACCTGGCCCGGACCGATGAAGCGGTCCGCAATGGGGCATGCGAAGTCGGCCTGCGGTGACAGGCCACCGGAAAGTCTACCTCCCACGCCGCGCCAGCCTGACCGCCCCCGGTCAAACGCCCACCACATAACCCCCGCCTACCCACACCCCCATCCCCCGCCTGAACACCCCACCCCTGAAACCGATCGCCCCACTCCCGAACCACCAACCATCGACACACCCTGCAACGAACAGCACGCCCCCGCCGACACCGATCCCCTCGCTCCGGACTCCCGCCAACCCCAGCCCGCACCGCCCAGAGCGCCCGGCGTTACACGACCGCGCACCACGAGACCGCACACCCCGCGAACCACGGCAACACCCAACCGCCCCGGCCTCGGGACCTTCATTCCTCGGACGTATCCGAAATATCCCCCTCGCGCCGCACTCCCGGGAACCCATGGTCCTCGGTCGGCAACCCCGGCTTCGTCCTGGGCGGCGTCGGGAACAGGTTGACCTGCACCTCGGACACCCTCGCCCCTTCAGGCGCGGCCTCCGCAGTCCGGTTGCGCACCAAGTACGGCTCGATGAGTTTCTCGATCTCCCGGTTGAGCCCCGCCAGCTCCCGCGCATCGACCCTGATGCGATGCCGGCCGAACGTGATCGCGTCCCGCCAGTCATCGGGCTCGCGCTCGATCGTCTGCAGCGCCCGTTCCGCCTCCTCGTTGGCCGCACGCCGGAACGCCTCGATCAGCATCTGCTTGGCGGCCCGCACCTCGGGCTGATCCTCGGGCTCGATGCCGACGGAGAATTTCCGCTCCGCGGACTTCCACAGACGTTCCCTGCCGTCGCCGCGAGGGGGCGCGTCCTCGACGAAGCCGTACTTGGCGAGCATGCGCAGGTGGTAGCTGGCGGCGCTGGGGGTGATCCCCGCGCCCTCGGCCACCTCGGTGGCAGTGGCGCTGCCGTGTGAGCCGAGTCGCTGCAGGATCGCCAGTCTCGCCGGATGTGCCAGCGCCCGCATCGCCTTGGGGTCGCTGAGCGCCGATATCTCGCCCGTCATGAGCCAAAGGTACCCACTCCCCGAGATATGAAAGGTTGCCTTCACAACTATGAAGGATTATCTTCACATCTATGAAGCGTTCCTTTCAGAGTTCCGCGGGCCCTCAGCCCTTGCGCAAACAGCGCGACTACCGCCTGCTGTGGTCGGCCCGGACGATCTCGATCACCGGCTCCGAGGTCTCCAAGCTGGCCATCCCCCTGACTGCCGTGGCGCTGCTGACGGCGTCGCCGGCGCAGATGGGGATGCTGACGGCGGCGGCGTCCGTACCGGTGCTGCTGTTCGGCCTCCAGTCGGGGGCGATCGCCGACCGCCTCACCCGTCACAGGCCGCTGATGATCGCGTGCGAGCTGACGTCCTGCGCCGCAGCCGCCACGGTCCCCCTGGCGTGGCTGCTCGGCATCCTGAACGTGACGTGGCTGATCGTCGTGGCACTGGTCATCGGTACGGCGGGCGTGCTCTTCAAGGCGGCCAACTTCCCGCACATCGCGGCGGTAGCGGGCCCCGAGCAGCGAACGGAGGCGATGGCGGGCCTCCAGACGACGTACTCGGTGGCCTCGGTCGCCGGCCCCGGCCTGGCCGGTCTCCTCGTGCAGGTATTGACGGCGCCGCTGGCCGTACTGGCGGAGGCGCTGTCCTTCCTGACCTCGGCCCTGCTGTTGCGCACCATCCGTACGCCGGAGCGGAACACCCCCGCCGTCTCCAAGGGCATGTGGCGCGACATCGTGGAGGGCCTGAAGGCGAGCGTCACGCACCCGGTGCTGCGCGCGCTCCTGTTCGCCGGCGTCACGATCAACTTCTTCGCCATGGCGTATACAGCCGTCTACATGCTCTACATGGTCAACACGCTTGGCATCCCCAAGGGATTGATAGGCGTACTCATTGCCTTGGGCGGCGCCGGCGGCCTCCTGGGAGCCTGGCTGACCGCCCGCCTGTCGAAGAAGTACGGCGAGAACCGCGTACTCCTCCTGTCCGTGATCTTCTTCCCCGCCGAGATCCTCACCGTGGGCCTGCTGACCGGCCCGCTGTGGTGGAAGCTCCTCATGCTCGCTCTAGCCGGTACGGTCGCCGGCGCCATCGTGGTCGCCTTCGCCACCTGCATGGGCGCCATCGTCCTGCGCAAAACGAGCCCGGAACTGCGAGGCCGGGTGAACGCCACGATGACCTTCGCCATCCAGGGCGTACTGGCGCTGGGCGGCCTGGCGGGCGGTCTCTTGGCGGAACTGATCGGCCTACGCCCGGTGATCCTCATCTGCGCAGGCGGCATAGCCCTGAGCACGTTCTGGATCTGGCTCTCCCCCATCCACCCCAAAGGCCCCCGTCCTACCCGCCCGGCACCCCCACAGATGCCCACCACAACAGCGACCTACATGACCGCAAAACGCCACTCCACCTGACCAAGCCACCCACCGACCAGCCCAAGTCCAGTACGCCAATCCACAGCCCTCCCCGTCAACCCCTGCTTCTCCACAGAACGACGTTCACCACTCCGCGGCCCCCACCTCACCCGCCAAACTCCCGCGCATGAACGTCGAACCCCCCACCCTCAAACCCACCGAGACCACACCCCTCAACCACTTCACCCGCACTCAGGGAGCTCTCTCACGTAGCCATCACTCCCTGACGGCCCTCGCCAAGGCCGCCCTCCTGGTCACCCTCATCACGACATCCACCCTCCTCCCCACCTCAGCACCCCCGGCCAGAGCCTCTCCCTCGGCTCCGGCTCCCACCTGGCGCTGGCCATTGAACGGCCACCCCCGCATCATCCGCCGCTTCGCCCCACCATCCATGCCCTGGCTGGCGGGCCACCGCGGCATCGACCTGGCCGCCCCGGTCGCCACCCCGGTCCTAGCAGCCGGCCCGGGCACCATCCGCTTCTCAGGCCCGATAGCAGGCAAAGGCGTGGTCACCATCGACCACCCGAACGGCCTCCGCACCACGTACCTCCCCGTGACCCCTTCCCTGGCCCGCGGCCACCCGGTAGCCCCAGGCACCGAGATAGGCGTGATTGCAGCCCCCTCGAAAACGCACTGCCCAGAGTCCTGCCTCCATTGGGGCCTCATCCGCGACGCCCAATACCTCAACCCCCTCCACCTCCTAGGCCACGCCCCCACCCGCCTCCTCCCCTTCTGGGACAGCCCCCATCGCAGCCACAGCCGAGCCACCGGCGGAAACACGGACAGCCGTTCACCTGCCACCACCAGCAACCCGACCACCAACACGCAAACCCCCGCCACAACCCCGGGGGCCAACACACCGGCCAGCAGGGCAGTCGACACCTGGCCCACCGCCACAACCAAGACGCCAACAGACCCCACCACCAAGACCCAGGCGGACCCCACGATCAATACCCCAGCGGACCCCACCACCAAGACCCAGGCGGACCCCGCGGCCAGCACTCCGGCCGACGCCACGGCCAGCACTGCGACCGCCACCACTGCCGACACCTGGCCTGATGCCGCCGGTCAGAACGCCTTCACCACAACATCCGCGAAAGGCCTGCCCAGCGACCCGCAGATCACCACGCCCGACCCGGAACCGATCCCCACCCTCATACGAGCTGCCTCGTCCCCGCACCCCGCCGCCCTCGCCATCGCAGCCCTCCTGGCGACCCTCCTCCTCATCACCCTCAGCTGCCGCAGACGCAGGGCCGGCCGATCCCGGCCACGCCGCCACACTCCAGCCAGAGGCCAGCACCGGAAGAGCCGCCATGACCGAACCCGAGGTCGAAGAGGCAGAACCCCTGGCCACCAGAGCCGTTGACCACATCAAGCCCTCGGATGCGCCTGCCGATACGCCGCCCGCAACCGCTCGATCGAGACATGCGTATAGATCTGCGTGGTGTTCAAGGACGCATGCCCCAGCAACTCCTGAACGCTCCGCAGATCCGCGCCGCCTTCGAGCAGGTGAGTGGCCGCACTGTGCCGCAACCCATGCGGCCCCATGTCCGGCGCCCCGTCAACCTGGGCCACCCTCGCGTGCACCACCCGCCGTACCGTCCCCGCATCGATACGACCGCCCCGCACCCCCAGGAAGAGCGCCGGCCCCGTCCTTTCCCGCACCCAGAGCGGCCGCCCGTGGATGCACCACCGATCCAACGCCCGCAACGCCGGCGCCCCGAACGGCACCACCCGCTCCTTACGCCCCTTGCCCAGCACTCGGATGACGTTCCGTTCCCGATCCACGTCATCGACGTCGAGCGCACACAGCTCGCTCACCCGCACCCCGGTGGCGTACAGCAGCTCAAGCATCGCCTGATCGCGCAATTCCTTGGGTTCCCCGGCGGACGCCACCCCCAGCACAGCCTCGGCCTGCCGCTGGTCAAGCACCGCAGGCAGTTCCCGCCCCGCCTTGGCGCTGCCCAGCAACAGCCCGGGATCATTCGCCAGCCACCCTCGCCGATGGCAGTAGGCGGTGAACGTACGGGCACAGGCGGTGCGCCGCGCCAACGTGGCCCGCGCCTTCCCCGCCGCATGCTGCCCGGCCAGCCACTCCCTCAGCACCCCGATCTCAAGCGCCTCGATCCGCCCACCGAGGTGATCGAGCAACGAGTTGACGTCCCCCAGATAAGCCCGAACGGTATGAGGCGAAAGATCCCGCTCCAGCCGCAAATACCGCCCGAACTCCGCCACAACCTCTTCCCTATCCACACCCATCCCCCAAATCTCCCCCAAGCCCCGCCCACCACCAACCCCAACACGCAACCCCACCCGCTAGTAGCCCCAGGAAACTCCCACTGCAGAGGGCCGCCAACCATCGATCCGACGCCGGAGAGAACACAGAATGAGAGCCCGCAAGCGTGGCCTGCAAGGGGTCGCCCACGAGCAAGCCGGGTGAGGAGAGCCCGCGAGCAGGTCCTGCGAGAGGCGGCCAAGCAAGTCGTGCCGGTACGGCCCGCGAAAGGCATGCGAGCACGCCAGGCAGGGAGGTCCACGGGCAAAACATGCGAGCACGCCACGCAAGGACGACCCACGAGCAAAGCGGGCCAACACGCCAAGCGAGAAGGGCCCACGAGCAAGGCGGGCCAACACGCCAAGCGAGAAGGGCCCACGAGCGAAGCGGGCGAGCACGCCGGGCGAGGAGGGCCCAGGAGTGATGTGGGTGGGCAAGATCATGAGGAGGGCCGCAGTGCGTCGACGACGGCCGAATTTTGGACCCCTGACGGGTGCTCGGGTGCTAGTGCTGGTCGCAACGCACCCCAGTATGCGGGGCGGAGGAGTGGTGACGGCCACCGTTTGATCCATCACGGGCGATGGTCGAGACCGCAGGAGAGGGAAACGATGGCCGCGCATTCATTGTGAGGCCCGGATCCCCGCCGCGAGGGCGTTTCACCGTGAGTGACCCCTACTTCGGCGCCACTTTCCTGCCCTCCTCACGGACATGCCTCACCTACGTCGCAAAAGGGCAGCTCCGAAGCTTCCTCCACCCGGCCCTCATCTGGGACGTGAGAGGTCGGCCGGTCTTCCGTTACATCGTGATCTGCTCATGATGCTGGAGATTCGTCACCCTTCGTAGCCTGCGTGCAGGAGATCGTCCGGAGGTGGGGGGAGTTCTGTGGGGTCGGGTTCGGGGGTTGGTGGGGGTTGGAGGGCGAGGGTGTCAGGGGCCTTACGGTAGGAGGTGGTTTGTTTGCGGAGGCGCCAGCCGCGTGGGGTTCGTTCGATGTAGCCGGCCGCTGCCAAGCCGCCCAAGGCGCTCAGTGCCGCGTCCAAAGTCACGCCGGCCGCCACTGCGATCGAGGCCGGGCCGGCGCCGCCGCGGGCGGGGACGGCGTCCAGAACCTTTTTCGTGGGTTCGTTGAGACGGTCTCTCGGGACGGCGGGGGCGCGTACGTGCGGGGCGAGGTCCTCGCCCATCACTCCGACCAGGTCGATCATGTCCTCGGGTGAGGTGATGCAGACGGCCTTGCGTTCGCGGAGGAGCTTGTGGCAGCCCGCGGACATGGACGAGGTGATCGGGCCCGGGACCGCTCCTAGGTGCCGGTTGAGTGACAGGGCGTGGGTGGCCGTGTTGAGTGCGCCACTGCGGATGGCGGCCTCGACCACCACCGTTCCTCTCGACAGGGCTGCTATCAGGCGGTTCCTGATGAGGAAGCGCGCCCTGGTCGGGTGGACGCCCGGTGGGCATTCGCTGATCACCACGCCCTGTTCCTTGATGGCGGCGAACAGCGTCTCGTGGTTGCTGGGGTAGCAGACGTCCACACCGCAGGCCAGGACCGCGACCGTCGGTGCGCCGGCCGCCAGGGCTCCTCGGTGAGCGGCTCCGTCGACGCCGAAGGCTCCGCCGGACACGACGGTCCAGCCCGACTCGCCGAGGCCCACGCCGAACTCGGCCGCCGTGTGCGAGCCGTACGGGGTGGCGGCTCTGGCTCCCACGATGGAGACGGATTTGAGGCAGGAGAAGCGCAGGTCCGCGTCGCCGTGCACCCACAGGGCCAAGGGACGGCTCGGGCCCAGCTGGTCCAGTTGGGTGGGCCATTCCGGGTCGCCGGGGATGATCAGGCGGGCGCCGGATCCGGTGCCCGCCGCCAGGTCGGCTGCCGGGTTGGCGGCTGCGAGGCGGGCGTACCAGGTGTGAAGGCGAGTGGTCAGGTCCGGTGGACGTTCCTGCTGGGCTTCCTGGGCCACGAACTCCGGCGGCAGGGTGCGGGAACGGATCGCCTTGACGGCTTGTGGGGCTCCGTATGCGGCGACGAGGCGACCCATGATCACGTCGCCTACGTCGCAGGCTCGCATCAGTGCCGCTCTGGCCTCCGCCTCGCTCGGTCCCCCGCCAGCCCTCGGTCCGGACCCGGCGCCCGTCCTAGTTCCGCTCTCCGGCCCGGCTCCGGTGCCTGTCCTGGCCCCTGTCCCCGTCCCGCCCGCCCCGGCGACAGTGTCCGTCCTGGCCACTGCCCTCGTCCCGGCTGCGGTTCCCGCCCCGGCGACAGTGTCCGTCCTGGATGCGGTGTCGGGTCCCATCCGGGCTGCGCTCTCGGTGACGGTCTGCGGCTCAGCAGCGGCTGATGGTGCCTTGCCCGGACGTTCGGTGATGGGGGTCGGTGTCCGACTGGCGAGGGGTGGCGGTGAGGACGGGTCGGCGTCCCAGGGGCCGAGGGTGAAGAACGCCCCTCGGACGTTCCGGTTCGACGGATACGAAGGTGTGAAGGACGCCTCGCTGGAAGCGGGTGCGGGGGAATCCGAGACGGGTGAAGCGACGTTCATGGTTGCCGCTGAGAAAGGGGTGCCCAGGCGTTCGATGCTGGGGGTCTCTGTCACCTGTGGGAAGGGGGCCGTCGGTGGGGTGGTGCCGCGCAGGGGGCGTCGGTACGCGGGGGTAAGGGGCATGGGGTCGCTCCTTCAGGCAGGGATCGGGCGGATCAGGAGTGGGTGCCGAGCCAGAAGCCCAGCGCGGTGTTGGTCTCGTCCTGGCCGGGGGCGTCTTTCGCGGCCAGATCGGCGAGCGTCCAGGCGACCCGGACCACGCGGTCCAAGCCGCGGGCGGTCAGGGTGCCGCTGTCGAGGCAGGCCGTCATGGGGCGCATGGCCTCGGCCGATGGGCGGAAGTCGGCGTGCAGGACGGCGGACGGGATCTCGGCGTTGGAGCGCCACTGAGTGCCCGCCAGGCGGGCTGCGGCGCGTTCGCGGGCAGCGAGTACGCGCTCCGCCACCGTCTTGCTGTCCTCCACGAACTGCCGATCGGCCAGAAGCTCCCGTCGCGACGACCGGGTGACCGTGACCTTCATGTCGATCCGGTCGAGCAGCGGGCCCGAGAGCCTGCCGATGTAGCGGCGTTTGACCGTCGGTGAACACCGGCAGGTGTCGTTCTGGTCCTCGGCCTGCGCGCACGGGCACGGGTTGGCGGCCAGGATGAGCATGAACCTGGCGGGGAACGTCACCGAGCCCACCGACCGCGACACCGTCACCCGCCCCGACTCCAGAGGCTGCCGCAGGGCGTCGAGCACGCTGCGCTGGAACTCGGGCGCCTCATCGAGGAACAGCACGCCTCGGTGCGCGAGCGAGACCGCCCCGGGACGTACGGTCGTGCTGCCGCCGCCGATGATCGCGGCCGCTGTGGCCGTGTGATGCGGGCTGACGAAGGGCGGGCGGCACATCATGGGCGCGTTGGGCGGCAGGGTGCCTGCCACCGAGTGGATGGCGGTGACCTCCAGAGCATGGTCGAGCACCAGGTCGGGCAGGAGGGTCGGGAGGCGTTCGGCGAGCATGGTCTTGCCCGTGCCGGGCGGGCCGAGCATCCACAGGTTGTGGCCGCCCGCCGCGCACACCTCAAGGGCCCGGCGCGCGACCGGCTGGCCCACGACGTCGGCCAGGTCCACGTCGGGGGCGCCGGTGGTCTGGGGCGGCTCGGCGGATTCCGGCTCCTGCTGCTCCTCGACCGCCGGGCTGGGCGGCTCGTCCCCCTTACGCAGCCACTCCACGAGCTGGCGCAGGTCGCCGACCGGGATGACCTTCACGTCAGGTACGAGAACGGCCTCCGCCGCGTTCGCCGCCGGGACCACGACCGTGACATCGCCATGCCTGGCCGCCCCGAGGACGGAGGGGAGCACGCCGCGTACGCCTCTGATGCGGCCGTCGAGCCCCAGCTCCCCCAGGAAGAACGGCTCCGCGATGCGCTCGGCTGGGACCACGCCCGCCGCTCCGAGTATGGCCACGGCGATGGCCAGGTCGAACTGCGAACCGCGCTTGGGCAGGCTGGCCGGGAAGAGGCTGACGATGATGCGCGCGTCGGGCCAGGGGTAATGGCTGTTGACCATGGCCGATCTGACCCTGTCGCGGGCCTCGCTCAGAGCGGTGTCGGGCAGGCCGATGAGGTGGATGCCGGCCAGGCCGTTGCCCACGTCGGCCTCCACCTCGACCGTTCGGCCCGCGACCCCCACCAGGGCCACACTCCGCGTACGGGCCACGGCCACCTAAATCGCCCCCCGTACGTGCCGCAGGGAGAAGTCACCCGCGAACCGTTCGAGGGCGACCACGTCCACGCGCACCGACTCGTACGTACGGGGCTGACCGGACAGCCACTGGGCCGCCAGCATCCGCAGCCTGGCCAGCTTGACCCGGCTCACCGACTCGAGCGCCGAGCCGTGTGACCTGCTCGATCTGGTCTTGACCTCGGCGATGACCAGGGTGCGGCCGTCTTCGGCGATGATGTCGATCTCGCCGTGTCGGCAGCGCCAGTTGCGTTCGAGCACGCGCATGCCCTCGGACTCGAGGTAGGCCGCCGCCAGTTGCTCGCCGCGTTTGCCCAGCTCCTGCTTGCTCTCGGTGGCCATCTGCCGAACTCCGTCCTGTCGGGTGGATGCGGGGTGCGGCATGACTTTCGCGGATGCAGGCGGACTGGAATCGGCCGAACGGGATTCTGTGGATGAGCGACGAGCCGTGGTGACGGCTGTGGATGAGCGACAAGGCCCTGGTGACGGCTGTGGGTGAGCGACAAGGCTGCGGTGACGGCTGTGGATGAGCGACAAGGCCGCGGTGACGGCTGTGGTTGAGCCTTCAGACAGTGGCTGCGGGTGTGCGTTCCATGGGTGCTGTCAGGAGAAGCGCCGGCCCTCGTCCCGCTGGTACGCCCACACGGCCGCGACCCCCATCCCCACCGTCCACACACCCAGCATGACCAGCGGCACCACCCCCGGCCGGACACCGGCCACCGCCCACCAGATCAGCTCGGCCGCACCTCTGGTGGGCACGTACGGCGAGATGACCTGCACGAACCCTGGCAGGATCTGCGGCGGCAGCAACAACCCACCGAGAATCGCCATCGGGAAGAACAGCAGCTGCGACACCGCCATCGCCGCCTTGAACACCAGCACGAACCCGACGAACAACCCCATCATCATGAACGGCACGACACTCACCACCAGCGCGCCCAGCCCCAGCAGCAGCCTGCCCGGCGTGATCGTCGCCGCCGTGAACAGCGCCCCCATCACCAGTACGGGCACCACCGAGATCAGCATCACCGCCAGCGTCGACAGGATGCGCCCCGCGAACCGCGGCAGCGGCCCGGCGGGCAAGGTGCGCAGGTAGGGGTTCCACGGCTGCTCCCGATCCTGCGAGACCGCGGTGCCGAGCCCGGTCAGCGCGGACGACATGGCGCCGAACAACATCAGCGAACTCGTCGCGGTGGTCGCCGCCGCCGGGTCCTGACCCGTGTACGGCACCACGAACGCCACCATCGCGACGGCCGGGAAGAACGCGGCGGCGAGCAGGCCCACCGGGGTCCTGATCTGCTCGATGAGCAGGAAACGGGTGTGCGCGAGCACCAGGCTAGACATCGGCGGTCTCCTTGGAGGTGAGGGCGAGAAAGGCCTCTTCGAGCGTGGCCGGTCTGATCTCCAGCCCGGAGAACGCCACCCCACTCCGCACCAGCTCCACCACCAGCCGATCGGCATCACTGACGACCAGCTCGAAACGGCCATCCACGCGCCCGGAGGCGGGGACGCCGGGCAACCTTTCCGCGGCGAGCACGCCTTGCGACGCGGGCAGGTGGTCGGTGGTGAGCACGCCGGGCAACGCGGGCAGGTGGTCGGTGGTGAGCGAGACGCGCCACGTACCGACCATGCCGCGCACAGCCCGCATCGTGTCGTCGGCCAGCACGCGTCCCTCGCCGACGACCACGACCCGCTCGGCCAGCGCCTCGATCTCCTCCAGGTAGTGGCTGGTGAGCAGGACGGTGCCGCCGTCCTCGTGGAACGCCCTGATGCCGTCCCAGAGCGCCCGACGGCCCTCGACGTCCAGCCCGGTCGTGGGCTCGTCCAGGAACACCAGCCGCGGCCTCCCCACGAACGCCAGCGCCACCCCCAGCCGCCGCCGCTGCCCGCCGGACAGCCCGCCGACCTGCCGTTTGGCCAGGTCGTCCAGCCCGAAGCGGCCGAGCAGCTCGGTCGTGGCGACGCTGTCGGGGAAGTGCGCGGCGACGAAGGAGACGATCTCCCCGACGCGCAACGATTCGGGCAGTCCGGTCTCCTGGGGCGTCACGCCGATGCCGCGCCGTACATGAGGATCGCCCGGCGAGCCGCCGAACAACGTGACGGTGCCCGACGTCGGCCTGCGCAGGCCGGTGAAGAGGTTGATAAGAGTGGATTTGCCGGCGCCGTTCGGGCCGAGCAGCCCGACCAGCTCGCCTGCCCGGATGTCCAGGGAGACGCGGTCGAGCGCGCACACCTCGCCGTAACGGCGGGTGACGTCGATCGCCTGGGCGAGGACTGTCATGAGGACCTCCTGGTACGTACGGGAAGGCGACGCTTCAGGGGATGGACGAGCGACCACGGCGCTCTGCCCGGCGTAGGCCGGCTCATCGCCGCGCCAGCCCGCCCACGAGGACGCCGCCGACGACCAGGTGCATCACGATCAGCACCGACATCGCGCCACCACCGACCGCACCGCCGAGCGGCCCGAGCAGGGACAGGACGAGGACGGCCAGCGCGACGACCGTCCATACGCGGCCCGGCCTGGACGCGACCCGCTCCAGCACGGCCAGCAGCGCCCACCCCGCCAGCCCGATCACCAGGCTCGCCACGACCACGGACACGGGCCCGACCTCCTGCGGGCCGCCGCCCATGTGCACGGTCAGCGCGACCCCTGCCACGGGCACCGCCACCGCCCACACGACCAGCGCGGCCACAGCGGCGCCGCCGACGGTGAGCGGCCTTCGAAGGGACTTGTTCATGACGCCACCTGTCCTCTTGGGGGGTGTTGATGGGGATTGAGCTCCACCGGCCCGCGACCGAGCCGACCGGACATCCCGGAGAAGCTGCAGCCAACGATGACCCACGCCCCCAGCCCGCCACATCGGGCGCGAGGCCGCGGCGCCTCCTCCCCCAGTGGCCCGGGCCTCCGACTTTGGTAGGTGATGGCCGGGAAGGGCCGCGGGCTAGCCTGGCCCGATGAGCGCGTTCCGACTCCGGTTCTCCCTCGCCGTCGCCGTCGTCCTCCTGGCGATGGGCGCGCTGACCGGCGTGACGTTGTGGAGTCTGGAGGGTGGGCCCACCTGGGGCATGGACGTGGCGATCGCGGTGGCGAGCCTGGCGGCGGCGGTGGCCCAGCTGTGGTGGCCGGTGCACGGCGCGCTCGCCGCCACCGTGCTGGCGACGCTGTCCCCGGTGGCGACGCCGGCGGCGACGATGGGCGCGTTGCAGGTGGCGCAGCGCAGGCGGTTCCCGGTGGCGGCGGGGGTGGCGGCAGCGGGCATGGCGGCTCACCTGATCCAGGGCTGGTGGCGGCCCAATTCGGGCATCTCGCTGTCCTGGTGGTTGCTGCTGATCTGTGCCTCGTACGGCGCGCTGCTCGGCTGGGGCGCGTGGGCACGTTCGCGCCGCGCCCTGCTCATCTCCCTGCACGAACGCGCCCAGCGCGCCGAGGCGGAACAGGGCAGGCGGGTGGCCGAGGCGCGGGCGGCCGAGCGCCGCCTGCTGGCCAGGGAGATGCACGACGTGCTGGCGCACCGCCTGTCCCTGGTGGCCACGCACGCGGGCGCGCTGGAGTACCGTCCCGACTCCTCCCCCGAGCAGCTCGCGAGGGCGGCGGGGGTGGTGCGGGCGGGCGTGCACCAGGCGCTGGAGGAGCTGCGCAGCGTGATCAGTCTGCTGCATGAGCAGGACGACGAACGTGACGAGCTGGAGCCGCCTCCCGGCCTGGCCGACGTGCCCACCCTGATCGAGGAGGCGCAAGGGGCGGGCCAGCCGGTACGGCTACGCGACAAGCTGACGGGCGCGCTGCCGCCCCCGATGGACAAGACCGCCTACCGGGTGGTCCAGGAGGCCCTCACCAACGCCCGCAAACACGCCCCCGGCCTGCCGGTCGAGATCCACCTGCGGGGCGAACCCGGCGACGACCTGCGCATCGAGATCAGCAACCCGCTGCCTCCGGCGGGCACGACCCCCACAGCGACGGGCAGCGGCCTCGGCCTGGTGGGGCTGACCGAGCGAGTACGCCTGGACGGCGGGCAACTGGACCACGGCAAGAAGGACGGCGAGTTCCACCTCACGGCCCGGCTACCTTGGCCGACGCCATAGCCGGGACCACGTGCGTTCGATCCACGTCGCGAGAGGCGTTGCGTTCGCGACGTGTGCCGGATTCGGGACTGACACCCGGGCGGTGCCGCCCCACGATGCCCCTGGGCCCGAGCGGCGGCCCCCGCTAGCATGGCCCGGATGATCCGCGTGCTCCTGGTCGATGACGACGCCCTGGTCCGGGCGGGCCTGTCCATGATGCTCGACGGCGCCGCCGGCATCACGGTCGTGGCCGAGGCGGCCGACGGCCAGGAGGCGATCACCGCCACCGACGCCCACGCCCCCGACGTCGTCCTGATGGACCTGCGCATGCCCCGCGTCGACGGCATCACCGCCACCCGCCGCCTGCGAGCGCGGACACGGCCGCCGGAGGTGATCGTGCTGACCACGTTCGACACCGACGAGAACGTCCTGCACGCCCTGCGCGCGGGCGCCGCGGGCTTCCTGCTCAAGGACACCTCGCCGCCGCGGATCGTGGAGGCGATCACCCGGGTGGCGGCGGGCGATCCGATCCTGTCACCGCGCATCACCCGGCGTCTGATGGAACGTACGGTCGCCCAGGCGGGCGCCTACGAGCGGGCCAGGGCCGCGCTGGCCGTGCTGACGCCCCGCGAGCACGAGGTGGCGCTGGCGATCGCCCAGGGCCGTACGAACGCCGACATCGCCACCGACCTGGCGATGGGCGTCACGACGGTGAAGGCCCACGTGTCCAGCATCCTGACCAAGCTCGACCTGGACAACCGCACCCAGATCGCCCTCCTCGCCCACGACGCCGGCCTCACGTGAGGCGGCGGGCTACCCCGAGAACCCCTCCTTGGGCATCTCCAGGTCCGCCTTGGCGAGCTCTTCGACGTTGACGTCCTTGAACGTCACCACGCGCACGTTCTTCACGAACCGCGCCGGCCGATACATGTCCCACACCCAGGCGTCCTGCATCTTCACGTCGAAGAAGACGTCGCCGTTCTCCGCGGTACGGACGTCGAGATCGACCGAGTTGGTCAGATAGAACCGCCGCTCAGTCTCCACCACGTATGTGAACAAACCGACGACATCGCGGTATTCGCGGTAAAGCTGCAGCTCCATCTCGGTTTCGTACTTTTCGAGATCCTCTGCGCTCATCGCGGTCCTCCTGTCGTACCGGTCCCCCGGTGTGCCTGCTCAGGCAACCCCGGCCCCCATTTCATTCTCACCCATCCCCCTCGCCACCGTGACGAAGGAGTAACGGTGATCGGGACACGGGCCGTGCGTTTCCAGCGCCAGCCGATGTCCCGGTGTGACGTACCCCTTGTGCTCGGCGAAGCCGTAATGCGGGTAGCGCTCGTCGAGCGCGACCATCAGGCGGTCTCGGGTCACCTTGGCCACGATCGACGCGGCCGCCACGCACGCGGCCACCTGGTCCCCCTTCCACACGGCCAGTGACGGCGCCGGCAGCCCGGGAACCGGGAAACCGTCCGTCAGGATGTACTCCGGGTCACAGGGCAACTGTGCGACAGCTCGCCGCATTCCTGAAACGTTGCACTTGTGCAGACCTTTGGCGTCGATCTCCCCAGGCGGGATGATCACTACGCCTATGTGGGCGACGCGCATGATCTGGTCGTAGAGGCGTTCGCGCACCGGCGGGCTCAGCAGTTTCGAGTCGCCGAGCCCCGCGACCGGCTTGCGCAGGATGACGGCGGCGACCACCAGCGGGCCCGCGCACGCGCCACGGCCGGCCTCGTCGACGCCCGCGATGGGGGTGAGGCCGCGGCGGGCAAGCGCACGCTCATAGGCGTAGAGTCCGGAATCGCGCCGGACGACGCTCGGTCGAGGGCGGAACGCAACTGTCATGACACAGGCAGCGTACGCCCCATTCGCCGCAAACCGCGACCTGAAGCGAGAGGCTACTTGACCTTGTCGAAGGTCTCGGGACGGGAGAACAGATAGCCCCGCGACAGCGGCCAGTAACGCACCACGGCCTTGCCGATGACGTCGTCCTCCGAGATGAAGCCGCGCCCCGGCTCCTTGGCGTGGCCCCTTGAGTCGAACGAGGCGCTGCGGTGGTCGCCCATCAGCCACAGCTTGCCCGCGGGCACGGTGACGTCGAACTTGTCGCCGGACGGGTAGTCGTCGGGGTAGAGGTAGGACTCCTCGTCGAGCGGAGTGCCGTTGACCGTGATGCGCCGCTGCTTGTCGCAGCACACCACCTTGTCGCCGCCGACGCCGATGACCCGCTTGATCGTGTCCTCGCCGTCCCATCCCTTGAACACCACGATGTCGCCGCGCTCGGGCTTGCCGGAGAGTTTGTTGACGAACACCCGGTCGTTGATCTGCAGGGTGTTCTCCATCGACTCCGACGGGATGTAGAACGAACCGATCACGAACGCCTGGAGCAGCAGCGCGATGCCGACCCCCAAGACGAGCAGCAGGACGGTCTCGCGAAACCCGCCCTTTTTCTTCTCTTTCGCCACGCCCTCCGCCTTCTTGGTGAAGGTCATCGACGCCTCCTCAGGCGCCGACGAACCAGGACCAAGGGTACGGCGAGCCCGAAGCCGGCGACCACCGGCACCGAGCCGCCGAGCGCCTGCAGCGAGGGCTGTGCGAACGTCTCAGGGATGTCGATGGAGGAGAACCGGTCGAACGGCCAGACGATCACGAAGGCCCGCCCGATGACCTGGCTGACGGGGATGGACCCGCCCCCTGGATCGCCGGTGTGGGAGCGCGAGTCGAGCGAGACGGACCGGTGGTCGCCCATCACCCACAACCGCCCCTGCGGCACGGTGATGTCGAAGAACGTGTCGGACGGCACGTTGCCCGGATAGAGGTAGCTCTCCTCGTCGATCGGGGTGCCGTTGACCGTGATGCGGCCCTTGGAGTCACAGCACTTCACGTGGTCGCCGCCGACGCCGATGACGCGCTTGATGTAGTCCTTCTCGCCGGGCACGAACCCGAAGGCGGTGCCCACCCACCGGAAGAAGCCCGCGACCGCGTTGGACGGCTCCTCCATCTGGAACTCGCCGTCCCAGGAGTCGACGCCGGAGAAGACCACCACGTCACCGCGCTCGATGTCACGAGTGTGGTAGACGAGCTTGTTGACCAGGACCCTGTCGTTCTTGAGCAGGGTGTTCTCCATCGACTCCGACGGAATGTAGAAGGCCTGGACCACAAACGTCTTGATGATCAGGGCCAGCACAAGGGCGACGACGATGAGAACAGGGAGCTCTTTCCAGAACGACCCCTTCTTCTCCTTTTTTTCACCCTTGGCCGGCTTGTGAGTCTCTTCGGCGACCACGTCCACCTCGTCCTCGACAGGGCGGCGCGCAGCGCCGTGCTCCTGGCTTTCGCTAGTCATCGCTGACGAGCCTAGATGATGACCAGGCCCGACAACCCTCGACCGACGTTACACCCACGCACGAGTCGCTCCACATAAAGGAAACGCCGCTGTAAAGCCGAAAGGCCCGCGCGTTAGCGCGGGCCATCGGAAAACGACGCTTACTTGGCGGCCGTCGTCTCACGCTTCTCGCGGATGCGGGCGGCCTTACCGCGAAGGTCACGCATGTAGTAGAGCTTGGCGCGGCGGACGTCACCACGGGTCACGAGGACGATCTTCTCGATGACCGGGCTGTGCACCGGGAAGGTGCGCTCGACGCCGACGCCGTAGCTGACCTTGCGGACCGTGAAGGTCTCGCGGGCGCCGCTGCCCTGCCTGCGCAGGACGAAGCCCTTGAAGACCTGGATTCGGGAACGGTTGCCTTCGACGACTCGGACGTGAACCTCGAGCGTGTCACCGGGACGGAAGTCCGGCACGTCGCCGCGCAGGGTCGCCTTCTCGAGCTCCTGGATCTTCGTGTGCATGAGAGTCTATTCCTCAAAGTTTCGCGAGCACGCGGAGGTCCACCCGTCCGTACTCGGCACGAGCACGGCGGCGAAGTGGACGCGCTTGCTGTCTCCTGGGGTCCGGGGTCGCTCTTCCCGGGCACGCAACACCGACCGCTGATTGGTCGGCAGCGATTCAGTTTGCCATATCTTCCGGCTGGAGGCGAAACGACAGCTCTTCGAGCAGTTTGCGATCATGCTTGTCGAGCGTCGCGGGGTCGAGCGCCGCCGCCAGTTCCGGCCTGTTCCGTACGGTACGCCGGATCGCCTCGTCGCGCCGCCATCTGGCGACGTTTCCGTGGTGCCCGGACAGCAGCACGGCGGGCACCTCGTGCCCCCGCCACAGCGGCGGCTTGGTGTAGACGGGCCCTTCGACGAGGTTCCGCATCGCCCCCGGCGCGAACGAGTCGTCCACCGCCGACTGAGCGTTGCCCAGCACACCGGGCAGCAGCCTGCCGACGGCCTCCACCATGACCAGCACCGCCACCTCGCCGCCGGCCAGCACGTAGTCGCCGATGCTGACCTCGTCGACGCGCAGGCGGCCGGAGTACTCCTCCATGACCCGCGAGTCGATGCCCTCGTAGCGCCCGCAGGCGAACAGCAGCCACGGCTCCTGCGCCAGCTCCTGGGCCAGCTCCTGGGTGAACGGCCGGCCGCTCGGCGTCGGCACGACCATGCGCGGCGAGCCGCCCTCGATCACGTCGTCGATGGCCTCGCCCCACACCTCGGGCTTCATCACCATGCCGGGACCGCCGCCGTACGGCGTGTCGTCCACGGTCTTGTGCACGTCGTGGGCCCAGTCGCGCAGCTGGTGGACGCGTACGTCGAGGGTGCCGCGCTCGCGCGCCTTGCCGATCAGCGAGACGTCGAGCGGCGCGAAGTACTCGGGAAAGATGGAGATGATGTCGAGCCGCATCACAGCAGCCCCTCCGGCGGATCGACGACCAGCCGTCCCGCCTCCAGGTCGACCTCGGGCACCAGCGCCTTGACGAACGGGATCAGCGCGTCGTCCTGGCCCTTCCTGCGGACGACGAGGAGGTCCTGGCCGTGGTGCAGCACGTCCTCCACCTCGCCCACGGGCTCACCCGCGACGGTCTGCACGGCCAGCCCGATGAGCTGGTGGTCGTGGAACTCGTCGGGGTCGTCGGGCGGCGTCACGTCGGCCGAGTCGATGACCAGCATGGTGCCCCGCAGCTCTTCCGCGGCGTCGCGGTCGTGCACCCCTTCGAACGCCACCAGCAGCATGCCTTTGTGCCACCGGCGTCCTTCGATCACCAGGGGGCCCCGGCCCGCGGGGTCGGTGGCGATGGCGGTGCCGGGGGCGAAGCGCAGCTCGGGATCGTCGGTGCGCACCTCCACGGTCACGTCACCGCGTACCCCGTGCGGGCGGCCTATCCGGCCGACGACCAGCTGCACGTGAACCTGCCTTCTCTTCTCAACGCAAGCGCCCCCATCGGCACGAAGCCGATGAGGGCGCGCAAACCTGACGCTAACGGACTGCTTCGTGCAGATCGAGCAGATCGACCCGTACGTACTTCCCGTCGGCCAGGGCGTTCACGACCGTGCGCAGCGCCTTGGCGGTGCGCCCGCCGCGTCCGATGACCTTGCCCAGGTCCTCGGGGTGCACCCGGACCTCCAGGACGCGCCCGCTGCGAATGCGGCGTGCGCGGACCCGGACATCGTCAGGATGTTCGACGATGCCCTTTACGAGGTGCTCGAGAGCCTCCTCGAGCACGTCAGGCCTCGCCCTCGGCCTGGGTCTCGGCGGGGGCCTCGGCCTCGTCCTTCTTCTTGGCCTTCTTCGGCGTGGTGGCGGCCGTGCCGGTGTCGCCACCGGACAGCGCCTCCTTGGCCGCGGCCTCGTAGAGGGCGTGACGGTCAGGCTTGGGCTCGGCGACCTTCATCGGCTCAGGGGCGGGCTCGCCCTTGAACTTCTGCCAGTCGCCGGTGAGCTTGAGCAGCTTGAGAACCGGCTCGGTCGGCTGCGCGCCGACACCCAGCCAGTAGGCCGCACGCTCGGCGTTGACCTCGATGCGCGAAGGGTTTTCCTTCGGGTGGTACAGGCCGATCTCTTCGATCGCCCGGCCGTCACGCTTGGTGCGGCTGTCGGCGACGACGATGCGGTATTGAGCGTTGCGGATCATGCCGAGCCGCTTGAGCTTGATCTTGACTGCCACGGGTGTGGTCTCTCCTGCATTCGCACGTGGGTGAACGGCGCCTCGCCGAGTGGGGCACGACGCGACGACGCTCCAGGGACAAACGTGTCCGGCGGGAGATGAGAGGGCACCCACCTGGTCACGGTGTTCCAACATGTCATTGTGCCAGATCTACGGCACTGCTCACGACCCGTCACCAAACCCCACCGCAAAGATCCCCCAACCCCTCCCTAAAGCCCCGCGGAGCGAGGCCCCAAAGGCGAGGAAGGGGGTCACGGCGTCAACGACCCCGCCCAGTGAGTCCAGAGCGCCGAGCTCGTTCAGTGGGGCCGGAAGCCCGACCCTGTCCGGGAGGACGGACGGGGGTCGGTGCGTCAGATGTCCCGGCCCGAGGCCGTTACTTCTGGCCGGGGAGGCGGAGCTTGGAGGGGTCGAAGCCCGGGGGGAGCTCGACGCCCGGCGGGAGCTTGCCGCCGAGGTTGCCGAGGACGCCGCCGCCCTTCGGGGCCGGCTCGGCCGGCGCGCCGTCGGCGGAGCCGCCCTTGCCCAGCGCGGCCTTGCGCGGGTCGCCGCTGACGCGCCGCCCCTTCTTGGCCTTCTTCTGCTGCTTGGACGCCTTGCCCTTGCCGCCCGGCATGCCGGGGATGCCCATGCCGCCCGCCATCCGCTTCATCATCTTCTGGGCCTCGAAGAAGCGGGTGACGAGGTTGCTCACGGCGCTCACGCTCACGCCGGAACCGTTGGCGATGCGGGCGCGGCGCGAACCGTTGATGATCTTCGGGTCCTGCCGCTCGGCGGGCGTCATCGAGCGGATGATGGCCGCGATGCGGTCGAGGTCGCGATCGTCGATGGAGTTGATCTGGTCGCGCATC
Organism: Nonomuraea sp. NPDC049504; assembly: GCF_040676845.1. NCBI lineage: Bacteria > Bacillati > Actinomycetota > Actinomycetes > Streptosporangiales > Streptosporangiaceae > Nonomuraea > Nonomuraea sp. NPDC049504. The sequence continues at coordinate 92,987 of NZ_JBFAPT010000037.1, forward strand.
TGCCCCATGCCGGGCATCATCCCGAGCAGGTTCTTGATGGGCCCCATCTTCTGGACCATCTGCATCTGCTCGAGGAAGTCCTCGAGGGTGAAGTTCTCGCCCGAGGTGAGCTTGCCCGCCATCTTGGCGGCCTGCTCCTCGTCGAACGTCTTCTGGGCCTGCTCGATCAGGGTGAGGATGTCACCCATGTCGAGGATGCGCGAGGCCATGCGGTCGGGGTGGAAGGCGTCGAAGTCTTCGAGCTTCTCACCCGTGGAGGCGAACATGATCGGTCGGCCGGTGATGTGCCGCACCGACAGGGCCGCGCCACCGCGCGCGTCGCCGTCGAGCTTGGTCAGCACCACGCCGTCGAAGCCGACGCCCTCCATGAACGCCTGCGCCGTGACCACGGCGTCCTGGCCGATCATGGCGTCGACCACGAACAGGACCTCGTCGGGCGAGACCGCGTCGCGGATGTCGGCGGCCTGCTTCATCATCTCCTGGTCGATGCCCAGGCGACCGGCGGTGTCGATGACGACGATGTCGTGGTTGAGCCGCCTGGCCTCGTCGATGGATCTGCGGGCCACCTCGATGGGGTCGCCCACGCCGTTGCCCGGCTCGGGCGCGTAGACGGCGACCTGCGCGCGCTCGCCCATGACCTGGAGCTGCTGGACGGCGTTGGGCCGCTGCAGGTCGGCGGCGACGAGCATGGGCGCGTGGCCCTGCTCGCGCAGCCACGTGGCCAGCTTGCCCGCCAGCGTCGTCTTACCGGCGCCCTGGAGGCCCGCCAGCATGATGACGGTCGGGGGCGTCTTGGCGAAGCGCAGCCTGCGGGTCTCGCCACCGAGGATCCCGATCAGCTCGTCATTGACGATCTTGACGACCTGCTGCGCCGGGTTCAGCGCCTGGGAGACCTCGGAACCGCGGGCACGCTCCTTGACCTGGGCGACGAACGCCTTGACCACCGGCAGCGCGACATCGGCCTCAAGCAGGGCGATGCGGATCTCGCGGGTGGTGGCGTCGATGTCGGCATCGGACAGCCGCCCTTTGGATCGGAGGGAGGAGAAGACCGATGTCAGCCGGTCGGAAAGCGTCTCGAACACGTGGTTGGCCAGTCCTCGAAGCGAATGTACGTCTAAGACTCCAGCCTAGCCGCTCCGCTAGCCGCCAAAGCCTGGCACGGCCATCCGAACCGTCAGCGCGTGCTCCACGAGCTGGATCAGCGTGTTCTTGACCGAGTCCTTCGACCGGGCGTCGAGCCGCAGCATGGGGATGTGCGGGGCCAGCGTCAGGGCGTCGCGGACCTCGGCGTCGCTGTGCGGGTACTGGCCGTCCCACCCGTTCACGCCGACCACGAACGGGAGCTGGGCCTCCTCGAAGTAGTCGATCGCGGGGAAGCTGTCGGCGAGCCTGCGGGTGTCCACGAGGACGACCGCGCCGATGGCGCCGCGGACGAGGTCGTCCCACATGAACCAGAACCGGTGCTGCCCGGGCGTGCCGAACAAGTACAGGATCAGGTCGCGGTCGAGAGACACGCGGCCGAAGTCCATGGCGACGGTCGTGGTCGTCTTCAGCGGCGTCATGCCGAGGTCGTCGATACCGGCGGAGGCGTCGGTCATGACGGCCTCCGTGGTCAGCGGCATGATCTCCGACACCGCGCCGACGAACGTCGTCTTGCCCACCCCGAAGCCCCCGGCGACCACGATCTTCGTCGAGGTCAGACCGGGGCTAGAGCCTGCGAAGTCCACTGAGCACCCTTTCCAGCAGGTTGACGTCCGGTCGACCCGCCTCGAGCTGCGGCTGATGCACCCGAACCAGGCCCTCCGCCGCCATGTCCGCGATCAGAACACGCACCACGCCGAGCGGGATCCGCAACAGCGCCGACACCTCGGCCACCGATCTGACCTGCAGGCAGAGCTGGCTGATCGCCTTGTACTCGGGCGTGATGTGGGAGAACTCCCGGTGCTCGGCGGTCGCCGATGACACCAGGGCCTCCATCGCCAGCTTGACCCGCGGCGCCGTCCGTCCACCGGTCACGGCGTAGGGGCGGACGGGCGAGGCGGGGTCGGATCTTGGGGGCGGAGGTGGGGGCTCCCAGCCGCCGCTGTTCCACGAATTGCTCACCTACATCACCTGGTCTGGCTGGCGCGCAGCTCCGCACGCACAGCCGGAGTCAGCACCTGACCGGCGCGATCGACCATCAGCGTCATCTGATACGCC
>NZ_JBFAPT010000038.1:0-85758 GCF_040676845.1 Nonomuraea sp. NPDC049504
TTTTGGGGCGTGCTAAAAACCATCTCGTGCCGTTCGTTGTTATCTTTCGTTTAGTGTTGGGGGTTGACGCGGGGGTTGGCCCGGGGGCCCGGGCGCCCGGCGGGACATCCGCCGGGCGCCTCTCGCACGCCCTGGCCTGGTCCCCACCGCAGCAGGCCGGTCGTGCGCTGACCACACAAGGCCAAGCGGTGGTTACCAGTGATGTATGTGGGTGCCCTGACCCTGGACATCCTGCTCGGCGACGTCAGGTCGCTGAAGCAGAAGCGCTCTGTCGTCCGTCCGCTCATCGCCGAGCTGCAGCGCCGTTACCCCAGCATCGCGGTGGCTGAGACCGGTCATCTCGACCTGCACCGCAGAGCGGAGGTCGGCGTTGCGGTGGTTTCCGCTTCCGCGGGTAACTGCAAGGAGCTGCTGGACGCCTGCGAACGCATGGTGGCCTTCCGCCCCGAGATCGAGCTGTTGTCGGCCCGGCAGCGGCTCTACACCGACGAAGATTGAACGACTGCACGGCCAGGTCGTGCGTGAGGGGGAGCGAACATGGTGGATGCCGCACGAGCGCGCAAGCTCGCCGACCGCATCCAGCAGATCGTCGCCGAGATGCTGGAGCGTCGGATCAAGGATCCGCGTCTGGGCTTCGTGACCGTGACCGACACGCGCGTCACCGCCGACCTGCGCGACGCGACGGTGTTCTACACGGTGTTCGGCTCCGACGCCGAGCGGGCCGACAGCGCCGCGGCTCTTGAGAGCGCCAAGGGCATCATCCGCTCCGAGGTGGGCCGCCAGACCGGGGTCCGGTTCGCGCCGACGCTGACGTTCAAGCACGACCCGCTGCCCGACAGCGCGCGTCACCTCGACGACCTGATCAGCGCCGCCCGCGCGCGGGACGCCGAGGTGGCCAAGCAGGCCCAGACCGCCTCCTACGCCGGCGAGGCCGACCCCTACCGCAAGCCCGACGACGAGGACTTCGACACCGACGCCGAGACGGGCGCTGAGGCCGGCTCGCAGAGCCTGAGCGGCAGGGACGACCAGGCGTGACGCCCGACGTGCGCGACAGGGCAGAGCGTCCGCCTCGCGTCGAGCGGCGTCCTTGCGAGGACTGTCCCATCCCCGAGGAGTCGTGGGACCGCGCGCTGCGGCTGATCGGGCAGGCCGACGAGGTCGCGCTGGCCTGCCACGTGACGCCCGACGGCGACGCGCTCGGCTCGATGCTGGCGGTCGCGTTCGTGCTGCGCTCGATGGGCAAGCGGGTGGTCGCCTCGTTCGGCGACCGCCACTTCGCGGTGCCGCGGCTGCTGCGCTTCCTGCCCGGCCAGGAGATGCTGGTGCCGCCGGACGACTACCCGGCCGCGCCCGACCTGATGATCGTTTTCGACTGCTCGACGTTCGAGCGGGTCGGGCTGCTCGGCGCCAACGCCGCCTCGGCGCGCGAGGTGATCGTGGTCGACCACCACCCGTCCAACTCGGGGTTCGGCTCGCTCGACCTCATCGACGCCAAGGCCGCGGCCACCGCGATGCTCGCCGAGCAGCTCGTCTACCGGCTCGGCGGGCGGCTCGACCGCGACATCGCCACCTGCCTGTACGCCGGCCTCGTCACCGACACCGGCTCCTTCCGCTACTCCTCGACCACGCCCGCCGTGCACCAGATGGCGGCCAGGCTGGTCGCCACCGGGCTGCGGGTGGACGAGATCGCCCGCGAGCTGTGGGACCGTTCCCCGTTCGGCTACCTCAAGGTGCTGGGCAACGCGCTGGAGCGGGTGGCGCTGGAGGACGGCATGGTCTGGACGTACGTGACCCGGGTCGACCGGGCCGCGTACGGGCTGCCGTACTCCGAGCTCGAAGGCATCATCGACATCGTCCGCCGCACCGACGAGGCGCAGGTCGCCGTCGTGCTCAAGGAGGACGACTACGGCGACTGGCAGGTGTCCACCCGGTCCAAGGGCACCGTCGACGTCGCGGCGGTGTGCGCGGCGCTCGGCGGCGGCGGCCATCACAACGCGGCCGGGTTCACCTCCTACGACACCGTCGAGGAGACCATGACGAAGTTCCGTCGCGAGCTGCGGAAGGTTACCTGAATGGCCGAGAGCGGTCTGATCATCGTCGACAAGCCGGGTGAGTGGACCTCCCACGACGTGGTGGCCAAGATGCGGCGCATCGCCGGCACCCGCAGGGTGGGGCACGCGGGCACGCTCGACCCGATGGCGACGGGCGTGCTGGTGATCGGTGTGGAGAAGGCGACCAGGCTGCTCGGTCACCTGATGCTGACCGAGAAGGAATACCGCGCCACGATCCGGCTCGGCGTGAGCACCAACACCGACGACGCCGAGGGCGAGGTCACCGCCACCGCGTCGGCCGCCGGGGTGGGCGAGGGCGAGATCCGCAAGGGCGTCGAAGCGCTCACCGGCGCCATCATGCAGGTTCCGCCGCAGGTCAGCGCCATCAAGGTGAACGGCCAGCGGGCCTACAAGAAGGCCCGGGCGGGCGAGGAGGTCGAGCTGGCGGCCAGGCCCGTCACGGTGAGCTCGTTCGAGGTGCTCGACATCCGGGCGGCCGGTGACGTCATCGACGTCGACGCCGGCGTGGTCTGTTCGAGCGGCACCTACATCCGCTCGCTGGCCCGCGACCTCGGCGCCGCGCTCGGCGGGGTCGGCGGGCACCTGACGGCGCTGCGGCGCACCCGCGTGGGGCCGTACGACCTGTCGCTCGCCAAGACCATCGAGCAGCTCACCGAGGAGTGCGTGGTGCTGCCCATCGGCGAGGCGGTCGCCGCGGCCTTCCCGCGTCGCGACGTCACCGCCGAGGAGGCCCGCGTCGTCGCCCACGGCGGGCGGCTGCCGGCCGCCGGGCTCGGCCCCGGCCCGATCGGCGTGTTCGGGCCTGAGGGTGAGCTGCTGGCGCTGGTGGAGGAGCAGGGCCGCACCGCGCGGCCCCTGGCGGTCTTCGCCGGCTGACCCGCGTCAGCCCGGCTTGCGGGCCACGATGATGTCGCGGACGATCGCCTGGTCCACCCAGTGCTCGAAGTCGGGGTAGTCCATCACCTCGAGGCCCGCCCCGGTCAGGATGCGGGCCAGCTCGTCGCTCTTGCCGCCGTAGGTGTTCCAGGCGATGCCCATCGCGCCGCCGGGCCGCAGCAGCTCCGCCCAGACCGGCACCGCCCGGCCCAGCAGCTCCAGCGGGCTGCGCGACAGGCCCGCGCCGCCCTTGCTGCCGTGCTGCACGCCGTAGGGGGCGTCGGTGGCCAGCACGTCGAACGAGCGCGGCCTGAAGAACTCGCGGCTCTTGAGCGTGTCGGCGTTGACCACGGTCAGGCGCTGCACGTCGCCGGCCTTGAACGCCTCCTTCGACAGCCCGAAGGCGACGTTGAGCCGCCGCCCGACGAGAGCACGGTCGCGGCGCACCGGCACGGTCTCGGCGGTGTGCTTGAGCCGCTTGTTGCGCAGCCACGTCTTGATGAAACCGGCGTAGGCCTCGAAGTCCTTGCCGTCGACGTCGAGGCCGTAGGCGTCGTAGCCGTACATGAGGGCCTGGTTGAGCGTGGTGCCGCGGCCGCACATCGGGTCGAACACCGCGAGGCCGTCGCCCAGCCCCCTGTCGCTCGCCAGCGCCGTGACGTTGAGCAGCAGCTTCGTGAAGTGCTCGTTGGTCTTGCCGGCGTATTTCTGGATGGTGAGCAGGTCGCTGCTGAGCCGGTCGCGCGGCCGCATGGCGAGCGGCCTGAGCAGGTCGCCCTCGACGCCGAAGACGGCGTAGACGGACGACAGGTCGGACAGCAGCCGCACGTCGCCGTCGGACAGCGGCTCGGCGGTGTCGAACGTCACGTAGGGGACGCCGCCGATGCGGGTCTCCTCGCTGGCCAGCACCTCGCCCTCAAGGGCGCGCGCGCTGAAGACGGCCAGCTCGTTGCGGGTGAGGCGGACGGAGCTCTCTCCGTAGACCCGGTTGAAGGCAGGCAGGATCAGGAGCGCGTAGCGAGGCATGATGCCCGATGATAGCCGCCTCGATTGGAGGGAATGCCGCGCCGCGTGGCACGCTTGTACGGGTTGTTCCGGGGACGAGTGAATGGGGCCTGGCGTGCAGGGTTCGGAAAGGTCTGTGGTGACCGTCGGCGTGTACGACGGGGTCCACCTCGGGCACCAGCGGGTGGTCGGGCGGGCCGTCGCCGTCGCCCGGGAGCGGGGCCTGCGCAGCGTGGCGGTCACGTTCGAGCCGCATCCCGACGAGGTCGTCCGCCCCGGCTCGCATCCCCACCGGCTGACCAGCGCGCGGCGGCGGGCCGAGCTGCTGGCCGGGCTGGGCGTGGACACCATCGACACCGTGGAGTTCTCCTTCGGGCTGTCGCAGTGGACGCCCGCCGAGTTCGCCCAGAAGGTGCTCGCCGAGCGGCTGCGGGCGGCGGTCGTGGTGGTGGGCGCCGACTTCACCTTCGGCCAGGACGCCGCCGGTGACGTCGAGACCCTGCGCACGCTGGGCGACAAATACGACTTCGAGGTCGAGGCCGTGCCCCGGCTCGACGACATCTCCTCGACCACCGTCCGCGAGCGGCTCACCGCCGGCGACGTGGCGGGCGCGGCGGCCGGGCTGGGCCGCCCCCACCGGGTCGAGGGCGTCGTCGTACGCGGCTACCAGCGCGGCCGCCAGCTCGGCTTCCCCACGGCCAACGTCGAGACCCCGCAGTACACCGCGATCCCGGCCGACGGCGTCTACGCGGGCTGGCTGCAGTGCGTCCCGGTGGCCAACCTGCCCACGCTCTACGAAGGCGAGCGCTGGCCCGCGGCCATCTCGGTCGGCACCAACCCGACGTTCGAGGGCGTGCCGCGCACGGTGGAGGCGTACGCGCTGGACCGCGACGACCTCGAGCTGTACGGCGCGCACGTCGCGGTGGAGTTCGCCGCGCGGCTGCGCGGAAACACCCGCTTCGACTCGATCGAGGCGCTCATCGCCCAGATCCACGCCGACGTGGAGGACACGCGACGCCTGACGAGCTAGCCGGTCTCGGCTCGGACACGACCGCCCCGTGCACTGGACGCGGGGTGGTAACCTTGCATGTCGGCTCTATACCGGCGGCGCTGCGCGCTGCCCATGACGGCCTTCACGCGGCGACTGTAGGCACGCACGGTCGTTCGCACTTCCATCTCATTCGCGCGTGTCCGTAGATCGAAGGAGAGCCGTGTCCCTCGACACCGCTGCCAAGAAGTCCATCATCGACGAGTACGCGACGACCGAGGGCGACACCGGGTCGCCCGAGGTGCAGATCGCGCTGCTCAGCAAGCGCATCAGCGAGCTGACCGAGCACCTCAAGACGCACAAGCACGACCACCACAGCCGTCGTGGTCTGCTGCTGCTCGTGGGTCGCCGGCGCCGCCTGCTGAAGTACCTGCAGAAGGTCGACATCCAGCGCTACCGTTCGCTCATCGAGCGGCTCGGTCTGCGCCGATAACATGACGAGGGAGCGGCCTGCGCGCCGCTCCCTTCTCATATGGGGTAGGACCCATCGCAGGGCGCGTGGCGGCGTGAAAACCGCCCCGCGCCTGGCGTACAACTGAAGATCCGAGACACACAGCCCCCGCGTCCGCTCAGCACCATGCGACCCGCGACGCCTGCGGGCCGGTCCTCGGTAGTGGCTTCCGGTAAGAACGCACTTGACCGGGCGCTTCGATCGAAGACCGGCGCTGCACCTAACGAGGGTGCCGGTGAGAAAAGGGCGCGGGTGACCGACCACAAGGAGGTCCCCCGTGGAGGGTGTCCACACTGCTGAAGCCGTCATAGACAACGGCTCGTTCGGTACGCGTACGATCCGGTTCGAGACCGGTCGGCTCGCGCGCCAGGCGGCGGGTTCCGCCGTCGCCTATCTCGACAACGACACGATGGTGCTCTCGGCGACGACCGCGTCCAAGACGGCGAAGGAGCAGTTCGACTTCTTCCCGCTGACGGTCGACGTCGAAGAGCGCATGTACGCCGCGGGCCGCATCCCCGGCTCGTTCTTCCGCCGCGAGGGCCGTCCCTCCGAGGACGCGATCCTCACCTGCCGGCTGATCGACCGGCCGCTGCGCCCGTCGTTCGTCAAGGGCCTGCGCAACGAGGTCCAGGTCGTCGCCACCGTCATGGCGCTCAACCCCGACCACCTCTACGACGTGGTCGCCATCAACGCCGCGTCGCTGTCCACCCAGCTCGCCGGGCTGCCCTTCTCGGGCCCCATCGGCGGCGTCCGGGTGGCGCTGATCGACGGCCAGTGGGTGGCCTTCCCGACCCACCACGAGCTTGAGCGGGCCACGTTCGACATGGTCGTGGCCGGGCGGGTGCTCGACGACGGCGACGTCGCGATCATGATGGTCGAGGCGGAGTCCACGAAGGACACGCTCAAGCTCGTCGCCGACGGCGCGGTCGCCCCGACCGAGGAGACCGTCGCGCAGGGCCTCGAGGCGGCCAAGCCGTTCATCAAGGTGCTGTGCGAGGCGCAGTCCCGCATCGCGCAGGTCGCCGCCAAGGAGACCGCCGAATACCCGATCTTCCTCGACTACCAGGACGACGTCTACACCGCCGTCGAGGCCGCGATCAAGACCGAGCTTGCCGCCGCGCTGACCATCGCCGGCAAGCAGGAGCGCGAGAACGAGCTGGAGAAGGTCAAGGCGCTGGCCGCCGAGAAGCTCCTGCCCGAGTTCGAGGGCCGCGAGAAGGAGATCTCCGCCGCGTTCCGCTCGGTGATGAAGAAGCTCATGCGCGAGCGCGTCGTCAAGGAGGGCGTGCGCATCGACGGCCGCGGCACGAAGGACATCCGCGCGCTGTCGGCCGAGGTCCACGTGGTGCCCCGGGTGCACGGCTCGGCGCTGTTCGAGCGCGGCGAGACCCAGATCCTCGGCATCACGACGCTCAACATGCTGCGCATGGAGCAGGTCATCGACACGCTCAACCCCGAGCGGACCAAGCGCTACATGCACAACTACAACTTCCCGCCCTACTCCACCGGTGAGACCGGCCGGGTGGGCTCGCCCAAGCGCCGCGAGATCGGTCACGGCGCGCTGGCCGAGCGGGCACTGATCCCGGTGCTGCCCACGCGTGAGGAGTTCCCCTACGCGATCAGGCAGGTGTCGGAGGCGCTCGGCTCCAACGGCTCGACCTCGATGGGCTCGGTCTGCGCCTCCACCATGGCGCTGCTCGACGCCGGTGTGCCGCTCAAGGAGATGGTCGCCGGCATCGCGATGGGCCTGATCGGCGAGGGCGACACCTACGTCACGCTGACCGACATCCTGGGCGCCGAGGACGCCATGGGCGACATGGACTTCAAGGTCGCCGGCACCAAGGACGTCATCACCGCCCTGCAGCTCGACACCAAGCTCGACGGCATCCCCGCGAGCGTCCTCGCCGGCGCGCTCAAGCAGGCCAAGGGCGCCCGCCTGGCGATCCTCGACGTGATGCAGGAGGCGATCGACTCCCCGGCGGAGATGAACCCGACCGCGCCGCGCATCATCACCATCAAGGTCCCGGTCGACAAGATCGGCGAGGTCATCGGCCCGAAGGGCAAGATGATCAACCAGATCCAGGACGACACCGGCGCCGAGATCACCATCGAGGACGACGGCACGATCTACATCGGCGCCACCGACGGGCCGTCCGCCGAGGCCGCCCGTTCGGCGATCAACGCCATCGCCAACCCGCACATGCCCGAGGTGGGCGAGCGCTATCTGGGCACGGTCGTCAAGATCGCCGCCTTCGGCGCGTTCATCTCGCTCATGCCGGGCAAGGACGGCCTGCTCCACGTCTCCCAGATCCGCAAGCTGCACGGCGGCAAGCGCATCGAGAACGTCGAGGACGTCATGGCCGTCGGCGAGAAGATCCAGGTCGAGATCGCCGAAATCGACGGCCGCGGCAAGCTCTCGCTGGTGCCGGTCGAGGTCATCGAGAAGGAGGCCGCCGAGAAGGAGGCCAAGGCCGCCGACGGCGGTGCTCCCGAGCAGTCCGAGGCGCCCGCCGCCCCGGACGCCGACGACAAGTCCGAGCGCCCGCGCCGCACCCGCACCCGCGTGCGCAGCTCCCGCGGCTCCTCCGAGGGAGACGACCGGAACTCGTGACCACGACCACGCTGCACCCCGGCAAGGACGGAGCCGGGGTGGTAAGGCGCACCGTCCTCCCGGGTGGGCTGCGCGTGGTGACCGAGACCATGCCGACCGTGCGGAGCGTCGCGGTCGGCATGTGGGTCGGCATCGGCTCGCGCGACGAGGCTCCCGAGCACATGGGGGCCACCCACTTCCTTGAGCACCTGCTGTTCAAGGGCACTCCGACGCGCGACGCCATGGAGATCTCCGCCTCCATCGAGGGCATCGGCGGTGAGATCAACGCCTTCACCGCCAAGGAGTACACCTGCTACTACGCGCGGGTCCTCGACGAGGACCTGCCGGTCGCGGTCGACGTGCTCGCCGACGTGGTGACCAGCTCGCTGGTGACCGAGGACGACGTCGAGTCCGAGCGTGGCGTGATCCTCGAAGAGATCGCCATGCACGACGACGACCCCTCCGACGTGGTGCACGAGCAGTTCGCCGCCACCCTCTACGGCGACTCGCCGATCGGCCGGCCCATCCTGGGCACGGTCGACTCCATCAACGCGCTCGGGCGCGAGCGCATCGCCGAGTACTACCACCGCTTCTACCTGCCGCGCCGCACCGTCGTGTCGGTGGCGGGCAACGTCAGGCACGAAGAGGTCGTCGAGCTGGTCGCCAGGGCGTACGAGCGGGCGGGGGCGCTGAGCGGCCCCGCCGAGTTCGAGCCGCCGCGCACCAGCGGCCCCGGCGCCGCGACGCGGTCCGGCGTCGCGGTGCTCGACCGGCCCACCGAGCAGGCCAACCTCGTGCTCGGCACGACGGGCCTGTCCCGCACCGACGACCGCAGGTTCGCCCTCGGCGTGCTCAACGCGGCGCTCGGCGGCGGCATGTCGTCGCGGCTCTTCCAGGAGATCAGGGAGAAGCGCGGCCTGGCCTACTCCGCCTACAGCTACACCTCGGCCTACGCCGACACCGGCCAGTTCGGCATCTACGTGGGCTGTCTGCCCTCGAAGATCGACGACGTGCTGAAGATCTGCCGCGACGAGGTGTCCAGGGTGGTGGCCGAAGGGCTCACCGCCGACGAGATCATGCGCGGCAAGGGCCAGATGCGCGGCGGGCTCGTGCTCGGCCTGGAGGACACCGGCTCGCGCATGTCCCGCATCGGCAAGAACGAGCTGGTCTACGACGAGCTCATGTCGGTGGACGAGGTGCTCGCGCGCATCGAGTCCGTCACCCCCGACGAGATCACCGAGATCGCCGCCGACGTGCTCAACCGGCCGCTCACGCTGGCCGTCATCGGCCCGTACGGCGACAAGGACTTCAGCGACGCGATCCGCTGAGACGCGCGCCGCCGCCCCCCGGTCCGGCATCGGCGGGGCGGCGGCACGATAGGCTCGCCCTGTGATCAGGGTAGGTGTGCTGGGCGCCCAGGGACGTGTGGGCGTCGAGGTGTGCAAGGCGGTCGAGGCGGCAGCCGACATGGAGCTGGTGGCCGCGCTCGACAAGGACGACTCCATCGAGGGGCTCGCCGGCGCCGAGGTGGTGGTCGACTTCACCCATCCCGACGTGGTGATGGGCAACCTCGAATGGGCGATCGGCCACGGCGTCCACCCGGTGGTGGGCACCACCGGTTTCGACGAGGGACGGCTCGAGACCGTGCGGGGCTGGCTCGCCGCCAACCCCGGCACCAACTGCCTCATCGCCCCCAACTTCGGCATCGCGGCCGTGCTCATGATGCACTTCGCGCAGCAGGCCGCCCGCTACTTCGAGTCGGCCGAGATCGTCGAGCTGCACCACCCCAACAAGGCCGACGCGCCGTCCGGCACGGCCCGGCGCACTGCTGAGCTGATCTCCGAGGCCCGTGCCAAGGCCGGGCTCGGGTCGATGCCCGACGCCACCAGCACCGCGCTCGACGGCGCCCGCGGGGCCGACGTCGGTGGCGTCCACGTCCACGCCGTGCGCCTGTCGGGGCTCATCGCCCACCAGGAGGTGCTGCTCGGCGGCGACGGCGAGACGCTGACCATCCGCCACGACACGATGAGCCGCGCCGCGTTCACCCCCGGCGTGCTGCTCGGCGTGCGGCGGGTGCGCGAGCTGCCCGGCCTCACGGTGGGCCTGGAGCGCCTGCTCGACCTCTAGCCAGGTGCACACGACGTGCCCACGCCTCGCACACGCGGACGTGGGCACGTCGTGAGGAGAGGGTCCCAGCTCCGCACAGCCGGGCCTACGATCTTCAACCCTAATATGAGCGGCGACCTACGCTCCTGACATGAGATCGTGTCGCCATGGTGCGATGGGCCGAGGCGGATGAGCTGGCCGGATTGGTGCCGATCGAGCTGGCCGCCGACCGGCTGTTCGAGCAGGTGGGCATCGTGTTCCCGCCGGGCACGACGATGATCGAAGAGGTCGCCGACCCGCACGCGGTGCTGGTCGAGGGAGCGCCGCCCGACGGGTTCGCGCTCATCGGCGAGGTCGACGGGTGCGTGCATCTCGACCAGCTCGCCGTACGTCCCGAGCGCATGCGCCAGGGCATCGGCGGGCGGCTCGTCGCGGCGGTGATCGACCACGCGCGCGCCTGCGGGGCGCCCGGCGTGACGCTGACGACGTTCAGGGACGTGCCGTGGAACGGCCCCTGGTACGCCCGCCACGGCTTCTCCGTGCTGCCCGAGAGCGCGTGGGGGCCCGAGCTGCGGGCGCTGGTCGCGCATGAGCGGGAGCTGGGCATCGAACTCGCGCCCCGCGTCGTGATGCGGCACTTGTCGTGATGCGGTGCTTGTTGTCATTCGGCACGCGTCGTGAGGCGCCGTGCCGTCTGGTCAGCCTGAGGTCTTCTGTGGGGGTTCTTCGAAGCGGGAGCGGAGGGGCGGCTCGCCGCTCACCTTCTCCACGATCGAGGCGGCGATCTGGTGCACCTTGACGTTGCGGTCCTGCGAGATCTGCCGTAACAGCTCGAACGCCTGCCGCGGGGTGCACCGGCGCTGCGCCATGACGATGCCGAGCGCCTGGTCGATCACTCCGCGCGTGGTCAGCGCCTCCTTGAGCTGCCCGGCCACCTCCCGCATGCGCGCCACGTCGAGCGCCGCACGGAACAGCACCCCCACGTGCGCCGCCGTCACCCGCATCGCCGTCCACGTCTCGTCGGCGAACCCGCCGGGACGGCTCGCGTAGAGCGTCAGCACGCCGAGCAGCACACCCGCCGACTCCAGCGGTTCGCAGTGCACCCCACGCACCTGCCCGGCCGCCGCCGAGAAGCGCGGCCAGCGCGACTCGGCCCGCAGATCGTCGGACGTCACGGGACCGCCGTCCCTGATCACGTCGAGCACCGGCCCCTGCCCCGTGGCCCGCTGCAGGCCGTCCAGCAGCTCGGCGACACTGTCGGAGCAGGCGACCGTGGGGATCTCGCCGTCGCGGCACAGCACGATGCTCAGCATGGGGGAGTCGGGCATCGCCCGCCCCGCGATGGCGACGCACTCGGCGAGTGCCTGCTCGAACTCCGCGATGTCGGTGGGCACGCCGGCCCGTTCGGCCATGATCCCTCGCACTCGTCGGCGGCGCTCGGTGACCTAGGCTAGCTCACGAGAGGTAGGCGTCCACCTCGGCGAGGTAGGAGTCCTTGAGGTGGCGGGGCAGCCAGGTGATCTCGAACGCGTTGCGCTGCAGCCCGGCCAGCTCCTCACGGGTGAGCTGGAGCGCGTCGTGCAGGGCCAGGAGGTTCTCCGTCACGTACGCGGCGAAGTACGCCGGATCGTCGGAGTTGATCGTCACGCGCACCCCGAGGTCCATCAGCTTGCGGATGCCCTCGGCCTTCATCGAGTCCGTCACGTAGCCGTTGGAGACCGGGCAGCACGTCAACCCCGTGCCCCTGGCCAGCACCTTCTCGACCAGCCGCTGGTCCTCCAGGATGTTGACGCCGTGGTCGATGCGGTCGACGCCGATGTCCTCGATCGCCTGCCTGATGTGCTCGGCGGCGTCGTCCTGGTCGACGTCGCAGTGCATGGTCAGCAGGTAGCCCTCCTGCCTGGCCCGCTCGTAGACGGCCGCGAACTTGCGCGGCGGGTTGCCCTTCTCGTCGGAGTCGAGGCCCACGCCGGCGATCCACTCCTTGTACGGCAGCGACTCCAGCAGCGTCGCCATCGCGTACTCGGCCTGGAAGTCGCGCAGGAAGCACATGATGAGCTGGGCCCGCAGCCCGAGCTGTGCGTACGCGTCGAGCAGCGCCCTGCGCAGCCCCCTGATCACCACGTCGAACGGCACACCGCGCGAGGTGTGCGCCTGCGGGTCGAAGAAGATCTCCGCGTAGCGGACGTTCTGGCTCGCCGCCTTGCGCAGGTAGGCCATGGCCAGGTCGTAGAAGTCGGGCTCGGTGCGCAGCACCCGCATGCCCTCGTAGTAGATCGTCAGGAACGACGGCAGGCTGTCGAAGGTGTAGGCCGCCCGCATCTCCTCGACCGACGCGTACGGCAGCTCCAGGCCGTTACGCCTGGCCAGCTCGAACTTCAGCTCGGGCTCCAGCGTGCCCTCGATGTGCAGGTGCAGCTCGCACTTCGGCAGACCGGCGATGAAATCCTTCACGGTCCCACCCTAGAAGACGCCTCAGAAGACGAGGGCCAGCCCCACCGCGAAGAGGGCGCCGTACGCCATCTGCAGTTTGCCCGTCTGCTGTAGCACCGTGATGAGCGCGGGGCCCACCGCCTTGCCCAACACCGCCCTGACCGGCAGCACCGCCAGCGGCGCGCTCAGCAGCACCAGCGCCGCCCACGGCGTGAACGGCACCATCGTCAGCGCCACGAAGTAGGGGACGACCTGGCAGGCGACGTAGAGCGCACGGGTGCGCTCGGCGCCCAGCCGTACGGCGAGCGTGCGCTTGCCCGACTCGCCGTCGGTGCCGACGTCGCGCAGGTTGTTGACCACCAGCATCGAGCACGACAGCAGGCCCACCGGGATCGACGCGATCAGCGCCGCCCAGCTCAGCTGCTCTGTCTGCACGTACGCCGTGCCGACCACCGGCACGATGCCGAAGAACACGAACACGGCCAGCTCGCCGAGCCCGCGGTAGCCGTACGGGCGCTTGCCACCGGTGTAGAACCAGGCGGCCGCGATCGCCGCCGCGCCCACCAGCAGCACCCACCATGCCTGCGTCACTAGCACCAGCACGAGCCCCAGCACCGCCGCCACGGCGAAACAGCCGAGCGCCGCCGCCAGCACCTGCCTCGGCGGCGCCACCCGCGAGCCGACCAGCCGCATCGGGCCGACGCGCTGGTCGTCGGTGCCGCGGATGCCGTCGCTGTAGTCGTTGGCGTAGTTGACGCCGATCTGCAGGGCCAGCGCCACGAGCAGCGCCAGGACGGCCCGCCACCACACGAAGCCGCCCTCGCCGATCGCCACGCCGGTGCCCACCATGACGGGCACGATGGCGTTGGGGAGCGTGCGGGGACGGGCGCCGGCGATCCACTGGCCGGGGGTTGCCATCTTTGTCCTCAAACCTCTAGCTGATGTCGGTCCTGAGCCTGACCATCCTGATCGGGCGGCCCATGTCGAGGACGCGCTCTGCCATGTCCTCGCCCCAACCGGCCGACTCCAGGAAGCCGAGCACAGCGTAGTTGTCGGCGAACGCCCAGGTGACGATCTGCCGGAAGCCATCTTCGCGCAGGTAGTCGACGGTGGCGTTGAGCAGGCGGCTGCCGTGACCGCGGCGTACGAAGTCGGGATCGACCAGCAGTGTCAGCATCTCGGCCGTCACGCTGGGATCGAGGTCGGGATCCTCGGCCGGCGCATGGGAGGCCAGACCCACCACGCGCTCACCACCACGAGGAGTGACCAGAGCGGCGCTGCCCCCCGCGCCGAGGGCGGGGAAGCCCTCGGTGTCGAGGATGGTCTCCACCGCGACCAGCACCCGGTGCATGGGGCTGGGCGGGGCGACGATCGCCTCGTCCCACTGGCGCAGCCACATCTTCTCCGCCGCCGCGCCGGTCATCTGCTCGAGTGGACCTTCGGGGAGGAAATCCCGATAGCCGTAGCGCCAGGCGCGGATCTGAGTATTCGCAACCTGGAGCACATCCTCGCGCCGGGCCGCCCGGACGCCTACGTCTGCCATCTCGGCCCGCTCCTTCGCCTGCCGTTCATGCCACAAGGCACGAGTTACACCGTATCGGTGTTTGACCCTTGAGGACGACGCGAACCCCGCTTCCTCGCCCGGTAAGCGCGTGTCTTGGTGCGGTTGCCGCAAACCCGCATGGAACACCACGAGCGGGAACGGTTCTTCGACGAGTCGATGAACGCCCACTGACAGGTTCCCTCCGCGCACACCTTGAGCCGGTCCCACGACGCCGTCACGGCCGCCGCGGCGATCCGCGCCAGCCCGCCCGAAACACCGTCCGCCACCGGCGCCAGACCAGGACCCTCCTCCGGAGTCACCACCACCCGCAGGGGGAGCCCCGGCAGGTCGGCCGCCTCGCGCCTGAGCGCCGCCCGCAGGCTCTCACGCAACTCGTGCGCGGTCCGCAGGTCGTCGTCGGTCGCCCGGTCGTGGGGGCCGGCCAGGTCGCGCTCGCGCAGCCACAGGGCCAGCTCCGCCGGGGAGGACAGCTCGTCCGTCTGGGTTTCGACGTCGAAGGTGTTCACGAAGTCGCGTACGAGCTCCGTGGAGAACGGCATGCCGTCACTCTACTGCGCGCGCCTGCCCCCATGATCACCAGGTCTGGCGCGGCGTCCTTGCCACGCGTGACGCCTCAGTCGCAGGATGGGAGAGGAGGTGTCACAACCATGGCCGACCTCACGATCCCGGAAGGCGGCTTCTGGCCGGCTCCGGACATCCCGCAGCCCAACATCTACCCGATGGAGTGGCGGGTCGAGACCGAGAAGCTCGCCGCCATCTACGAGAAGTCCAAGCGCGTCGTCTGGAACCCCGCAGACCTGCCCTGGGACGCCCTCGACCCCGCCGCGTTCACCCGCGAGCAGCGGCTGGGCATCATGTACTGGTTCGCCGTGCTCGCCAACTTCGACGCCTCAGGGCCCGCCGTCTTCGCCCGCGCCACCGTCCAGGCGTTCGAGAAGCACGAGGAGGACCCGGTCAGGAAGTGCTTCTTCTCGATCACCCGCGACGAGATGAACCACGAGGAGTGCTGCCAGCGCACCATCGCCCGCCTGTGGCCCGGCGGTCCCCTCGACTGGACGCCGTCCGACGACCTCGAAGCCGCCGCCCACAACAACATCGGCTGGCTCTACCACAACGGCGGCCGCTACTGGAACGGCTACACCGCCGCCGTCGGCCGATATTCGCTGCCGGTGCTGTTCACCAGCTTCATGATGGGCGAGATGGCCGCCTCGACGCTCTTCCGCGGCATGGCCTCCGGCACCCGGCATCCCGTCTTCGGCGAGATGTTCCAGCGCATCGGGCGCGACGAGTCCCGCCACCTCCAGATCTGCATGACCATCCTGGAGAACGAGTGGCCCGGCCTCACCGACGACACCCGGGATCTGATCACCCGGCAGCTCAGAGCCGGGTTCGTGTTCCTCAGCATGATCCTCTGGGAGCCGCCCGAGGGGTTCTGGGAGCTGCCGCCGTACTTCCTGGCCAACCACCGCGTCCTCATCGACCATGCCAGGCAGGCGGGGCTGGGGGTGCTGTCGTACGAGGAGCAGGCCGAGAACTGGCGCCTGGCCATGGCCCGCGTCCGCGCCATCGTCGAACGCTGGGGCATCGCCTTTCCCGCCATCCCCGAACTCGACCTTGAGGGTGTGCAGGTGGACGTCGTCGATCCTGAGGACATCATCCCCGTCTTCTAGCATCGGCGTCATGTGGCCACGGAAGGACGGACTGCGGGTCCTTGAGCTTGGTACGCCCGGCGAACTTCGTACCCGGTTGACCGACCTCGTGCTCTCCGGTCACAAGACCGCGACCGCCGGGCTCCTGACCCTCGACTACGAGGCTGAGGGGGAGGAGATCGAGCACGTCGGCGAACGCCTCGCCCTCGTCGGCGACTCGGGGGAGCGCGTGGGGGAGATCGAGATCACCCGGGTCGAGGTGGTGCCGTTCGCTGAGGTGAGCTGGGAGTTCGCGAACGCCGAAGGCGAAGGCTACGCGTCTGTGGCTGAGTGGGGGGAGTCGCATGTGGGGTTCTGGCGGGCGTACGGGGTGGAGGTCACCGACTCGACCCCCGTGGTCTGCCTCTGGTTCCGCCTCCTCTGACCAGCCCTCCAGCCCTCACCGCACCCACCCGGAAGCCCCTTAGACCTCACCACCGTCCACACCCAGCCACATCAGTTCCCTCACCACACCCCGCCCTACGGCTCACCGACCTCTTCCCGGGCGTCTCGCGCTGCCGTGCTGGCGTCCCGTGCTGCCGCCTGGCCCTGAGGCTCAGTGCTGCCGCGTGTCCCAACGGATGTCCTCTTCCCAACGGATGCCCGCTCCGGCCTTGCCCCGCGCCGCTCCAACCTTGCCCCCGCCGCTCCGGCCTTGCCCGGGCCCGCCGTCTTGTGCTGCTGCCCCGCCCTTCGGGCCCGCCCTGCCGCCCGACGCTGAGGCCCCGCGCCGTTCCGGCCTTGCCGCGCCGCTTCGGCCTTGCCGCGCCGCTTCGGCCTTGCCGCGCGGCCACGGCCCTGCCCGGGCCCGCCGCCCCCTGTGTGCTGCTGCCCGGCCCTTGGGACCCGCGCTGCCGCCCCACCTCGGCCGTCGCCCAGCCCGGCTCTGCCCCGGCCCGGCTCTGCCCGCGCTGCCGCTCCCAACCCGCTACTCCCAACCCGCCGCTCCCAACCCGCCGCCCCCAACCCGCCGCTCCGGGCCCACCGCCCCCGGCCACCGCCCCGCGCTGCCGTTCAGTGCTTTCGGACGCCCCCGCAGGGCGTCTCCTCTCTCCACCTGCCCCGCACGATGCATGTTGCTGTGCTTTGTGCGGGCCCCATAGTGCGCCTGGCTCAGCCCCTAGGCTGCGTCAGCCCTGCTCAGGTGAGCCGTGCGAGCTTGGCGCCGCAACAGCCCGGCTCGCCGGCGGCATCACCAACCCTTGACGCGGTGCTCCGGTGGTCGCGTCCCTGACCGTCCCTGACCGTCAGTTGCCGGTCGTCGTCGACGGCCATTGCTCCTCCGGGGAGACGTAAGTCCCACGGTGCGGAACGCTGTACACCCACCCCTCGTCGCGCAGCAGCGCAATAGCCCGCCGCACGGTCTCACGAGCGGCCTCGTACGACCGCACCAACGTGACCTCGCTGGGAATCTGCTGCCTGGCGGCCAGATCACCGGCCTTGATCCGCTCCCGAATCTCCCCGGCTATATGCCGATAAAGCGGCTTATCCCGCCCCACAGGCTGAAGTTCACCCGGAACGCTGACAAACGTCCCCTGACCTTGCCGGGTATGGACCAGCCCTTGATTACGTAGCACGCGAATGGCCCTGCGTGCAGTCGTACGCGCGACGTTGAACTCCCGCTGGATCCCCGCCTCGCTGATAACCACATCTCCAGGCGACAGTTCGGCGATGATGCGCGACCTGATGACCTCGCTGATCTGGAGATAAAGATACCTGGCGCCCTCGCGATTCAGCACGGCCCAAGAATATCCAACGGCGAGGCAGCGGGAAGGCCAATCAAGAACCAGAACGTATGGGCCATTTCTCAGGGGTAGTCACGTAGCTGCCCCGATATGGCACAGTGACCACCCAGCCGTGTTCTCGAAGATACGCCACAGCCTGCCGTGCGGTGACCTTCGCCACCCCATATCGCCGCATCAATACCCGCTCCCCGGGAATAGCCCGGTTGGGCGCAATATCCCCGCGCTCGATACGCTCGACAATATCCGCAGCGATCCTACGGTAAATCGGCATATGTACGAACGCCCGAGGCGTACCAGGCCGCCCAACGAACGTCCCTTCCCCACTGACCGTGAACACCAGCCCCCGCGCCCGCAACTCCCGCGCCACCCGCCGAGCGGTGGTCTGGGCGATGAGGTAATCCTTCTGGAGTGCGGCCTCGCTGGGCACAGGCTCGCCGGCCTTGAGCTCGCCGCGCTCGATCCGATCGCGAAGCAGGTCAGCAACCTGCACGTAGAGGGGAACACGACCCCCGCGATCCAGCACGCCGGGGATTCTACAATCGTCCTCAACCGGAACTTCCGCCCACCAAGGACCGAACCGGACACCGCTCGTCGCTAAGACGACGCCCCCTGCCTCGGCCAGTGGTTCGGCTGCCCGCCCCTCTGCCTCAGTCGGCGGTTCGACTGCCTGCGCCTCTGCCTCGGCCGGCGGTTCAGGCCGCGTGAGCCCGCCTCGGTCAGCGGTTCGACTACCCGACACTCTTGCCCTAGTCCGCGATGAGTCTCCCCGCACCCCATGCAAGACGGGCGGTTGCGGCGCGCCTGGTTGACGCCCAACGGCGGCCGTCCAGATGCCGACGTCCGAGGGGGCAGATGCTGCCGAGGTAGCAATCGCACAGTAGCGCGGCCACCGCACAAACCCCTGCGTAAGCAACGATTCACGGTGAGGGAGAATGACGGTGGCCGCGATCACTAGTGTGACTGTTGGATCGCACCGGCGCAGGAAATCCGCGAACCTGAAAGAAAAACATCTGGCGAGCGCCGAACCGCGTGGCAGGTATCGGAAGAATACCGCCGACCGCGCCGATGGGGCATTCGCGGACATTGATATCTGGCAGTCGGTGGACGGAGCGGCACTTATATCCACCAGCCAGGCACATGCGTACATATCAGATTACGCACGGGCAGTGCAGAATGGCGGAAAAATGGTGACGGCCATCGCGATCCTCTGAAGACGCAGTTCGGAGGACATCGAGCGCGATGGCCGCGGACAACAGTCTGCCCTCTGAACGGCCTCCGGTGAAGAGCTTCCTGACCGGTGGCTCCGACTTTCTGTTGCGGACCTTGTGGAGAGGGCCGATGGACGCAGTGTCACCGGACGGGGTCGCCACCCGCCCGGTGACAAGGGTGCAGTGGGTGCCTGGTACGCGCCATGGCCCAGCACTGTGCACCGGAGACCGCTGACTATGACACGCCCACAGCAGCCGTCGCCCACGCACCCCGCGTGTCCGCGCATGATCCCGGGCAACGCGCCTGCCCAGACCTCACTTACGAGGATCGGGCTTCACCCGGGATCACACGCAGGACCATGGACATGGCCCCGTGCGACTTCAAGGGGGCATGGCGCCATGTCCACGGCGAGTATCGGCCGGCTGACGTCCATAACGGCCTACCCGCGCGATTAGATTCTCATGGTCATCCCTTGGAAAACTGCCGTTCGACGCTATACGCGGGATCATGCCGTTTGTGGAAACCTGCCTCCATCGTCCGATGGGAATTTGATTTATAGCGGAATGCGCCTCCAAGCCGCACCCGAGATGATCACGTGGTCGAGAAGCCGCAATCCGACCGTGTCCGCCGCCTCGAGCAGCCTGGCCGTGGCCTCCAGATCTTCCGGACTCGGATCGAGTGACCCGCCCGGATGGTTGTGAGCGAGCCCGAACACCGCGCCGCCCGCCGTCAGCACCTCCCTGATCACCTCGCGTATGGGCATGACCGTGTGATCGCTGCCGCCCTCGGTCAGCACCGCCCGCTTGAGCACCCGCCCACCGGTGTCGCACGCCACCATGACCAGCCGCTCCTGGGTGCGGTCGTGGAGCAGCGGCGCGCAGGCGTGGGCGAGGTCGGACGTGCTGGTGATGCGTTCGCGCTCGGGCCACGCCTCCGCTCGGCGTACGAGATGAAAGGCCGCCGTCACCCGCGCCGCCTTGGCCGGCCCGATCCCGGGCAACGTGATTAACCGGTGCGGATCCGAACGGCTGAGCCCATCGAGATCCCCACAGTGCTCGATCACCTGGCTGGCCAGGTCGAGCGCGCTGGCTCCCCGAAACCCGGAACCGAGCAGCACGGCCAGCAACTCACGATCGGCCAGCGCGGCGGCCCCACTGGCCATGAGCCGTTCGCGCGGCCGATCACCCTTGGACAGGTCTTTGACTCGCATCGACAACCTCCGCCCCCGTTCTATCAACACCCACCGACAATCCCTGACCTGCACAAACACCCCAATCCCGACCATCGGCAGCTTCCCACCCCACCCACCGAAACCCCGTCCTCCAGGCCGTCGTGGACACCCCTGCCTGCGGCGCATCCCACTGATCTGGCCCTCAGGGAACGCAAGATCGAAAGGACTCGGCGTCGCTTGAGAACGCGCAGCAAAGAGTCGTGGCTCGCATAGGCCGGGACGCGCCGAGGGCGCGCGGCCCAAGGGGCTTGGAGCCTGATGGCAGGGTGACCGGGCGCTGGCGTGCGAGGACCTCCGGGGTGCGAGGACTGCGGAGGGTGGGGGCGCGCGGACGTGAGGGGATGTGAGGGGACGCGGGGACCGAGCGCCTGCCGACGGCGGGCGCACACCGCGCGCCGCGCATCACGCGTCGCAGGTCGCACACCGCACACCGCACGTCGCAGGTGGCAGGTGGCAGGTGGCAGGTGGCAGGTGGCAGGTTGCACGTCGCACGTCGCACGTCGCACGTCGCACGTCGCACGTCGCACGTCGCACGTCGCACGTCGCACGTCGCACGGTGCGCGACGCACGTCGCAGTCGCGCGTCGTGCACCGAGCGCCTTCGCGTCGCTGCTGCAGTCGGCGCCGTACAGGTGGTCGGCCCCGGTCGACCTCAATGTCTCGGTCATGGTCTTCACCGTGGACCGCAACAAGTCGGGGTCCCCGGTCCCGATTTGCTGCGCCAGTCGGAGGTCAGGCGGCACACTGTTGTCGCGGCCATCACGTGGTTCCCTTCGATCTTTAATTGCGCCTTCGGAGGATCACGCGATGGCCGTCACCATTTCCCCGGCGCCGTGCCTGTGAGCAGGTCAAACTCCCGCGCTCCTCCGTGGGCGTAACCTTCTCGCGCTGCGCCGGCCCCCTTGCGCCGTACACCGTTGCGGCTGTGCATCCTCGCGTGCTTTCGGCGCTCTGCTCGCCCGCTTCCGTGTGCGGTGGTGCCCGTCCCGCGCCGTGCGTGTCTGGTCGTGCGGGGTTGTGTCCGCCCGCCCGCGCCGAGGTCCAGATGCCCATGCTGAACCACAGGTACTTCCTCGTTACAGGGTCAGCGGCAGGCCCCGCATCGGTCATCCCCGCGAGACTGCGCACCTCGCGTCGCGTAGCTCACGACTGCCTCCGCGGTCCATCTGTCCCGAGTCAGCCGCGACGCCGCTCGAAGTCAGACGTCCGCCAGGAGGGATGGGCCGCGCTTCGGTTCAGAGGGCAGCAGCGAAAGTGGCGTTGCCGGGGAGATAGGTGTCCCGGCTGAGGACACGTAACGAAGAGCTGGGCTCTGCATGAAGGAGCCCGGCTGGTCAGGGCGGCTCGGAGCAGGGACCGGCGTGGCCGCCAAGTTTCTTGAAAGTGCGGTCGGCGGCGGTGTCAACGACGGGCGGAGCATGGCTAGTGCTGTGACCGGAAACGATCACCGGGTTGGGTGAGGGTGTCAGGCCGCTTGGACCAGGGGTCGGCCGCCCCAGCGGATGCCTTTCTCGCTGCGGATGCGGGCGCGTTCTCGGCGTTGTGCGGCCAGCACGTCGGGGTGACGGGCGTGGGCGTTGCGCCAGCGCAGGTAGGCGTGCAGGGCCCGGGTCTGGACGGTGTGGTTGCGGTGGTGGGAGTTGGCCAGGGTGAACTGGCGCAACGGTCCGAAGTGCGCCTCGATCGGGTTGGCCCAGGAGGCGTAGGTCGGTGTGAACAGCAGCCTGACCTTGTGCTTGTTCGCCCAGCTGCGGATGCGCCAGTTCTTGTGCGCCGACAGGTTGTCCAGGATGACGTAGATCGGGGCTCCGTCAGGCCGGGCGGCGCGGATGGACTTCAGAGCGGCCCAGGTGTGGTTGATGCCCTTGCGCCGGTGGTTGACGCCCCAGAGCAGGTCATCGCCGACGGAGTAGCAGCCGTGGAAGTAGGTGACGCCCTGGGTGCGGCGGTAGGTGGCCGGCAGCCGGTCCGGCTCGCCCTGCGGTGCCCAGCCCGTCCCGGCGGTGGGGCGGATGCCGAGCGGCCCGAACTCGTCGAAGGCGAAGGTCCGCTCGGGCCGCTGGGTCAGGGCGTAGTCGATGTCGTCCAGCTTGGCGTCGAAATCCGGGTCGGGTGATTCCTTCCAGGTCTTGGTGCGCTGGAAGGTGATCCCGCGGCGGGCCAGCAGCGTGCGTAACGCCTCGCGGCCGATGGTGATGGTGCGGCCGGGCAGGCGGTGCAGGTAGTCGAGCAGTTTGCGGATGGACCAGCGGGTGAAGGGCTGGCCGAGCTTGTTCGGTCGGGTGGTGGCCGTCGCCGCGACGAAGTCTTCGTCGTCAGGACTCAGCAGGCGGGGACGGCCTCCCGCCCACTGAGGGTCCAGGCAGGCCAGCCCGATCTCATTGAAGCGGTGGATCACATCGCGCACGGTGTCCTCGTCCGCCTGAACCAACCGCGCAATGACCGGCACGGTGTTGCCGCCGGCCGAGGCCAGCAGGATCATCGCCCGCCGATAACGCACCGTACTCATCGTGCCGCGCCGCACAATCCGCTGCAGCTTCTGCCCTTCTAGGGAGTGTCTGACAATTCGGTGTTGCGGAGCCAGAGTATGAGTGAGGCGATCGTGATCCCCGCCAGGTAGCGGCTGGCCAGTTTGTCGAAGCGGGTGGCCACCGCGCGCCATTGCTTGAGCTTGCCGATGCAGCGTTCGACCAGGTTGCGCTGCTTGTAGGTGAGCGCGTCGAAGGCGTAGGGGCGGCCGCCGCGGCTGCCTCTACGTTTGCGGTTGGCGAGCTGATCGCGCCGTTCAGGGATGACCGCCGTGATGCCGCGCCGCCGCAGATCCAGACGGATCTTGCGGGTGGAATACCCCTTGTCACCGATCAGGACGTCCGGGCGGGTGCGCGGCCGGCCGCCGGCAGGGCGAGGCAGCCGGAACTTGGCCAGTACAGCGTCGAACGCGGTGCAGTCGACGATGTTGCCGCCGGTCAGGTGCAGGACCAGCGGCAGCCCGCGGGCTTCGACGAGCAGATGCAGTTTGGTGGTCAGTCCGCCGCGGGATCGTCCGAGCGCCTGCCGGTTTTGCGATTGCTTCGTATCGATCGTCCCGCCGTCGTCCCCCTTTTACGAGCTCCGGCCGCGTGCTGGTGAGCGCGGGCGATGGTGGAGTCGATGCTGACGGTGAACTCGACCTGCCCGATCGCGTCGTCCCTGACCTGCATCTCCTCCAGAAGCCGAGCCCAGGTGCCGTCCTCCTCCCAGCGCTTGAACCGCTCGTAGCAGGTCTGCCAGGGTCCGTACCGCTCGGGAATGTCTCGCCACGGCGCGCCGGTCCGCAGCCGCCACAAGATCCCGTCCACCACCTGCCGATGATTCCGCCAGGGACGTCCCCGGCCATCCACCGCTGGCAGCAACGGCTCGATGCGTGCCCACGCCTTGTCGGTCAGCTCACCACGTCGCACCATGACCGACATTCAACCCTGCACGTAGATCATTTGTCAGACACTCCCTAGGTCCGTGAGCCTGCGAACCTTGACCGGTTGCGTCACCTGGCCTCCTGCCGTTGATCGACGGTGATCGGCACCATCCAACCGGCAGGAGCGTCTCAGGCGCCAACCCGGTGATCGTTTCCGGTCACAGCACTAGCGAGGCGCACGCTCGAGAAAAGGTCCGCAAGGGCCTATGCGTGCGCGTGGAGGTCGTGGCCATGCGAGGTCATTGCCCGGCCAGGGGCCGGTGCGGCGGGGTATTCGGCCCGACCGGAGACGAAGAGTCTCTCGGTGTCGCCTGAGGCAGGACCTTGGAGCCGCTGCGCGCAGTGCGTCCCGGTCTGTTCCCGAAGAGGGTACGGAGGGTTGCGCGGCAGGGTGTTCCAGAAGCCGCTTGGGTGGCGGCATGGGGAGTATCGCGTGGATGAGTACCGAGGTGGGGAGCTCCGGGCGAGAGAGAAGGTGCTCGCCCGGAGCTCACCGTTCTAGACGGGCATGCTGTACATGACCCGGAATCGGTCGCCCGGGATGACGATGTCGCTCGTCTCCACCGGCCGGTCGCCCGCCCAATGCGTACGCTCCACGTGCAGCACGTGCACGCCGGCCGCCAGGTCGAGAACGTCGCTCTCCACCGGCCGCGGGATGCGGGTGTGCACGCTTTCGACGATCTCCGTGATCTTTATGCCGTGCGCGTACATCCGCGTGACGAATCCCCGCCGGTCCTCGTCGCTGTGGGAGGCGAACTCCCGCATCTCGTACGACGTGGCGAGCTGGAGCGGCCGGCCGTCGCCGCGGAAGACATAGCGGGTCCTGCTCAGCGTCGCCGTCTCGGGCAACCGGAGCCGCCGGGCGATGTCGGGGCCGGCTTCGGTGAGCTCGCTGTGCCAGTCCCACGTCACGCGTCTGCCCTGCGATTGCAGGTCGGCCGCGAAGGGGGCCGGATGATCGAGGAAACGCCATCGATGCAGCGCGGTCAGGTCGGGACGTTCTCGGACGTAATGTCCCGAGCCAACGCGGCCGATGATGAGGCCCTCGCCCGCGAGGACGCGCAACGCATGACGGGCGGCGGTCTCGCCGACCTGATATTTGCGGGTCAGCTGCGCCCGCGAAGGAATGGGCGCGCCGGGGGGAAGGGTGCCGTCGGTGATCTGTCGCCGAATGTCTTCGACGACACGCAGGTAGACCGGATCTGAGGTGGCCACTAGTCCATCCCTGGGGGTTCGTGTGAGGCGTTGCCCCATGTTGCCGTATTCGGCAGGTAACCGACCGTCATCGAAGGACGCTGGAGCCCCAACTTTGCGATGGCGGAAAATTATCGGAGAAACCCTGTAACGCCGGTGTAAGGCCGGCCGATTC
Organism: Nonomuraea sp. NPDC049504; assembly: GCF_040676845.1. Classification (NCBI taxonomy): domain Bacteria; kingdom Bacillati; phylum Actinomycetota; class Actinomycetes; order Streptosporangiales; family Streptosporangiaceae; genus Nonomuraea; species Nonomuraea sp. NPDC049504. The sequence goes on from NZ_JBFAPT010000038.1 coordinate 24,841, forward strand.
TCCGATAGAGGTCGTCGATGTGTGTACCCCCGAGCACATATCGGCGACCTCTTCCATGTCGGCCTTGCCTGACCGCCGCCTACCTTAGTGACGTACGGCCAGGTGAGACCACCTTTTCTTGGTTCGAAGCCAAGGTCTTCTTGACCCTCGGCTCAGCCCCGCCGCATCGGCCGTCCGCCATGTCGAGGCCTGTCCCAGTACGTCCGCGCCTCCTTGTCCCCTTCCGTACGCGAGGGGATGCGTATGCCTAAGTGATCACTCCCTTGAGCGGTCATGCCCAAGAGGATTGCTTCGCGTGGTGCTGCACCGGCTCGGGATGCGGGGTCCCGAGTAGCGAGGCACACGCCGGTTTCAGCTGGAGCGCACCCATAAGGGGCTGGCTTCATGTCGATGCGGGCTGGTTCGACCGTTTCGCAAGGGCGGAGCGCACAAGCGATCGGGATCGTGGGTGAGTGCCACGGTGGCGTAGGTGGTCTGGGTGCCAGGTAACCTGCGTTGAGGGAGTGCGGTCGGCCACGGCGATGCGTCGCAACGGTCGGCTGAGTTGTCCGGTGTCGTGCGCTGAGGCGTACAGATGCTGGCGAAAGGGGGCAAAACACGGCTCTGGGCAGGCGAAGCGGGGTGGCGACGTCCAATGGATTTCTGAATCCGGGTAGCGTTCGCACTATGGCATCGCCAACTGGAACCACCGACGCGCCCTTCGGCCGTATGCTGACTGCGATGGTCACGCCGTTCACCCCCGACGGTGAGGTCGATTACGCGGCTGTGCGACGTCTTGCCACCTATCTGGTGGACGAGCAGCGAAACGACGGTTTGATCGTCAACGGGACGACCGGTGAGTCGCCCACCACCTCCGACGAGGAGAAGCAACGCATCGTCAGCGCTGTGCTGGACGCGGTCGGCGACCGCGCGACCGTGGTCGCGGGGGCGGGGACCAACGACACTCGTCACAGCGTCGAGCTCGCCAAGCAGGCGGCCCGCGCCGGCGCCCACGGCCTGCTCGTGGTGACGCCGTATTACAACAAGCCGCCGCAAGAGGGGCTGTACCAGCACTTCACCGCCGTCGCCGACGCGACCGACCTGCCGGTGATGCTGTACGACATTCCGGGACGCAGTGGCGTACCGATCAAACTTGAGACTTTGCTGCGCCTGGCGCAGCACCCGCGCATCGTGGCTGTGAAGGACGCCAAGGGCGACCTGTTCGCCGCCAGCCAGGTGATGATCTCGACCGACCTGAAGTTCTACTCCGGCGACGACCTGCTCAACCTGGCCTGGCTCTCCCTGGGGGCGGCCGGCTTCGTGAGTGTCGTCGGTCATGTGGTCGGGGCCGAGCTGGCCCGCATGATCGAGCTGCACAAGAGCGGCGACGTCGCGCAGGCCCTGGCCCTGCACAACCAGGTGACTCCCGTCGTGGACGGGATCATGCTGCGTGCGGGCGGCGCGATCATGGCAAAGGCGGCACTGAGCTTGGTGGGGATGCCGGCCGGTCCGGTACGGCTGCCGCTCGTGGACGCCACGGAGAAGCAAATCGCCGAGCTGCGTGCTTGCCTGGTGGCCGGCGGGGTGAAGTTGACAGATACCTAGGAACGGGGAGGAACCGGGAGTTTTGAGAACAAGATCTGACCATGGGGGCCGGGCATGAGCCATCCGCATCCTGAGCTTGGCCCCCCGCCGGCGCTGCCTGAGGGCGGCCTGCGCATCGTCGCGCTCGGCGGGTTGGGGGAGATCGGCAGGAACATGGCCGTCTTCGAGTATGAGGGCCGCCTGCTGATCGTCGACTGCGGGGTGTTGTTCCCCGAGCCCGACCAGCCGGGTGTCGACCTCATCCTGCCCGACTTCGAATACATCAGGGACCGGCTCGACGACGTCGAAGCCGTGGTGCTGACGCACGCCCACGAGGACCACATCGGGGCGGTGCCGTACCTGCTGCGCGAGCGGCGCGACATTCCGCTCATCGGGTCCAAGCTCACCCTCGCGCTGATCGAGGCCAAGCTGACGGAGCATCGCATCCAGCCCGTCAAACGCGAGGTCGTCGAAGGTGAGCGGCACGTGTTCGGGCCCTTCGACTGCGAGTTCCTCGCGGTCAACCACTCCATCCCCGACGCTCTGGCCGTCGCCATCAGGACTCCCGCCGGCATCGTCCTGCACACCGGCGACTTCCGCATGGACCAGTTGCCGAGCGACGGTCGCCTCACCGACCTCGGCGGCTTCGCCAGACTCGGCTCCGAGGGCGTCGACCTGCTGATGTCGGACTCCACCAACGCCGAGGTGCCGGGGTTCGTCACCAGCGAACGGGAGATCGCGCCCGTCATCGACGAGGTGATCCGCACCTCCGAGCAGCGCGTCATCGTCGCCAGCTTCGCCTCGCACGTGCACCGCATCCAGCAGGTCATGGACGCCGCCGCCAAGCACGGCCGCAAGGTGGCGCTGGTTGGACGGTCGATGGTGCGCAACATGGGCGTGGCCCGCGACCTCGGCTATCTCAAGGTGCCGCCGGAGCTGATCGTCGACTCCCGCGACATCGAGGAATGGCCGCCCCAGGACGTGGTGCTGATCTGCACCGGCTCCCAGGGCGAGCCGATGGCGGCACTGTCGCGGATGGCCAACCGCGATCACCCCATCCGCATCGCCGCGGGTGACACCGTGCTGCTGGCCTCGTCGCTGGTGCCCGGCAACGAGACCGCGGTCAACAAGGTCATCAACGGCCTGACCAGGTGGGGCGCCCGCGTCGTGCACAAGGGCAACGCCAAGGTACACGTCTCCGGTCACGCGGCCGCGGGCGAGTTGCTGTACGTGCTCAACCTGACGCGTCCCTCCAACTTCATGCCCGTGCACGGCGAGTGGCGTCACCTGCGGGCGCACGCCAAGCTGGCCGAGCTCACCGGCGTGCCCGAGGACCACATCGTGATCGCCGAGGACGGCGTCGTGGTGGACCTGGTCGACGGGCGGGCGCGGATCGCGGGCGCCGTTCACGCCGGATACGTCTACGTCGACGGCTCGTCCGTGGGTGAGATCACCGACACGTCCCTGAAGGATCGCAGGATCCTCGGCGACGAGGGGTTCATCTCCGTGGTCGTCGTGGTCGACTCCAACACCGGCAAGCTCACCGCGGGGCCGGAGATCCACGCGCGTGGGTCGGGCATCGACCCGGTGCAGTTCGACGGGTTCATCCCGCAGATCCAGCGGGCCCTGGAGGAGAAGGCCGCGGACGGCGTGATCGACACGCAGGAGATCCGCCGGGTCGTGCGGCGTACGGTGGGTCGCTGGGTGAGCGACACCTACCGCCGTCGGCCGATGATCATCCCGGTGGTGCTCGAGGTGTGAGCCTCCGGACGGTACGGCAGGTGTCTTCGCCTGCCGTACCCGCCCGGGGGCCGGGCGGCTTGCGCGCCGCCTGGTGGTTGCGCATGTCAGACGTCCCTTCGGCGTACCAGTACGGTGGCGGCGAGAAGCGGGACGGCCGCGTAGCCGATCATGACGGCGGCTGCTCCCAGCGGGGACAGCAATGAGCCGTAGACCGAGGAGGCGTTGCTGTCGCCGATGAGCTGGCGGGGCAACGCGCCGATCATCAGTGACCCGAGGGTCTCGCTCCAGGGCTCGGGGAGGTTGCCGATGATGATCGGCAACACGTAGACGAGACCTGCGACGACGGCGATCGCGGCCGCCGGTGAGCGCAGGAGCGCCCCCAATCCGAGGCCGAGCAGCGCGAACACGGGCACCGTCAAGGTGAGCGCGATCAGGAGCGGTAGCCGGTCGCCGAAGGCGGAGGCGTAAGCGCCGGCGAATCGGTCGCCGATCGCACTCCTGACCGCCGCGTACGTGCCGAAGACCGCCACTGCTCCGATGACCAGGGACAGGACCGTGACGGTCGCCGCCTTGGCTGCCAGCAGGGGCCAGCGGCGGGGCACGATCGCGAAACTCGTTCTGATCAGGCCCGTCGTGTACTCGGACGTCATGGCCAGCACGCCGAGGACGCCCATCGCCAGCTGAGGGACGATCACAAACACCTCTTCCAGGTACGCGATCCTGGCGATGGCCTGCCGCCCGGGTGAGGCGGCGTCGTACGTGCCCGCGACCGTGACGGCGAGCGCGAGGCCCAGGAGGATGGTGCTGAGGGCCAGTCCGACGGTCAGATAGGTCGAGCGGACCGACCGCATTTTCAGGTATTCAGAGGTCAGAACGCTCATTTCGCATCCACTCCGTCGTCAGGGTGAGCAGGGTCTGCTGAGTTATCAGGGAACAGGGAGCGCGTCGGTCGTAAGCGGGGCAGGGCGTCTGCGGGTTCTTACGCACAGGTATGCGCGGGGCGGACATGCGCGGGCGTATGTCGGGTCGTCGCGTGCGGGCGTGCGTTGGGTGATCACGTGCGGGCGTGTGTCGAACGTCACGTGCGGGTGCGCGTCGAGTTGTCGTATGTGGGTGTGCGTTGGGCCGCATGGTCACAGGGCCGGGTATACGCCGGGCATCACAGGGTTAGGCGAGGGCGGGTTGTCAGGGCCGAGGCGAGGACTGGTGGTGACACGAGCGGTCGTTCGGTGGGCCACCGGTCATGCGTCTCTCCATTTGAGAGCGGAGTAGCCGACGGCGAGGGCGATGGTCGGGTATGCGACGAGTAAGGCCAGCGCGGCCCAGGGTGGCAGGAAGCCGTCTCCTAACTGCGAGGACACACGCTGACCGCCGATCTGGGGCGCGAGGTTCGGCAGGAGGACCGAGGCCATGCGGGCGTTCCACGGAGACGGCAGGTAGGTGACCACCCCCGGCACGATGAACAGCAGCGCGACCAGCGACGCGATGGCGCCCGCCGTGGAGCGGATGGCGGCGCCGAGGCCGAGCCCCACCAGTGCCAGGGCGGTCACCGACAGGCCAGAGGCGAGCACAGTGGTCCAGCTCTCGGCGAACGAAACCTCGTTGAATCCGAGATGGCGGCCGTTCGCGATCAGTCGGCTCATGGCGAAGGTGACCAGGAGTACGGCGTTGGCCGTCACCAAGGTCGCCAGCCCCACCACCGCGGCCTTGGCCAGGAGTAAGGCACCGCGCTTGGGGGCCGTGACGAGACTGGTGCGGATCAGGCCGGTGGCGTACTCGGAAGTGATCGCCAGCACGCCCAGCACGGCCAGGCTGATCTGCAGGAGCGGCAGGATGCCCTGCTCTGGAGCGGCGGCGCTCAGCGTGCCGCGGACGCCGGCCAGGTCGCGCACGTAGAGCGTCCAGCCGATGCCCAGGACCACCATGAGGGCTGCCGCGCCAAGCGCGTAGTAGGTCGAGCGAACCGAGCGGAGCTTCAGCCACTCCGAAGCGAGGACCGACTTCATCGGGTAGCTCCGTATTGCACGCTGCCGGCCGTCAGGGCGAGGTAGGCGTCTTCGAGCGAGGGGTGGCGGGCCGTCAGCTCGGCGACCGTGGCCTGGGCGATGAGCCTGCCCCGGCCCACGATGACGATGCGCTCGGCGGTGAGGGCCATCTCGCTCATGAGGTGGCTGGAGAGCAGGATCGTGCGGCCTTCGGCGGCCAGCGCGCGCATGAGGTCGCGGATCCAGCGCACGCCGTCGGGGTCGAGACCGTTGACCGGCTCGTCGAACATCAGCACCCCGGGGTCGCCGAGCAGCGCGGCGGCGATGCCGAGGCGCTGTTTCATGCCCAGAGAGAAACCGCCCACGCGTTTGCGAGCCACGCCCGCGAGGCCGACCTGCTCGAGCACCTCGGAGACGCGCGCGGAGCCGATGTCGTTGGTGAGGGCGAGGCTGAGCAGGTGGTTGTAGGCGCTGCGGCCGCCGTGGACCGCTCCCGCGTCGAGGAGCGCGCCGACCTCGTGCATCGGTCTGCGCAGCGACGTATATCGGCGGCCGTTGACCAGGGCCTGGCCGGAGGTCGGCGCGTCGAGCCCGAGGATCAGGCGCATCGTGGTCGACTTGCCCGCGCCGTTGGGGCCGAGGAAGCCGGTGACGTGACCGGGCTCGACCGTGAAGGACAGGTCGTCGACGGCGAGGATGGAGCCGTAGCGCTTCGTCAGGTGCTGAAGTTCGATCACGGCGTAAAGAATGCTGGGCGGCGGCGGGCCGGCGCGTCGGACCACGGTTCGAACTTCAAGGTCAGACCCTGGGTTGACGTGCCACGCCGCCGCAGCGGCTACGGTTCAACGCGTGAACGACACGCATCCCTTCTTCGCCAGGCGCCTCAGCCGGCGCCAGCTGGTCGTGCTCGACTTGGTCGCGGGGCTGTGCCTGGCGTTCCTGCTCTTCACGGTCATGGTCAACGCCGTCACGATGCCGCCATGGATGCGGCTGGCCCTTCCGCTCGGGCTGGGGCTGCCGCTCGCCGTGCGCAGGGTGTGGCCCATGCCCGTCTTCTGCCTCACGCTGGTGCTCGCCCTCTATGCCGCGCTGGTCGGCGCCGTGGGACTTGCCTATCTGGCGCCCGCGTACGCGCTGTACATCGTCGCCCTGTCTGACCGGCTCGGCGCGGTGGTGCCGACGTCGGCCATCGCGGCGGTGAGCCTGGTCACCGTCCTGGGGCTGACGGTGGCCGGCACGTCGCGAGTCGGGGCGCCCGACTGGGTGGTCCATCTCGACCAGCCGCTGCTGGGCATCGGGGCGCTGGGCGGGGCATGGACGATCGGCAGGGCGGTGCAGGAGCGCAGGTCGTACGCGGCGCGTGAGGCCGAGCGGCTGGCGGCGCAGGCCGTCACGGAGGAGCGGTTAAGGCTCGCTCGTGAGCTGCATGACGTGGTCACGCACAGCGTGGGACTGATCGCCATCAAGGCGGGGGTCGCCAATCACGTTCTGGCGTCCAGACCGCAGGAGGCGCACGATGCCTTGCGGGTGATCGAGACGGCCAGCCGGAGCGCGCTCGTGGAGATGCGTCACCTGCTGGGCGTGCTGAGATCGTCGGACGCTCCCGACCGCGCGCCCGCGCCCGGACCGGCCGGCATAGAGCGGCTGGTGGAGCAGGCACGGCTGGCGGGGGTGGACGTGGACCTCGACCTCCACTTCGCATCGGATGCTGCTGCCGGTGGTTCGGCGGCCAGCGGCTCGGCGACCGCCGACGCCGGGGCCAGCGGTTCTGGGGGCGGCGGATCTGCGGTCCGTGGTTCTGCGGTCGGTGGCCCGGTAGCTGGTGGTTTGTCGACTTCGTCGGGTGCTGGCTCCTCAGCCGGTGGTTCGCCGGGGGGCAACTCGGTGGTCGACGGTCATGTGGCCGGCGGTCGTGTGCTCGGAGGTCGTGCGGTCGGGGGCTTTGCAGTTCGTGGTTCTACTGACGGTGGGTCGTGGGCCGGTGGTGCGGCGGCGGGCAGTTCGATGGTTGATGGTCATGTGGCCGGAGGTCGTGCGGTTGGCGGTTCTGCAGCTGGTGGTTCTGCGGACGGTGGGTCGTCGGCTGGTCGTGTGGGGGATTGGGCGCGGCTGCCTGAGGGCGTGGGGCTGTCGGTCTACCGCATCGTGCAGGAGGCGCTCACGAACGTGGTCAAGCACGCCGCACCTGCTCGGTGCCGGGTGTCCGTGGTGGCGGATGAGAAGGAGGTGCGGATCGAGGTGCTTGATGACGGCCCGAGGAGACGCACCTCGCCGTCCGATGGCTCGGGGCATGGCCTGATCGGCATGCGAGAGCGGGTCAGTATGTACGGCGGTACGTTCGAGGCGGGGAGCCGTCGTGGGCGGGGGTTCCGGGTTTTCGCGACATTGCCTTATGGGGAGGTTTTGTGATTCGCGTGGTCGTCGCCGATGATCAGGCGCTTATTCGGGGGAGCTTTACCGTACTGGTCGATTCTGAGCCTGATCTTACGGTGGTGGGTGAGGCGGCGACTGGAGCGGAAGCCGTTGCCGTCACGCTGGAGCAACGGCCTGATGTGGTGTTGATGGATGTACGGATGCCGGAAATGGACGGTATCGAAGCCACGCGTCGCATCAAAGACGTTTCCCGAGTGCTCGTCGTGACCATGTTCGACCTTGACGCTTATGTGTATGACGCGCTCCGAGCGGGGGCCAGCGGATTCCTCCTGAAGGACACGCCGCCTGCGGATCTGCTCGCCGCCGTCCGCGTGGTCGCCCAGGGAGAAGCGCTGCTGGCGCCTGCGGTGACGAGACGGTTGATCGAGGAGTTCACGCGGGCTCCCGTTCTGCCGAGGGTGAAAGGACTGAACGGCGTAACCGAGCGGGAAAAGGAAGTGTTAATGTTGATCGCGAGGGGCTTGTCGAATAACGAGATAGCTGCCCATCTGCAAGTGAGTCTGGCGACAGTGAAGACGCACATCACCCGGTTGCTGGCCAAGTTGGAGGCCCGGGATCGGGCGCAGCTCGTTATCGCGGCATATGAAAGTGGGCTGGTTGCGGCCGCCGGGTGATGTGTGAGCAGGGTGTTGATGATGATAGCCTTGGTTTTCGATCAGGTCTCAGTTTGATGCATTCATGATGCTTTTGCTTGCCAGGCCAAGTGCGCTCCGCCGAACGGGCCCTGCCTTTTCGCGACTGCGTCGAGAAGCCAGCGTGCTGATTCTTCCGCTTGTTTGATCAACTCGGTGGGATAGTTCAAGAGAAGCTGATGCTCGGCGAATTCGTCTTCGTCGTCGAGAATGAGACGTCCGTTCCTCAGCCTGATGACGTCCAGGTCGAGGTCGAGCATGGTGACCTCGTCGTCTCTCCACTCCGGGACCGTGGTGACGTCGATGTAGAGGTCGCTCTTGTGGGGCGGGATGTGAAATGAGGCAGTCCACCAGGCGTTTCGGGGGAACAGCATGGTGACCGGGGTCTTCCAGGTGACGGGCGGGGCATCGCCTTTACGGGCTAACGTCCCGCCGGGCACGTCCACCCAGACGCCGTGCTCGTCCTCACCGAGCACGCGGCCGGGATGGTTCCAGTGCAGTGCGCCCCCGTACTTTCTGAAGACGATTAGCACATCGTTCATGCGGTCATACGTATCCGGAGCCAGTGCGGCTCACACGGAATCTCAGGTGTTGGGGCCGTAGCAAGCACGACGGGGGTTCCAAGGAACGCGACGGTGTCAGAGGTGGGCCAATCCTTCGGACCGGCGGCGCTGTACCGACCCCAAACGGTGTGCGAGGAGGTGGGCGGGGATGACGGACCTTTGCTCGGCAGAAGCTGTGGGATGCAGGAAAGTACGCGAGGAGGCGTGGCTGCTCCTCGCCGAGGCCGTGCGCTGGCGGAAGGTTGCACAGTCCGAATCGTGGCTCGAGGGTGACGCCGGGGACAGTGCGGCGGTACGGGATCGGCCCGGGTGTGAGAACGCGGTGGTGAGGGTGGGCCGGTTGACGGTGAGGGTGGGGTTTGCATCTCGCGGGACCGGCATCCCGCAGGGGCTGCATTCCGCGTAAGGCCGCATCGGGGGGTTGGCGTTCGTGTGAGGTTGCGTCGCGGGGACCGGTATTCGCGTGGGGTTGCATCTCGCGTGGGGCTGCATTCCGCATGGGGGTCCCCTCGTGGGGCGGAGTTCAAGGTGCGGCGGTGAGAGGGCGAGAGGCAGCGGTGAGGGTGGCGTTCGGGGCGGCGAGTGCTGTGCGTGGGGCGGTGCTTAGGTCGGGGTGGTGAGGGCGTGAGGGTGCGAGCCGGGGCGTGGAGGTGTGGGGTCGTGGAGTGGGCTGGGAGGCCGGAGCGGTTCGGGAACGTGCGGCCGGCCTCCCTTCCCACCCGGCACAGACCTCGTGGATTAGGACAGGAGGGTGAGGGCCTGCGCTAGGGCTGACAGACGCTGGGGGGAGGCTAGGCCGGCGTGGTACAGGTGGTATTCCGTGGCTCCTGCCTTGCTGTACGTCCTCAGCTGGTCGGCCAATACCTCTGGGTCGGCGGGGCGTGGGGGGAGGGCCAATACGTAGGCGCCTACTCGTTGGGGGTCGTTCGTCAGAGTCTTGAGGTGAGTCAGGCGGGTGGCGTCCGTGGATGGGTCGCCCCAGCAGTTGGCTACCAGGACGTCGGCGTTCGGTTCGCCTGCGGGGAGAGGGGCGAAGGCGCCTGTCGACCAGGGGTCGGGGTTGGCATGGAGGGTGATGGGGACGTGGGGGGCGGTTTCCTTCGCCACTGTGATCAGGCGTTGGCGGAGGGTGGTGGTCAGGGTGGTGCGGGCTTGGCGTACCTCGTCTGCCAGGTCGCCTAGGGCTTGTTCGGCTGAGAGGGGAGGGGTGGTGGTGCGAGCTGTGCTTGGTGTTGTCTGCGTGGCGGTGGCTTCGGAGTGGTGGCTGGGTGCTGTGGTCCGGTCTATTGCGGAGCGGACCACTGACCTTGTCTGGTCGGGGTATCGGGTGGCGCAGTTCTTGCAGAAGCACAGGGAGAGGAGGTCGATGTCCGCCGGGGTCCAGTCGGCGCCGGAGGTCTTTTCGTGGACGGTTTGGTGGCCGAAGCCCATGGGGCCGCAGGCCTCCAGGATCAGGCCGTCCGGTTCTCCCAGCTTCAGGGTTTCTCTGACCAGGCTCTCGCAGTATTCGATGACGTCCTCGTGCGATGGGCACAGGGCGTACGGGTACGCGTCGCCGAAGGCGTTGCGGACGACCAGGTCGGGGTTGGCGGCGCCGAGGTGGGAGTTATGGGTGAGGACCGTCCAGGCGTGCACCTGGAGGCCGACTGCCTTGAGGGCGTCCCTGGCCTGGAGGTAGGCGTCGGCCGGGGTCCAGGTGGGGGCGGCGGGTACCAGGCGGGACCAGGAGGCGGGGCGGATCGGGAGGTAGAAGGCCGGGTACGGCACGTCCAGCACGCGGTGGGCCGGATGGTACGGCGTGGCCGCTCGTGTCGAGTGGTAGCTGGCGGCCAGTGCGACCGCCTCGACGCCCAGGTCGGCCAGACGGCTGGGGGCCGACGGGTCACCGACCACGTCCCAGGGGTACAGGTAGGCGACGTTCACCACAGGGTCTCCTTGCTGGAAGTGTCTTCGTTACGGATGGGGGATAGGTCGATGGATTTGTCGATGGCAGCCATAGGAAAGGGGTTAGGGGTGTTCCTTGCCAAGCGGAACGGAGGAACGGTGGGGTTCAGTCCGGTCCTTGCCGGTAGCGGTCTGTGGGTGACGGTCCTCGCAGATAAAGGTCGGTGGGGTCCGTTCGCGCGCATTTGAGTCGGTGGTTCGTTCCGCGCGAATGGGAGTCGGTCCGAGCCGTCCCTCGGCATTGGAGTCCGTAGGTGAGGAACCGTAGGTGCCGGTCCGTGGGCCACGGTTCGTAGGGCACGGTCCGTGGGGGCACGGTTCGTGGGGGCACGGTCCATGGGGGACGGTTCGTGGATGGGGGTGCTTCCCAATCTGATCGCAGGCCAGCCAGGCGCGCTTTCCCCCTGTGGGGCAAGGGTGGAGAGCGCTTCGGCCTCGGTCTGAGGTGGGAGAGGGAGCTTTCGGCCGGGGACCGAAGGTGGTGAGGGGTTTCGCTCTCAGGTTGAGGGCAGGACAGAAGGCTTCTGCCCTCAACCTGAGGGGTTTCTGCCCCCCGCCTGGGGTGGGCGAGAGGACCTCTGCCCGCAGCCTGAGGCTGGGGGTGAGGGAGAAGGCTTCCGTCCCGAGCCTCAGGGTGGGTGTAGGGGCTTGCGGCTTCAACCTGAGGTGGGTGGAAGGGTCTTCTGGCCTGGCGTGGGGTAGATGAGGGAGCTTGCCCTGTCCGACCAGAGGTGGGCGGAGAAATTTTGCGGCTCTGGCGGGAGGCAGGTGGGGCAGCTTGTTGTGCCTGACCGGCTGGGGGCGCAGGAGGCTTCCGCCGCTGACTGGGGGTGGGCACTGAAGACTTCCGTCTCCGGTCAGAGGTGGGCACTGAAGACTTCCCGTCTCTGGTCAGAGGTGGGTGCGGAGGGTTCCCGTCTCCGGTCAGAGGTGGGCGCGGGAGGCTTCCGTCCCTGGCCAGAGGTGGGTGCGGAGGGTTTCCGTCTTTGGCCGGAGGTGGGGGGAGCGGGGTTCTGTCTTTGAGCAGAAGCGGGGTGAAGAGGGGCGTGTTGGCCAAGGGCGGGTTACCAGCGGGGGCGGGTGGCGGTGAAGGACGGGGTGAAGCGTTGCATGTACGACGTGTCGTCCCGTGCCGTGATTCCGCACTTCTTGTACTGCTCGTTCATCGTCGACAGCGCGTCGCGGTCGAGTTCTACGCCGAGGCCCGGAGCGGTGGGGACGGGGACGGCGCCGTTCTCGAAGCGGAGGGCGCCGGGCTTGACCACGTCCTGGCCGTCCTGCCAAGGCGTGTGCGTGTCGCAGGCGAACGTCAGGTTCGGGGTGGCGGCGGCCAGGTGGGTCATGGCGGCCAGGCTGATCCCGAGGTGGGAGTTGGAGTGCATCGACATCGACAGGCCGAAGGCGTCGCACATCGCGGCCACCTGCGACGAGCGTACGAGGCCGCCCCAATAGTGGTGATCGAGGAGGAGTACGCCGATCGAGCGGGCGGCCATGGCGGGCGGGAAGTGTTCGGGGGTGACCACGCACATGTTGGTGGCGAGGGGCATGGGGACGGCGGCGGCGACCTCGCCCATGCCGTCGATGCCCGGCGTCGGGTCCTCCAGGTACTGGAGCGTGCCCTCGAGTTCGCGCCCACGCGGATCGAGGTCGCCACCGACCAGGCGGCGTTCGGGTCGAGGCGGAGGGGCACGCCGGGGAACGCGTCGTGCAGGGCACGGATCGCGGAGATCTCCTGGTCGGGCGGATAGACGCCGCCCTTGAGCTTGATGGACGCGAAGCCGTACTCGTCGATGAGCAGTTTCGCCTGCTGCACGATGCCCGCTTCGTCCAGGGCGGCGCCGAAGCGGTCCGGCTCCTCGCCGGGGTGGCCGGCCCACTTGTAGAAGAGGTACGCGCTGTACGGGACGGCGTCCCTGACCTTGCCGCCCAGCAGGTCGCTCACCGGCACGCCGGCCGCCTTGCCGCGGATGTCGAGGCAGGCCACCTCGAAGGGGGAGAAGACGCGGTCGATGCTCTTCTCCTTGGTGGCGGCACCGGTCAGGCCATGGAGGTCGGTCACCGTGCCGCCGACGGTCGCGGCGATCCTCGCGTACATCTCGTTGAGCGCGTGGACGTCGAGGCCGACCAAAGCATTGGCGCAGTCGCGTACCTTGGCGAGATGGTGCAGGTCACCGTAGGTCTCGCCCAGCCCGCTCAGACCTTCGTCGGTGACGACCTCGACAATGGTACGCAGGGCCCACGGCTCGTGGACTCCGGCGGCGTTGAGAAGAGGCGGATCCCTGAAGGCGACGGGAGTTACGTGGACCTGCCTGATGATCATGCGCTCGCCGTTCATGTATGTGAACAATGGCCAGATTTGTGGACAAGTTGCCGCAACTGTAAGAATCAGGTGGAAGAAGTGTCAAGCATCCGAAGGGCCTTTCGATGATCTACGGACACGACCCCAGGACCGGCGCAACCGTGGGCGCCGCCCTGCCCGAGACCGACAGCGCCGGTGTCGACAGGATCGTTTCCGCGGCGGCCGCTGCCGGGGCGGCGTGGCGGGCGACGCCGGCGGCCGAGCGGGCCGTCGCGCTGGAAGCCGTCGCCGACGCGCTCTCCGCCCACGTGGACGAGCTGTGGCAGCTCGCCGACCAGGAGACCGCGCTCGGTGAGGGACGCCTGCGCGGCGAGGTCGCGCGTGCCGCGGGGCAGTTCAGGCTGTTCGCCGAGGTCATCAGGGACGGCGGCTACCTTGAGGCGATCATCGACCACGCTGACGCCTCGCTGACGCCGCCCAGGCCCGACGTACGCCGGATGAAGCACGCGCTGCCGGGTGTGGTGGCGGTGTTCGCGGCCAGCAACTTCCCGTTCGCGTTCTCGGTGGCCGGTGGCGACACCGCCTCGGCGCTGGCGGCCGGGTGCCCCGTGGTCGTCAAGGCGCATCCCGGGCACCCCAACACGTCCGAGCGGGTCGCCAAGATCATCAGCGAGGCGCTGCCGAACCCCGACCTGCTCGGCCTGGTCCAGGGCATGCAGGCCGGTGCCGACCTTGTCCAGCACCCCGCGGTCGTCGCGGCCGGGTTCACCGGGTCGGTGGCCGGCGGCAAGGCCATTCAGAAGCTGATCGACGAGCGGGAGACGCCCATCCCGTTCTACGGCGAGCTCGGCAGCGTCAACCCCGTGGTCGTGCTGCCGTCGGCGCCGGTCAAGGAGGTGGCGGCGGGGTTCGCCGCGTCGCTGACGCTCGGGGTCGGGCAGTTCTGCACCAACCCCGGCCTGCTGTTCGTGCCCGAGGATGACGAGCTGCGCAAGGCGATCGTGGAGGCCGTCGAGGGTACGGCAGGCGGTCCCATGCTGGCCGAGCGCATCCGTGACGGTTACCTCGGCGGCGTCGAGCGGCTGGGTGAGCTGCAGCTGCTGGCCGAGGGCAAGCCGGGCGAGGGCAGCTGGGCGGTCACGCCGAAGGCGTTCACCGCCGACCTCGACACGTTCGCGGCCAAGCTGCCGGAGATCGGGGAGGAGTGCTTCGGGCCCGCCGCCATCGTGGTCACCTACCGCGACGTCGCCGACCTGCGGCCGGTGCTCGAGCGGCTCGAAGGGTCGCTGACCGCCAGCGTGCACGGGGTGGCGCCGGAGGAGGCGTCCGAGGTCGTCGAGGTGCTGGGCAGGAAGGCCGGGCGGCTCATCTGGAACGGGTGGCCGACCGGGGTCGCGGTGTGCTGGGCCATGCACCACGGCGGGCCTTGGCCGTCCGCCACCACGACCTCCACGTCGGTCGGGGCCACCGCGATCGAGCGGTGGGTGGCGCCGACGGCGTACCAGGACTGGCCGGAGGCGCTGCTGCCTGAGGAGCTCAAGGACGCGAACCCGCTGTCCATCCCGCGCCGGGTGGACGGCCGCCTCCAGGTGTGAGCCTTCGGACGAGGTGAGCCGGCAGGAGGGCTCGCCGAACCGGGCGATGGGGTGATTCCCCACCTCGCCCGGTCCGGCGGGCCCTTCGTCGTTCCGGCCTCGTTGGGCTGGTGGCCGCACACGGAGGATGAAGGGCCCGGACGAAGGGATGAAGGGCCCCGGACGCGGGGGATGGATGAAGGGCCCGGATGTGAGGGGGAGGAAGCCCGCGTGCGCGACCGGCCGAGGGGCGGCAGGGAGGCGCGCCGCGGAGAGAGCCGCGGAGAGATATGAGCGCCCCGGTGAGCTATCGGGTGTCGGGGGGCCATGGGGAGGGGGGCCATGGGGAGGGGCGGCATGGGGAGAGGCGGCATGGGGAGAGGCGGCGCAATCGGGGGTATGTGCGCGGGGTGCTCGTGGGCGCAAAGGGGAGCGGCCTGAGTGGGTGGTTGGGCGTGAGGAAGAGGACGCTCCAGCGCGCTCGGGCGGTGATCGGGCGCGACCGGGCGCGGCCGGGCCCGATCGGCGCGTCCGAGCGCGGCTGAGCGGCTGAGCGGCTGAGCGTCCGAACGTCCGAGCGTCCGAGCGGCTGAGCGTCCGAGCGGCCGAGTGGCCGAGGGCGGGGACGGGTTAGGGGCCGGTCAGGGAAAGGCCCGTATTGAGGATCTCCTCGAGTTTTTCCAGGTGCTCTCGGTCGGGGTCCACCAAGGGGGCTCGGACGCCGCCCACCTCCAGCCCCCGCATCCGTACGCCCGCCTTGACCAGAGAGACGGCGTAGCCGGGGGCGAGGTCCCTGAGCTGGACGAGGGGGAGGTAGAAGTCGGTCAGCAGGCGTTGGACCAGGACCTCGTCGCCGCCGTTGACGGCCTTGTGGAAGGCGAGGGCGATCTCGGGGGCGAAGGCGAAGACGGCGCTGGAGTACAGGGTGACGCCGAGGCCGCGGTAGGCGGGCACGGTCAGTTCGGCGGTGGGGAGGCCGTTGAAGAAGGTGAAGGGCTCCGAGGTGGCCTGGCGGACGGTCAGGATGATGCGTTGCAGCAGGTCGAAGTCGCCTAGGCCGTCCTTGAAGCCGATCACCTGGGGCACGTCGGCGGCGAGCGTGGCGACGGCGGACGGGGTGAAGCGGGCGGTGCCGCGCTGGTAGACGATGACGGGCAGGTCGGTGACGGAGGCGACGTCGCGGACGTACCGGATGAGGCCGGAGGTGGGGCCGGTGACCAGGTAGGGCGGCATGAGCAGCAGGCCGTCGGCGCCCTGGGAGGCGGCGGCCCGGGCGAGCGCGCGGGCGGTGGGGAGCGGGCCGCCGGCTCCGGCGAAGACGGGGACGCGGCCGGCGGTGGCGGTGACGGCGGTGGAGACGACCCGGGTGTATTCGGCGGGGTCGAGGGCGTTGAACTCGCCGGTGCCGCACGCGGCGAACACTCCTCCGGCTCCGGCGGCGACCCCGGCGGCGACGTGGCGGGCGAGGACGGGTTCGGCCAGGCCGCCGTCCTGGCCGAAGGGGGTCACGGGGAAGAAGAGAACGCCGTCTAACCGCATCAACGGTCCTTCCTGGGGACTAGCGGATGCCCTCCCTGCGCAGGGTGGCAGCCAGCTTGCGGGTGTGTTTGATGATTGATTCGGTGATGCGCTCGACCTCGGCGGGCGGCAGCCCGGCGGGCATCGAGCAGCTGATCGCGTCGGTGGCCGGGATGCGGTAGTCGACCGCGACGGCCACGCAGGCCACGCCGGGTGTGCCCTGCTCGCGTTCGTAGGACCAGCCGCGGGTGCGGACCTGGTCGAGTTCGCCGGTGAGTTTGGTCAGGTCGGTGATGGTGTGCTCGGTGAGCGCGACGAGCGGGGCCGGGAGCAGGGCGACCACCTCGTCGTCGGTGAGCTGGGCGAGCAGCACCTGGCCGAGCGCGGTGACGTGGGCGGGCAGCCGCCGCCCGACGCGGGGGATGACGTGGTCGGCCTCGCGGGACTCGCGGGTGGCGAGGTAGAGGACGTGGGCGCCGTCGCGCCGGGCGAAGTGTACGGTCTGCCCGATCTCGTCACGCAGGTCCTCCAGGCAGTCCTGGGCGAACGGCAGCGCCGGGTCCTTGTCGAGGTAGGCCGTGCCGGTCAGCAGCGCGTGGGGGCCGATCCCGAAGGCGGACCTGGCCGAGTCGGTCTCGACCCAGTTGAGCTCGACGAGCGTGCGCATGAGCGCGTGCAGGCTGCTGCGCGGGAACCCGGTGCGCTGCTGCAGCTCGGAGAGCGTGAGGTGGTCGTGCGACTCGGCGAGCGTCTCCAGGATGCGTACGGTCCGCTCCGCGGACTTGACCAGCGGGGGCTGCTCCATGCTCATCCCATCTCGTATCCTTCGGCGGCTTCGGACATCCAGGATATTGGATAGCGTCCAGATACATGGACGCCTAACCCTTGACCGCGCCGCTCGTCAGACCGCGCATGAACTGCCGCTGGAAGGCCAGGAAGGCGATGATCGACGGCAGCAGCGCCAGCAGCGAGGCCGCCAGCAGCACGCCGATTCCGACCTCCTCGTCGGAGCGGAGCGAGCGTAGCGCGATGGGCAGGGTCCACATGTCCGACTCGGGGGCCACGATCAGCGGGAGCAGGTACTGGTCCCAGATCATGGTGAAGCCGAAGACGCCGATCACGCCGAGCGCCGGGCGGCACAGCGGCACGATGATGGTCGCGAAGATGCGCAGCTCGCCGGCCCCGTCGATGCGCGCGGCCTCCTCCAGCTCCACCGGCACCTCCTTCATGAACTCGGTCATGACGAGGATGGAGAAGCCCCAGGCGCCGACGGGCAGGATCATGCCCGCGTACGTGCCGATGAGGTTGACGTTCAGCAGCGGCATGTCGGCGAGGACGAGGGAGAGCGGGATCGCGATGATCTCCTCGGGGAGCATCATCGTGGTGAGCATGAGCAGCATCACGAACGTCATGCCACGGAACTTCTTGCGGGCCAGCGCGTACGCCGCGAAGACGCTCACCAGCACCTGCAGCAGCAGCCCGAAGCCGACGACGATGAAGGAGTTCAGCAGGTAGAGGTAGACGTTCTTGTCCTTGGCCTGGATGAAGTTCTCCAGCGTGAACTCGTCCGGCCACAAAGAGAAGGAGGTCGGGTCGAGGGTCTTGCTGAATGAGCTCATCAGCAGCCCGACCAGCGGCCCGGTGAAGACGATCACCATCGCGGCGTAGATGAGGACCTTGCCGACGCGGGCGACCGGGCCCCGCCGCGCCTCCAGGCCCAGCGCGCTGTCGAACTTCATGTCGCCTGCCTCCTGCGCAGCATCTGCACGATCACGGTGAGCGCCAGCGTGGCGAGGAACAGCACGATCCCGCCCGCCGAGGCGACGCCCAGCTCGTTCTTCTGGAAGCCGAGCTTGTAGATCAACGTCATGAGCACCTCGGACGAGCCGTTGGGGCCGCCGTTGGTGAGCACGTAGACCTCGACGAAGACCCGCAGCCCGCGGATGGCGGCCAGGGTGAACAGGATCCAGAACACCGGCCGCAGCGCCGGCAGCGTGATGTGGCGCAGCCGCCTCCAGGTGGAGGCGCCGTCCACGGCGGCCGCCTCGTACAGCGCGCGGTCCACGCCGACCAGCCCGGCCAGGAAGATCATCATGTCGTACGGCGTCCCGCGCCAGATGCTCATCAGCATGATCGACCAGAGCGAGGAGTCCTCGCTGGCCAGCCAGGGCTGCGGGTCGATGCCCGTCCAGCCGATGATGACGTTGAGCATCCCGCTGTCGGCCGGGTGGAACATGATGCGCCACACTTCGGCCACGGCCGCCATCGTGGTGACGACCGGCAGGAAGGCCGCGGTCCTGACGAACCACAGGTAGCGGGCGGGCCCCTCGATGAGCAGCGCCAGGCCGAGGCCGAGCACGATCGAGCCGACCGTGGTGCCGAGGGCGAGCACGACGCTGTGCCAGATGGCCGAGGCGAACTCGTCGTCGCTGACGATGGTCTGGTAGTTCTGCAGGCCGACCCACTCGTCACCGAGGAAGGTCTGCACCTTGAACAGGCTCTTCCACAGCCCCACGAACATGGGGATGAACTTGAAGTACAGGAAGAGCAGCAGCGCGGGCGCCAGGAACAGCCAGGCGATCAGCGGCCCCCGCCACCGCACCGCTCGGGGTGGGTGGCCGGGGGACGCGGTCCGGCCGCGCGCCGGGGTGAGTGTCGAGGTCATGAGGCTTTCTGGCTCTGCAGTTCCTGGGTGAGCTTGTTGTTGAGCTCATCCATGGCCGTCTTGACGTCGGCTGAGCAGTCGGCCCACACGGCGTTGATGGAGTCGGCCGAGGTCTGGCGGATCGGCGCCCAGTTGGGCACCGGCGGGGCGTAGACCGCGTGCTCGTAGGACTCCTGGAACACCTTCCAGCGCGGGTCCTGTCGCTCGGCGGCCATGTCCACGGTGGTGTTGACCGGCAGGCGGACGATGGCGCCGTTGGCGTCCTTGTTCATGCCGATGCGCTGGCCCTCGGGGGAGACGGCGAACTCGGCGAACTTCTTCTGCCCCTCCTGGTTCTCGGAGCCGGCCATCATGTAGACGTTCTCGCCCTCGCCGAGGGTGCCGGGGCCGCCCGACGGGCCCTTGGGCACGGGGAGCACCTCGATCTTGTCGGTGCCGACGCTGTTGACGAACCGGGCCAGCACGTACGGGCCGACCAGGTAGATCCCGCCCTGGCCCTTCTCGAACACCTCGTGGGTGACGGTCGTGTCGTTGCTGACGGCGCCGGGGTTGACGGTCTTGGTCTTGCAGAACTGGTCCTGCAGGAACTGGACGGCCTCCACGGTCTTGGGGTCGTTGACGGTGGCGGTGTACTTGCCGTTCCCCGCGGGGGCGAGGAAGTCGCCGCCGTTGGCGTAGATGAGGGAGGAGGCGTACCAGGAGGCGTAGCCGCGTTTGGTGCCGGCGGGGGCGACGAAGCCGGCGGTGTCCTTCTCGCCGTTGCCGTCGGGGTCCTGCTCGGTGAACGCGACGGCGAGTTTGGAGAGGTCCTCCCACGTGGCGGGCGGCTCCATGCCGACTTTCTCGCGCCAGTCCTTACGGACGATCAACGCGAACGACTGGGCGGAGAATGGCGCGGCGTAATACTTGCCGTCGCTGCCGGCGGCGGCCTTCCACGCGGTTTCCGCGAGCTGGTCGGCGCCCGCCAGGGTGGCTTTGTCGACGGGCTGGAGCCAGCCCTGTGACACCATGGTGCCGAGTTGGGCGGTGTCGTTGATGACGATGTCGGGCAGTTGCCGCTGTGCCGCCTGCTGGTTCAGTTTGGTTTCGAAGTCGTCGAAAAGCGCGACGACTTTCGTCGGCACCCCGCTGGCCTTGGTAAATGCGTCGGCCAGCTTCTTGGCGGTCTTGGCGGAGTCGGAATCGGGCGGCTGCCTGATCCAGATCTCCAAAGTGTTGTCCTCCGAACCTGACGATCCCCCGGAACCGCAGCCTGTCAGTCCTACGGCGAGGGTCGCGGCGAGCGCGACCCCCAGCAAACGACGTGACATCAGACCGCCTCCTGTTCACATACGTGGACATGAGTCGTGGACATGAATGTGTGCCTGTGAACGTAACTAGTGACGCGGCTCACGGTCAACATTCAAGGATGTGAATTTCGGCCAGAATCGTGTACATCATGGATGCATGCGCATTCTCATGACGGGAGCCGCGGGAAAGGTCGGGACGTTGCTCAGGCCCCGGCTCGCCCGCGAAGGCCGCACGCTGCGGCTTTCCGACATTCAACCGATCGAGCCGGGGCCCGGCGAGGAATGGGTGACGGCCGACCTCGCCGACCCCGACGCCGTGGCCGAGGCCATGAAGGGCGTCGACGCCGTGCTGCACCTCGGCGGCCAGAGCAGGGAGCACCCCTGGGCCGACATCCTGCGCGCCAACATCGAGGGGACGCAAGTGCTGATGGAGGCGGCGTACAGGGAGGGGGTCGAGCACCTCGTCCTCATGGGCAGCCACCACGCCGCCGGCTACCACACCCGGCCGGCCGACGGCGCCGACCTGCCCGACTACGCCTTCCCCCGCCCCGACACCTTCTACGGCGTGAGCAAGGTGGTCATGGAGGCGCTCGGCAGCCTCTACCACGACCGTTTCGGCATGAACGTCACCGTCATCCGCCTCGGCACCTGCAACGAGGGCCCCGTGGACACCCGCGGCCTGGCGACCTGGATCTCCGCCGACGACCTGACCAGGCTCGTCGAGGCGGGCCTGACCGCCGACGGCTACCACGTCGTCTGGGGCGTCTCCGACAGCCCGCGCCGTTGGTGGTCGCTGGAGGAAGCCAAGGCCATCGGGTACGTCTCGCACGACTCCTCCGAGCCGTTCGCCGCCGCGCTCATCGCCGAGCAGGGCGAGCCCGACCTGAACGAGCCCCTGCACCACCGCGCCGGCGGTATCTTCACGCTGAACGAACTCGGCGGGAAGTGGTGAAGCCGGCCGGGTGAGCCGCCGCCCGCCGTAGCAACCGGTTGCAGAAACCTTGACGCCGTTATCCGAGACGGCCAGGGTTTACTGTGGCAACCGTTTGCAAGGGAGGACGGCGATGGCGGCGACGATCAAGGACGTGGCCCGTGCCTGCGGCGTTCACGTGTCGACTGTGTCGCGCACCTTCTCCGCGCCGCACCTGGTCAACCCCGCCACCAGGAGCCGCGTGCTGGCCGCGGCCGACGACCTCGGCTACCGGCCCAACCGGGCGGCCAGGGCGCTCACCACCGGGCGCACGTACAACATGGGCCTCATCGTGGCCGACATCGCCAACCCGTTCTTCCCGCCGCTCATCAAGGCCGCCCAGTCGCAGGCCAGGGGCCGCGACTACCACGTGTTCGTGGCCGACACCGACGAGGACCCGCGCGTGGAGGAGGAGCTGATCAGGACGTTCGCCAAACAGGTGGACGGCGTCCTGCTGTGCAGCCCCCGCCTGTCGAACAAGATGATCGAGCGCCTGGCCGAGGACGTGCCGTTCGTGGTGGTCAACCGGCGCATCAAGGGCATGCCGTCCGTGCTCATGAACGTCGCCCAGGGCGCCAAGCTCGCGCTGGAGCACCTGGCCGGGCTCGGCCACCGCAGGATCGCGCTCGTCTCCGGCCCGATCGGCTCGTGGACCAGCAACGAGATGCAGGGTGTGGCCGCCGAGACCCCAGGGCTCGACCTGATCTTCTTCGGCCCCAACCAGCCGACCGAGGCAGGCGGGCTGTCGGTGGCCCCCGAGGTGGCCGCCTGCGGCGCCACCGCCGTGCTCGCCTACAACGACCTCGTGGCCCTCGGGCTCATCGAGGGGCTGTCGGCGATGGAGATAGGGGTACCAGACCAGATAAGTGTGATCGGGTTCGACGACATCCTGCCGGGGCGGCTCAACCGGCCCAAGCTGACCACGGTCGCCATGCCGGCCGTGCAGGCGGGCAGAATGGCGGTTGATCTGCTGCTGCAGTCGGGGGGCGAGGGCGCGACGGTGACCCTCGACACCGCCCTCATAGTCCGCGAGTCCACGGGAAGGGCACAGATATGATCTTCGGAACGCTGCCGTCTGGCCGGCAGGTCGAGCAGATAGAGCTGTCGTCGGGTCGGCTGCGCGCCGAGGTGCTCACGTACGGCGCCATCGTGCGCAGGCTGGAGGTATCGGGGGTCAACGTCGTGCTCGGGCTCGACACGCTCGACGACTACCGCACCCGCAGCCGCTACTTCGGCGCCGTCGTCGGCCGCTACGGCAACCGCATCGCCGGCGCCCGCTTCACCCTCGACGGGGTCGAGTTCACCCTCCCCGCCAACGACGGGCCCAACTGCCTGCACGGCGGCACCGAGGGCTTCGACGCCAAGGTGTGGACGGTCGCCGAGCGCAGCGACTCGTCGGTGACGCTGACGCTCGTCAGTCCCGACGGCGACCAGGGCTTCCCCGGCACGCTGAGCGCGTCGGTGACGTACACGCTGGAGGACGACGCGCTGCGCATCGACTACGCCACCGAGACCGACGCGCCGACCGTGGTCAACCTGACCAACCACTCCTACTTCAACCTCAAGGGCGAGGGCGACGTGCTCGACCACGTGGTCCGCATGGAGTCGGAGCACTACCTGCCGGTCGACGACGACAAGATCCCCACGGGCGAATTGGCGCCGGTCAAGGGCACGGTGTTCGACTTCACCGAGCCGCACGCCGTCGGCGAGCGCTTCGAGGGCGCCTACGACCACTGCTTCGTGCTCGACGGCGGGGTCACGGTGACCGGCGGCGACCTGACCATGGAGGTCACCACCACCGAGCCGGGCGTGCAGTTCTACGCGGGCGGCATGCTCGACGGGGCCGCCACGCCGTACGGGCCGTTCGCCGGGCTGTGCCTGGAGACCCAGCACTTCCCCGACTCGCCGAACCAGCAGCAGTTCCCCTCCACGGTGCTGCGGCCGGGCGAGCGCCGCACCTCCACCACCACCTACCGGTTCCGCTGAGTCACCTGACCGCCTGACGCAGGGCGGCGGAGGCCTTGATCACCAGCAGGGCCACGTCGTCCTGCGACGGCTCGGGGGCGAACGTCTCGACCGCGTGCCGCACCCGCTCGGCCACCGCGTGCGCGCTCAGCCCTGTGCAGCCCGACAGCAGCGCGGCCAGGCCGTCGCCGTCGTCGAGCAGCCGGTCGCCGTTGCGCCGCTCGGTCACCCCGTCGGTGACACAGAGCAGCACGTCCTCAGGCGCCAGCTCGAACGTCTCCACGTGGAAGCGGGCGTCGGCCTCGATGCCGAGCAGCAGTTGCGGGGTCGCCATCGCGCGTACCTCGCCGCCGGGGCGCAGCCGCAGCGGCGGCGGGTGGCCGGCCGAGGCGATCGTGCACAGTGCGCCGCCCTGGGGGAGCGGGGTCAGCTCGCCGCACAGCAGGCTGAGGAACCTGCCCTCGTCGCCCTCCTCCAGCAGCGCGTGGTTGAGCCGGTCGAGGATGTCGGCGACCGTGTAGTGCTCCTTGGCGAGCAGGCGTACGGCGTGCCTGGCCAGGCCGGTCACCGCGGCCGCCTCCGGGCCGCTGCCGCACACGTCGCCCAGCGCGAAGCACCAGTGGTCGGCCACCGTGAACAGGTCGTAGAAGTCGCCGCCGACGTCGGCGCCCTCCTCGGCCGGCTCGTAGACGACCGCGGACTCCAGGCCCGGCATGGGGGCCACCCGCATGGGCAGCAGGCTGCGCTGCAGCACGCGGGAGGTGGTGGCCTGGCGGGCGTACAGCATGGCGGTGTGCAGGTTGAGCGAGACCAGCCGGCACAGGTCCGCCAGCAGGTCGGCCAGCTCGAGGGGCAGCGTCGGCTCGGTGCGGCCGATCACCAGCGCGCCGTACGACCTGCCCTGCGTCAGCAGCGGGAAGGCCAGCACGTTCTCCGGGCCGATCGGCCAGTCGACCTGGTCGAGCGCCGAGCGGGGGATGGCGGGCAGCGACTTGCGCAGGTCGGCGTTGTTGCGCTCGTCGCTGTGCCAGACGTGCGCGAGCCTGGTCATGCCGGTCAGGTCGGTGAGATAGACGGCCGCCCACGTCGCGATCTTGGGCACCACGAGCTGCGCGGTCAGCGCCGCGATCAGCTCCTCGTCGTGCACGCCCGCCAGCAGCTCGCCCGCCTCGGCCAGGAACGACAGCCGCCCCCTGTGCGCGCGGTCCTGCTCGGCCAGCCGCCCCCGCTGCACGGGGACGGCCACCTGACCGGCGATGTGCTGCAGGCTGATCGTCAGCTCCTGGTCGAAGTGGCCGGGCCTCGCCGCGGTGACCACGAGGTAGCCGATCACCGCGCCGCCGACCAGCAGCGGCGCGCACGCCATCGATCTGGCCCGCAGCTGGTCGGCCAGTTCGACGTCGCCGGCCAGCAGGTCCTCCGTCATCACCGGCGTCCTGCGCTCGGGCCCGAACACGCCCGTGGCCAGCACCCCGACCAGCCCCGCCGTCGCGCCCGCGCCCGCCGCCACCCCGAACCGGTCGCCGCCCTCGGCCGACAGCAGCACGTACGCCGCGTCGCCCCCGCTGGAGACCTGGACGATCTGCGCGATCGTGTCCAGCAGCTCGGTGAACGGCATGTCGTGGTCGAGCAGCTCCTTGATCCGCCGGCCCGCCTCCCTGCGCATCGGCGCCGACGGCGGCGTCAGCACGCCCCGGTGCTCGGCGGGCACCACCATCCAGATCGACCTGCGCTCACCCGCGTGCCCCCTGCTGCGCAGCTGGGAGACGTAGACGGGGACGAGCCCGCCGTCGCGGTGACGCATGCGCGCCTCGCCCCGCCACCGGCACAGCGCCAGCGTGTCGATCAGCGACAGCGCGTAGGGGCCGTGGCCCTGCCAGGCCACCAGGTCTTTGAGCGAGCGGCCGACGACCTGCTCGGCCTGCCAGCCGAGCAGCTTCTCCGCCTCGGTGTTCCACGACTCCACGACGCCGTCGAGGTCGGCCACCAGCACGCCCACGTGCAGCGTCTCCAGCGGCACGACAGGGAGCATGCCGAGCCGGCCCGGCGGCTCGTGCGGCTCGAAGCCGTCGCCGATCTCCATGCGCACCCAGACCCGTTTGGCGCGCTTGGTGTAGGTGACGCCCCACGCGTCGGCCAGCATCCCGGCCAGCGCGAGGCCGCGGCCCGAGGTCGCGTCGGCGGAGGGCGGTTCGCCGGCGGGCGGGATCGTGCGGGCGGGATGGTGGTCCTCGACCTCGATCTCGAGTTTGGCCGGGGTCGCGTCGACGTCCAGGCGGCAGGTCAGCTCGACGCCGGTGCCCGCGTGCAGCACGGCGTTCGTGACGAGCTCGCTGGTCAGCAGGACGGCGTCCTCGGCGAGGTGGCTCAGGCGCCACTCGCCGAGCACCTGGCGGACGAACTTGCGTGCGTGCGCCGGTGCTTGCGGAGTGCCGTCGAAGGCCGTACTCGACACTCTGGTCGTGTCCACTCTGCGTCCTAGAACATCACTCGATGTGGCAGTTCGGTCACTCTCAGAGTGGCAGACTGATGCCGTTGATACCTCCAGTTGTGAAAAGGCCGCCATGGTCGCGCGGTCGGGCTCCCCCCACACCGCTGGATCGCTCCACCCGAAGGACCTCCGTCCCCTGCTCACGGCCCTACAGGGGCTGCGCGACGGCAATTTCCGTACGCGGCTCGACTGGCCCGACGACCCGTTCGAGGCCCGGCGGGCGCTCATCGTGGACGACGACATCCGCAACGGCTACGCCCTGACCCACGTGCTCGGCCGGCTCGGCATGGACGGTCGACTACCGACGAGGCGCTGGCGGACTTCGCGCGGCGGCCGGTGCCGGTGGAGACGCGCCTCGAAGGGCTGGCCGGTGCGGCGGGGGAGGACGAGGGGCTGCGGGAGACGGTCAAGGGCCTGGCCGATCGGGTGGTGGCGATGCGGCCGGCGTTCGAGGCGGTCTCGATCGTGCGGGGGCGCGACTGAGCGTGCCCGCGCGTCACAGTTCGGGTGGCCACATGTCAGGACACCGGCGAGCCTACGCGCGTACCGAGGTGTCTCCGTCGTACCTTTGGCATCATGGCCACCCGTACGCCGAAAAGCGCATCGAAGGGGCCGGCGAAGCGGTCGACCTCGTCTCGCTCGACCCCCGCCAAGCGCGGGACGACGCAGGCGGGACGGCCCAGGACGAAGGCATCCGCGTCCGGCCGTAGATCCCCGGTGACCCACCCCGACCCGATCACCTGGGTACTCACCATGATCGGGAAGTTGATCGTGGGGCTGTGGATGCTGTTCGCCAACGGCATCGGCGGCGCCGCGCGGGCGGTGGGCAAGAACGCCCGCGAGCTCGACCCGGCGCACCGGCGCGACGGCGTGGGGCTCACGGTGCTGGCGGGCGCGATCGTGCTCGCGGCGATGACCTGGCGCGCCTCCGACGGCGCGGTGTCGGGGGCGGTCGACGCGGCCGTACGCGGCGTGTTCGGCTCGCTGGCCTGGGTGCTGCCGCTGCTGCTCGGCCTGCTGGCCTGGCGTTACCTGCGTCACCCCGACCACTCCGCCGACACCGGCCGCATGGTGATCGGCTGGGCCGCGCTGCTGGTCGGCGTGCTCGGCGTCATTCACGTCTCCAACGGCACCCCCTATCCGGCCGGCCAGGGCCAGGGCATGGACAAGGTGGCGCAGGCCGGCGGCATGGTCGGGTTCCTGGTCTCGGCGCCGCCGATGAGCATCCTGCCGTCGTGGGTGACGATCCCGCTGCTGCTGCTCCTGTCCGGGTTCGGGGTGCTGGTGATCACCGCCACGCCCGTCCACCGCATCCCCGAGCGGCTGGCCGAGCTCAAGCACCTGCTGTTCGAGCGGCACGCCGAGCCGGAGACGCCGAAGTCGCCGTCCAGGAAGCGGGTCAAGACGAAGAAGGGCGAAGCCGGCGAGGGCGGCGACATCGTCAAGCCGTACGACACGCCGGTGCTCGCCGAGAAGGACAAGCGGACCGACCACTCGCCGGAGATCGTGCCCGGGCTGACCGACGAGGAGGAGACGCCTGTTCCCGAGGCTGAGAGGCGTCCTGAGCCGCCGCAGCCCACCCCCGCGCCCCGCAAGGTCGAGCAGCTCGTGCTGTCGCCGCAGGCGGGCCCCTACAGCCTGCCTGACCTGGCCCACCTCAAGCCGGGCACCGCGCCCAAGCCGCAGACCAAGGCCAACACGACCGTGGTCAACGCGCTGACCAGCGTGCTGGAGCAGTTCGGCATCGACGCGCAGGTCATCGGGTTCACCCGGGGGCCGACGGTGACGCGTTACGAGATCGAGCTGGGGCCCGCGGTCAAGGTGGAGAAGGTCACGGCGCTCACGAAGAACATCGCGTACGCCGTCAAGTCCGCCGATGTCCGGATTTTGTCGCCCATCCCCGGCAAGTCGGCCATCGGGGTCGAGATCCCGAACGCCGACAAGGACCTCGTGGCACTCGGCGACGTGCTGCGCTCGCAGGTGGCGCAGGCCGACCACCACCCCATGATCGTCGGCCTGGGCAAGGACGTCGAGGGCCGCACCATCGTGGCGAACCTCGCCAAGATGCCCCACCTGCTCATCGCCGGCGCCACCGGCGCCGGTAAGTCGGTCTGCGTCAACGGCCTGATCACCAGCATCCTCATGCGCGCCACCCCCGACGAGGTGCGCATGGTGCTCGTCGACCCCAAGAGGGTCGAGCTCAGCGTGTACGAGGGCATCCCCCACCTCATCACCCCCATCATCACCAACCCGAAGAAGGCCGCCGAGGCCCTCGAATGGGTCGTGGGCGAGATGGACCGGCGCTACGACGACCTGGCGGCCTCGGGCTTCCGGCACGTGGACGAGTTCAACAAGGCCGTGCGGGCGGGCAAGCTGCAGCCGCCGCCCGGCAGTGAGCGCGTCTACCAGCCGTACCCGTACCTGCTGGTCATCGTGGACGAGCTGGCCGACCTCATGATGGTGGCGCCGCGCGACGTCGAGGACTCGATCGTGCGCATCACGCAGCTCGCCCGCGCGGCCGGCATCCACCTGGTCATCGCCACCCAGCGGCCGTCGGTCGACGTGGTCACCGGCCTCATCAAGGCCAACGTGCCGTCGCGGCTGGCGTTCGCGGTCTCCTCGCTGACCGACTCGCGGGTCATCCTCGACCAGCCGGGCGCCGACAAGCTGGTCGGCCAGGGCGACGCGCTCTTCCTGCCGATGGGCGCGAGCAAGCCGATCCGCATCCAGAACGCGTTCGTCTCGGAGAAGGAGATCTCCGAGATCGTCGGGCACTGCAAGGAGCAGATGCAGGTCGAATACCGCGACGACGTCGCGGCGGCGCCGGTCAAGAAGGAGATCGACGAGGACATCGGCGACGACCTCGACCTGCTCATCCAGGCGGCCGAGCTGATCGTGACCACCCAGTTCGGCTCGACCTCGATGCTGCAGCGCAAGCTGCGGGTCGGCTTCGCCAAGGCGGGACGCCTGATGGACCTGCTGGAGAGCCGCGACGTGGTCGGCCCGAGCGAGGGCTCGAAGGCCCGCGAGGTGCTCGTGAAGCCCGACGACCTCCCGGGTTTGCTGGCAAGTCTGCGTGGCGAATGACCCCAATGCGTGCTTGCCTGGCGATAACTGATTGAATATCTCCTACCACGAAGAGTAGTCGGTGTGGTGGGGGGCGTTCGCTGTGCAGGAGCAGAGCATCGGGGCCATGCTGGCGGCAGCCAGGCAGTCGGCAGGGCTGACGGTCGCGCAGGTCGCTGCGGCGACCAGGATTCGCGAGGCGATCATCCATTGCATGGAGCGGGACGAATACGGCGACTGTGGAGGTGCCTTCTACGCCAGAGGGCACGTCAGGGCGATCGCCAAGGCCGTGGGGCTCGACCCCGAGGCCACCGTCCATCTCTATGACCAGCAGCACGGCGGGGCTCCGCAGCCCATGCCGGCGTCGTCGGTCTTCCAGGCCGACCGCAAGATCAACCTGCCGGAGCGGCGGGGGCCCAACTGGACGATGGCCCTGGGGGTGGCCCTGGCCATCGTGGTGGTCTTCGGCATGATGCGGGTGCTGGGAGGTGGCGGCGACCAGGTCCGTACGGGCGACGTGCGCGCCGCCTCGGCCCGGCCCAGCGTCCCGCCGAACACGCCCATCACCGAGGCGCCCAAGCCGAGCCCGTCTGCGGTGGCGGCCAAGAACATCGTCACGGTCCGTATCAAGGCCAAGCGGTCGTCGTACGTCAACCTGCACGACGCGAAGGGGCGCAAGCTCTTCGCCGGCACGCTCAAGGCGGGCAAGACCTCGACCTGGCGCGCGCCCGACAAGGTCAACGTGCTGCTGGCCGACGCCGGAGCCGTGACGCTGCACGTCAACGGCAAGCGGGTGAAGGGTCTCGGCGGCCGGGGAGACGTGGTGCGGCGCTCGTTCGGGCCGCAGAAACCGCAGTCGCGATAGGCAGGTGAGGGGCCGCGATGCGGCCGGCGGGGGGAGCCCGTGCATCGGGTGGTGGCCAACTCCCGATACCGTAGTGTTCACCATGTCATCCCGCCGAACCGCATCGCTGATCACTCTGGGCTGCGCGCGCAACGAGGTCGACTCCGAGGAGCTGGCCGCGCGACTCGAGGCTGCCGGCTGGCAGCTCGACGACGACGACCCCGAGGTCGTCGTCGTCAACACGTGTGGCTTCATCGACTCAGCCAAGAAAGACTCGATCGACACGCTCCTGGCCGCCGCCGACTCCGGCGCCAAGGTGGTCGCCGCGGGCTGCATGGCCGAGCGCTACGGCAACGAGCTGGCCGACGCACTGCCCGAGGCGAGCGCCGTCATCTCGTTCGACGACTACGCCGAGATCGGCGGCAGGCTCGACGACGTCGTCGCCGGCCGCCCGCTGAAGCCGCACACCCCGCGCGACCGCCGCACGCTGCTGCCCATCACGCCGGTCGAGCGGGCCGCTGCCGCGCCCGCGACCGCCATCCCCGGCCACGGCGACCTGCCGACGGGCCTCGCGCCCGCCAGCGGGCCGCGCGTGCTGCGCAAGCGGCTCGACGAGAGCCCGGTGGCCTCGCTCAAGCTCGCCTCCGGCTGCGACCGGCGCTGCACGTTCTGCGCCATCCCCGCCTTCCGCGGCTCCTACGTCTCCCGCAGGCCCGACGAGCTGCTCGCCGAGGCCGACTGGCTGGCCCACCGGGGCGTGCGCGAGCTCGTCCTGGTCAGCGAGAACTCCACCTCCTACGGCAAGGACCTCGGCGACCTCAGATCGCTGGAGAAGCTGCTGCCGCAGCTCGCCGCCGTCGAGGGCGTCGAGCGGGTGCGGGTCAGCTACCTCCAGCCGGCCGAGCTGCGTCCCGGCCTGATCGACGTGATCACCGGCACCGACGGCGTCGCCCCCTACTTCGACCTGTCCTTCCAGCACGCCAGCGGCACCGTGCTGCGCCGGATGCGCCGCTTCGGCGACCCCGAGCGCTTCCTGGGCCTGCTGGAGGGCATCCGCGAGCGGGCGCCCGAGGCGGGCGTGCGCTCCAACTTCATCGTGGGCTTCCCCGGCGAGACCGAGGAGGAGTTCGCCGACCTGGTCACCTTCCTCGAGGCCGCCAGGCTCGACGTGATCGGCGTGTTCGGTTATTCCGACGAAGACGGCACCGAGGCGGCCACCCTGCCGGGCAAGCTGCCCCAGGAGGTCGTCGACGAGCGCGTGCGCGTGCTCACCGAGCTGGCCGAGGAGCTGACCGCCCAGCGCGCGGAGGAGCGCATCGGCACCGAGCTCGACGTGCTGATCGAGGACGACCTGGGCGACGGCGGCTACGAGGGCAGGGCCGCCCACCAGGGGCCCGAGGTCGACGGCTCGGTCACGGTCCAGGGCATCGGCCTGGTCAAGGGGCAGATCGTACGCGCGGTCGCGGTCGACGCCGAGGGCGTCGATCTCATCGCGCGCATCAAGGCCGGTCCATGAAAAGGGACGAGCGCCGGGTCGTCAGCCCGTGGAACATCGCCAACGTCCTCACGGTCCTCCGGTTGGCGCTCGTCCCTTTCTTCGTCGTCTGTCTCTTCGTGCCCGGCACGGGCTGGCGGGTGGCCGCGCTGGCCGTCTTCGCGGTGGCCTCGATCACCGACCATCTCGACGGGGAGCTGGCCAGGCGCTACGGCCTGATCACCGACTTCGGCAAGATCGCCGACCCGATCGCCGACAAGGCGCTCACCGGGGCCGCGCTGGTCTGCCTGTCGATCCTGCAGGAGCTGCCCTGGTGGGTCACGATCGTGATCCTCGGCAGAGAGCTGGGCATCACCGCGCTCAGGTTCGTGCTGCTGCGCCACGCGGTCATCCCGGCCAGCTACGGCGGCAAGGTCAAGACCGTGCTGCAGATCGCGGCCATCGTCCTCTACCTGCTGCCGTTCGTGCCAGGTCCCGTACGGTGGGCGGTGATGGGCGCGGCGGTCGTGGTCACCGTGGGCACGGGCGTCGACTACGTCGTCCGCGCCATCCGGTTGCGCAAGGTGGCGAGGCGAGCACGCGAGGGGCGGTGATCCATGGCAGACGTGGCCGAGATGCTCGACCTGCTGGTCGGCGCGGACGCGACGGTGGCGGTGGCCGAGTCGCTGACCGGGGGGCTCATCGGGGCGGCGATCACCTCGGTGCCCGGGGCGTCGAAGGCGTTCCGCGGCGGGGTGATCTCCTACGCCACCGATCTCAAGCACGAGCTGCTGGGGGTGCCGGCGGAGCTGCTGCGGCGTGAGGGCGCGGTGCACCCCGAGGTGGCCGCGGGCATGGCGGCGGGGGTGGCGCGGCTGTGCGGGGCCACGTACGGGCTGGCCGTGACGGGGGTGGCCGGGCCCGAGCCGCAGGACGGCAGGCCCGTGGGCACGGTCCACATCGGCGTCGCGGGGCCGGGAGGCCGGAAATGGGCGCGGGAATTGAGACTTCGGGGGTCGCGTGAACGTATCAGGGTAGAGACGGTGGACGAGGCAGTCGATCTCCTGTCAGGTGTGCTGAAGGCGAACATAGGGGAACATTCCGGGTGATTACCTTGTTACGTCCCGAGCGAACATGCGATGTGCGGTCTGACGCGGTGTCGGTCGATACGGGTACGGTGGAGCTGTGAGTGAGGTCCGTGAGCCAACTGCAAGCACCGAGCGCCCGGCAGGCGGGCCTGATGAGTCGCGCAACGAGCCACGAGCGGCGGTTCAGGGCCGGCGAAGCCCCATGATGACGGCGAGGAGTATGTACGAAGCTAAGAAGACCGATGTGCGGCACGAACCGATCGCGCGGGGCGTGGTGAAGTCATCCGCGCCGGGGAGGGAGCGACAGATGATTCTGCTGCGTCAGCTGCTCGGCGACGTGCTGAGGCGGTTGCGGGTCCGGCAGGGGCGCACGCTACGCGAGGTGTCCACGCTGGCCCGGGTTTCGCTCGGCTACTTGTCCGAGGTGGAGCGCGGCCAGAAGGAGGCCTCGTCCGAGCTGCTCGCGTCCATCTGCGGCGCGCTCGGCGTGCCGCTTTCGCAGGTGTTGCGTGAGGTGTCCGACCAGTTCGCGCTGGCGGAGCTGCAGGCCACTCCTGTGCTGGCCGACGTGCCCGAGCACGAGCGCCTGGCTCTTTCCGAGCCGGTGGGCGGGGCGATCTCCGACTCCGTCTTCCCTGAGGTCAAGGACATGGTGGCTGCCTAGCGAGGCTGGCAGCCCGCACACCACAGGATCAGCCGTTCCTGTGGCTGCGCCCCCATCTCCCCACGGCTGATGCGGGTGCCGCATCGGCGACAGGGTCTCCCGGCCCTGCCGTAGACCCAGGTCGCGTTCGACGGGCGGCGATCGCCTGTGGTCACCGTGCCCGCATGCCCCTTGTTCGCCTCCAGCAGCCGCTGTGCGAGCGACACGACCCCTTCGAGATCCTCGATCTCCCCGACCTTCTTCCACGGCCAGATTCCGCGCAGGAAAAGGGTCTCGGCGCGATAGATCGTGCCGATCCCCGCCAGGTTGCGCTGATCGAGCAGCGCCTCCCCGATGGTCCTGCCGGGTGCCGCTCGCAGCCTTCGCACGGCCTCTTCCAGGTCCCAGTCCGGGCCGAGCAGGTCAGGCCCCAGATGCCCCACCAGCCCCGCCTCGTCGGCCGTCCTGACGAGATCGACCATCCCCAGCCGCACGCCGACCGCCTGCCACTCCTCGTTGGCCAGGATCAGCCGCACCTGGTCGCCCGGTCTGGTGCGGCGGCCGGCCGGCATGACCAGCCAGCTCCCCTCCATGCGCAGGTGGGTGTGCACCGTGAGGTCGCCTTCGACGCGGGTGAGCAGGTGCTTGCCGCGTGAGCGCGTGGTGATGACCGCGCGTCCCGACAGGTCGGCGGTGGCGTGCCGGGGGACACGGAAGTCGGAGCGCACCAGCACGCGGCCGTCGAGCGCGCCTCGCAGGCGGGCGGCCGTGCGGTAGACGGCGTCTCCTTCTGGCACGCCTCCCAGTGTAGAAATCCTCATGCGCCACCCTGCGCCCGCCTCCCGCACCGCCGCCTGGGCCGCTCTCCACGGTCGTGTGACATCACTGCGCCCGCCTCCCGCACCGCCGTCTGGGCCGCTCTCCACGGTCGTGTGGCATTACTGCGGCCGGCTCCGGCGCCGCTGCCCGGGTCGCGCTTCACGGTTGTGTGGCGCCGCTGCGGCCGCCCTCACCTCCCCTCGGCGTCAGCCCGGTACTGTCCGTGATGGTTTGCCGCGGATGGCTGCTTTCCGTGGTCTTGCTGGTCATAATGACGATCTGGACTTGGCCTTGACGGAAGGCTTGGGCGGCGCATGCCGGAGATCACGGACTTACGTGCGGGAGAACCCAGCGAGGTCGCGGGCTACCGGTTGACCGGGCGGCTGGCCTCTCACGTGTTCCTGGGGCGGTCGGAGGCCGGTGAGGCGGTGGTGGTCCGGCTCCTGCCACCTGAAGTCGAGCCCCAGCCGTTCCTGGCCGCCATGGAGCCGCTGCGCGGGGTCTCCGCGGTCGGCACGGCGCAGGTGCTGGACGCCGGGGTGGCCGACGGGCGGGCGTACCTCGTCACCGAGTTCGTGGACGGGCCCGCGCTCGAAGAGGCCGGCGGGACGTTCGACGGGGTGGGGCTCTACCGGCTGGCCGCCGGGACCATCACCGCGCTCGTCGCCGTCCACCAGGCGGGGCTGGTGCACGGCGACATCCGGCCGGGCAACGTGCTGCTCGGCCCCGACGGGCCGCGGGTGGTCGACGCGGGCCTGGAGCAGGCACTGGCGGCGGCGTCCGTGTCCACCAGGAAGGTGGCGGTGCCCGCCTACACCGCGCCGGAACGCTTACGCGGCGGCGACGCCGGGCCGGCCGCCGACGTGTTCTCGTGGGCGGCGACCATGGTGTTCGCCGTCAGCGGCGCCTCGCCCTTCGAGGGCGGCTCGATGAGCGCCACGGTCGAGCGCATCACGGACCAGCCGCCCGTGCTGCCCGACCTGGGGGAGCTGCACGACCTCATCGTGCGCTGCCTCGACAAGGACCCCGATGCCCGGCCGGCCGCCAGCGACGTGCTGCTGCGGCTGGTCGGGCAGACGTCGTTACTGGCCGCGCCGCCGGGCGACCTCGTGGAGAAGAAGGCGTCGGGCCGGGGACCGCGGGGTCTGGCCGTGCCGGTGGCGGCGTTCGTGGTGGGGGCGCTGCTGTCGGGTACGGGGGTCTACGTCCTCACCGGAGACAGAACCACCGCCGTACGGCAGGTCGCCGCACCCCCGACGGCGACGCCCACGGTGCCGCCCACGGTGACGCCCACGGTGGCGAGTTCGCAGACGGCGGCGCCGCGTGACGAGGTCGAGGAGAAAGCGGCCGCCGACCTGGAGATCAAGGACATCGACGGCGTCCTGCACGAGCATCCGGGCGACGCGATGCGGCTGGTGTCGTACCTGGGAGCCTCGGGCGACTTCACCAGCTACGTCCGCGAGAAGAGCGGCGCCTTCAAGGCCGTCGGCAAGTACGAGCAGCCGCTGCTGTCGCCCGCCGGCGAGTGGGTGGCGCTGAACCCGCTCATCAAGTTCCAGGGCACCGACACCGACCAGGTCAAGTTCACCAGCCTGACGACGGGCGAGTCCTTCGTGGTCAGCACGGTGAAGAAGCCGCTGAACACGATGCGGCCGTTCTGGTCCCGTGACGGCTCCAAACTGCTGCTCTCCGTCTATGACACGGAGAAGAAGCCGGAGCTGGTCGTCGGTTTCGTCGTCGTGGACGTAGCGGCGCGCAAGGCGGTGCACGTCAAGACCGAGTACGCCGACGACGCCACCCTCGTGCACACCTTCGCCCCCGACGGGACGGTCGTGCGCACCTACTGGGACGGCCGGCAGAAGGGCATCGCGTTCTACGACATGTCCGGACAGGTGAGTAAGACGATGCACTGGGTGGGCCATCCCAAGGGCGGCGAGTGGTTCTCCCCCTCGGGAGCCCGGCTCGCCACGATCTGCCCCAGCGGGAAGGAGTACTGCGTCTGGGACGTCCGTACGGGCGCCCGGCAGGCGACGGTGCCGTTCACCAAGGGCGAGGGCGCCTTCCTCGGCTGGTTCAACGAGAAGCACCTGCTGGTGCAGGACCCGGGCAAGAAGAAGGGCACCATGCAAATCAAGATCATCGATTTGCTCGGAAGGACGACACGCGTGCTGGCCGACCTCGCGACGGACAAGCCGCACATGCTCCAGTTCGCGTACCAGCCGGGCTCGTGAACCCGCTGCTCGCCGGCGACCCCGCCGAGGTGGACGGCCACCGCGTCGTCGGGCGGCTGGGCCAGGGCGGCCAGGGTGTCGTCTACCTCGGCGAGGCGCCCGCCGGGACGCCGGTCGCGATCAAGATGCTCGGCTCAGGGCTCGACGACCCAGAAGCGCGCGACCGCTTCCGGCAGGAGATCGGGTACGCGCGCCGGGTCAAGGCGTTCTGCACCGCGCAGGTGCTGGCCAGCGGGGAGTTCGCGGGCACGCCGTACGTGGTCAGCGAGTACGTCGACGGGCCCGCGCTGGCCGACGTGCTCGTCCACCGGGGGCCGCTGCGCGGGGCCGAGCTGCGCCGCCTGGCGATCGGCACGCTGACCGCGCTGGCCGCCATCCACCAGGCCGGTGTGGTGCACCGGGACTTCAAGCCGGGAAACGTGCTGCTCAGCAGGCACGGGCCACGGGTGATCGACTTCGGCATCTCCAGGGCGCTGGAGGAGGTCGAGGCCGACGGGCGGCACATCGTGGGGACGCCGCCGTACATGGCTCCCGAGCAGTTCGGCGGCGCGCCGATCGGGCCTGCCGCCGACATGTTCGCCTGGGCAGGGACGATGGTGGCCGCCGCCACGGGACGCCCGGCGTTCGGGACGGGCGAGCTGCCCGCGCTGATCGCCCGCATCCTGACCGCCGAGCCCGATCTCGGGAACCTGGACGGCGAGTTGCGCGAGCTGGCCGCGCGCTGCCTGGACAAGGACCCGGACGCGCGGCCCACCGCGACGCAGGCGCTGCTCACCCTGCTCGGGCATCCGGGCGAAGCACCGCACGACACCGGCGAGCAGCGGCTGCTCGCCCAGGGCCGGCAGTCGGCCGCACCGCCTCGCCGGCGCCGGTGGCCGCTGGGCGTCGCGGCGGTCGGCACGGCCCTGGCCGTCAGCGTCGCCGTGCTGCTGCTGCGTCCCGCGCCTGAGGCCGCGCCGCGCCCGCCCGCCGCCGCCTCGGCGCCGCTGCCCACGCCCAGCCCCGGGACGATGGCTCCCGAACCGGTCACGGAGACGAAGGTGCCCGACACCGGGATCGTGCTGCACGAGAACCCCGCCGATCCTCTCTGGGTCTCGTCCTACCGCAGCACGTCCTCCTCGATGGTCACCGGCCACGTCCGTGATCCCGCGACCGGCGACTTCGCCTTCTTCGGCAACCTGGAGGAGCCGATCGTCTCGCCCGGCGGCCGTTTCGTGGCCTCGCTGACGTACACGCGGCTGCTGAGCGACGGCTTCGAGACCATCACGATCCGCGACCGCGCCACCCGCCAGGAGCGCAAGCCGCGGACCGTGGACAAGCCCCGCACGCTCATGGACCCGGTGTGGGCCGAGGACGGGCGGCGGCTGCTCGCGACCGTCGTCGACTACGACTACGGCGGCGACAAGGAGACGCGGACCGTGGGGTTCGCGGTCGTGGACGCGGTCACGGGGGGTGTCACGGTCACGGAGGCGCCGGGCCCGTTCCGTTCCAGGTACGCCTGGGGCTCGGACTTCGCCGGCGTGCTGCAGCGGGCGGGTGACGGGTCCGTGCGCGTGCTGAACCTGAACGGGACGGTGCTGCGGAGCTTCGAGGGCGTGGGCGAGCTGGAGACCGGAGGAGCCGTCAGGAGCGCGCTCGGCACGGTCTTCCCCACCGCCTGCCCGGGGGCGTCGAGGGACATCTGCTTCTGGGACGAGCGGACGGGGGCCAGGAAGGGCACGGCCCGGCTGCCGGCCGGCGCCGTCTTCCACGGCTGGTTGGACGGGGACCACCTGCTGGCCACCGTGCGCGAGGGAAGGCGGGCCCGCGTCGTCATGGCGGACACCGCGGGGAAGCCCGTCCGCACCCTGATCAGCGCGACGCGTGAGGAACTGGACGACGCCGTCTTCTGGTTCTCCAGGAAGTGAAGGTCTCTTGCGGCGATCTGGCGCTGAGTGGTCGTCTTCTCACTTTTGGTGACGGTGCGGGAGTCGCTCGGGCACACTGGAACGCAGGCCGAGCCCGATGAGGTGAGCTCCATGCACGCCAGCCGCCGGCGAGGGAACCTGCCTGGCGAGACCACGCCGCTGGTCGGCCGCCTCACGGAGGTGGCCGCCGTCGAGAAGCTGCTCGGCCGGTCGCGGCTGGTGACCTTGACGGGGGCGGGTGGCGCCGGCAAGACCAGGGTCGCGCTGCGGGCCGCAGCCGAGCTTCGGGACACCGGCGGGGCGTGGCTGGTGCCGGCGCCGCAGGAGGCGGGGGCGCTGCCGTACGCGATCGCCTCCGCCCTGTTCCCTGCCGCGAGCGCGGGGACGACGATCGAGGGGCTGGCGCGTCGCCTCGCCGAGCGGGAGGCGCTGCTGGTGCTGGACGGGGGCGATCACCTCATGGAGGCGTGTGCGGCGGTGGTCACGGCGCTGCTGGCCGCCGCGCCGGGGCTGCGGGTGCTGGCCACCTGCCGACGGCCGCTGCGCTGCCGTGGCGAGCGGGTGCTGCCGGTGCCGCCGCTCCCTCTTGAGGAGGCCCGAGTGCTGTTCGCCGAGCGGGCCGTCGCGGCGGTGCCCGGGTGCGCGGTCGCCGGGCTGGACGAGCAGGCCGTGCCCGGGTGCGCGGTCGCCGGGCTGGACGAGCAGGCCGTGCTGCGGGTGTGCCGGCGGCTCGAAGGGCTGCCGCTCGCCGTCGAGCTGGCCGCCGCGCGGCTGCGCGAGCTGCCGGTCGAGGTGCTGGCCCGGCGTCTCGACGACCACTTCTCCGCGAGCGATCACCATGCGTACGACGGCTCTTCTGGCGGGCGGCAGGTGCTGGAGCAGCCAGGGGAGCACGCGCTGCGCGCCACCATCGCCTGGACCCACCGGCTCTGCACCACCGCAGAACGGCTGCTGTGGGCGCGGGCCTCGGTCTTCACCGGGAGCTTCGACGCGGTCGCGGCCAAGGAGGTGTGCGGGGACGACCGGCTGCCGACCTGGCAGCTGCCGCAGCTCCTGGAGTCGCTGGCCGACCGGGCGATCCTGGTGCGGGAGCCTGGGGAGCGCTACCGCATGCCCGGGCCGATCCACGCGTTCGGCGCAGAGCGGCTGAAGGACCTCGGCCAGGACGAGCGCCTCCGCCGCCGCCGCGAAGCGCTCACCCTCACCGACGGCGCGGCAGGCTGAGACGGGGCGGGCCGGTGGGGTGGGTCAGTCCCAGGCGGCGGGGTCGGCGGCCAGCTGGCGGATGCGTTCGGGGAGGGCGCCGGAAGCCACCTGCTCCAGCGTGACCTCCTCCAGGATCGACCGCTCGGTCGCCCGCAACGCGATCCACACCTGCTGCAACGACTCGGCGGGCCCGCGGTAGCCGACGTGCTCGGGGCGCTCGCCCCGCACGTTGGCCAGCGGGCCGTCGACCGCGCGGATCACGTCGGCCAGCGAGATCTCGGCTGCCGGGCGGGCCAGGACGTAGCCGCCCTCGGGGCCGCGCTGGCCGCGGACGAGCCCGGCCCTGCGCATCTGCAGCAGGATGTTCTCGAGGTATTTGGGCGGCATGTCCTGCTCCTTGGCGAGCTCGCCCACAGTGGTCGGGCCTGCACCGGCGGCGGCCAGTTCAGCGGCGGCACGAAGGGCGTAGTCGACACGAGCGGATAGGCGCATGTTCTCGATTATCCCTCCTGGTCAAGACTGGTTAGGCGCAAGGTCGTCAGAACGGGTGGGAAACTGCGATCATCGGCCATACCTGGCCACGTGTCACCTGCGACGGCGGGTGAAAGGCGGAGCGCTAAACTTCCAACAACCTTTTCGATAACGGCCCTTCGAGTGCGACGGCGGGATTCAGCGTGGAGCGACGCCCTGGTGTGCCCAGACTGCTCAGGGAGATCAATGACCGGGCCGCGCTGGACCTGTTGCTGGCGACCGGCCCCATGACGCGTGGCCAGATCGGCGAGCTGACCGGGCTGTCCAAGGTGACGGCGTCCCAGACGCTGGCGCGGCTGGAGGAGCGCGGGCTGGTCGAGGTGGTCGGCACCCAGGCGGGCGGGCGGGGGCCCAACGCGGCGCTCTACTCCGTGATCCCCTCCAGCGCGTACGTCGCGGGCCTCGAAGTCGGGCCCGAGCTGATCTCCGCGGCCGTCGCCGACATCCACGGCCGCACGATCTCCGAGGTCGTGGTCGAGCCAGGCGCCGAGGACGACCCGGTCTCCGTCGTGCACGACGCCATCGTCAAGGCGTGCAGGGGGGCCAAGGTCAGCCTGTCGAAGCTGCGCGGCGTGGTGATCGGCACCCCCGGCGTGGTCGATCCGCGCAGCGGCGACGTGCGCTTCTCCTTCGACCTGCCCGGCTGGCACGAGGGCATCCACGAGGCGCTGGCAGGCGACCTGCGGCGCAAGGTCACCATCGAGAACGACGTCAACCTCGCCGCCATCGCCGAGCGGGCCGACGGCGCGGCCAAGGGTCTGGACGACTTCGTGCTGCTGTGGGCGTCCCGGGGGCTGGGGCTGGCCATCATGCTCGGCGGGCGGCTGCACCGCGGGCGGTCCGGCAGCGCGGGCGAGATCGGCTACCTGCCGGTGCCAGGAGTGCCGCTGCCCGAGGACATCCGCACCGAGCCAGGGCGGCTGCCCTCGCTGGCGGGCGGCCTGCAGTCGCTGGTCAGCGCGGAGGCGGTGACCGAACTGGCGCGCAGCTACGGGTTCGCGGTGGGCAGCGCCACCGAGTGCGTCAAGGTCGCGGTGGCGGCGGGGGCCGAGGGCGAGGCGCTGCTCGACGAGATCGCCCACCGGCTGGCGCTGGGGGTGGCGGCGGTGTGCGTGATCCTCGACCCCGGGCTCGTGGTGCTGTCCGGCGAGGTGGGGCATGCCGGTGGGGAGGCGCTGACGTCCCGGGTGGAGGAGGCGGTCGCCCGCATCTGCCCCGTACGTCCCCAGGTGGTGACGACAACGGTCACGGACGACAATCCGGTACGCCGCGGCGCGGTCCTGGCCGCCCTCGACGAGGCCCGCGAAGAACTCCTGGCCCCCTGACCCCGCCCCGCCGGGGTTCCGGCAGGGCAGGGGGTCACGGTCAGGCGGTGAGGAGTTCTACGGCGGCCTGGGCGTTGGCGCGGGCGGCGCCGTACGTGGCGATGTAGGCGGCGGTGTCCGGCTGCCAGACCGGCAGGCCCATCTCGATCACGGTCGTGTCCGGGCGGGCGGCCACCAGGGCGGAGACCAGTTCGCGGCTCTCGTGGTGGCGGTGCGCGTCCTTGACCACGACGACGAGCGAGCGGTCCACCGCCTTGGCGAGCAGGGCGGGCGCGTCGGCGGCGGCCGGCTTGACGCGGACGATCTCCGCCTCGGGCAGCCACGGCCCGACCCCCCACGGCACGTCGCCCACGGCGATGGTGGGCGGCGTGTCCACCTCGATCACCAGCGGCTCGACGAGCGGCTTGGCGCGGCCGGTGAGCCGGACGGCGCGGCGGGCGGCGTGCAGGCCGACGACGTTCTGCTCGGCCGCGATCCGCTCCCCCTCACCGAACCAGGACCGCAGCGCGGCGACCCGGCCCGCGGCCTGCTCCAGCCGTTCCAGCGGCAGCCGTCCCTCGCGCACGGCGGCGACGACCGCGTCGATGATGCCCTGCACGTCGTCGTACGTCGGCAACGGCCCGAGGCACAGCAGGTCGGACCCGGCCGCGATGCTCATGACCGCACCGCCCGCGAGGCCGACGCTGCGGGTGATGGCGTGCATGTCGAGCGCGTCGGTGACGACCACGCCGTCGTACCCGAGCTCGCCCCTGAGCAGGCCGGTCAGCGCGGCGCCGGACAGCGTGGCGGGCGTGTCACCCGTCACGACCGGCACCGCGACGTGCGCGGTCATCACCGACTTGGCGCCCGCCCCGATGGCGGCGCGGAAGGGCGCCAGCTCGCGCTCGCGCAGCACGTCCATGCCGACGTCCACGACGGGCACGGCCAGGTGCGAGTCGACGCGGGTGGCGCCGTGGCCGGGGAAGTGCTTGACGCAGGCGGCCACGCGTACGGACTGCAGGCCCTCGACGGCGGCGACGGTGTGCCGGGCGACGAGCCCCGGCTCGGGCCCGAACGACCGGGTGCCGATGACCGGGTTGTCGGCCTCGCTGTTGACGTCGGCGCTGGGCGCCATGTCGAGGTTGATGCCGCAGGCGGCCAGCTCGGAGCCGATGGCGCGGTAGACGCGCCTGGTCAGCTCGACGTCGTCCACGGCCCCGAGCGCCGCGTTGCCGGGGTAGGGGCTGCCGACGTGGTACGCCAGCCGCGTCACGTCGCCGCCCTCCTCGTCCAGCGAGATGACGGGCTCGCCGGCGGACCGCAGCGCGGTGGTCAGGCCGAGCACCTGGCCGGGATCGGCCACGTTGAACCCGAAGAGCGTCACCCCGCCCAGGCCGTGCTCCAGCTCGCGCAGCACCCACGGGGGCGCCGTGGTGCCCTCGAAGGCGACGAGCAGCGTGCCGGCCGCGAGGCGGCGCAGCCCCCGATCACTCTGACTCATGGCTCCTCATCAGTTGGCAGGAAGATTGGGCACGGCGAAGGGCCGTGCGGGGACCCCGTGCGGTGTGGTTCAGCCCTTGACGGCGCCGGCCACCAGGCCGGAGACCATGCGGCGCTGCACGAGCAGGAAGAAGACGACGACGGGCAGCGTCATCAGGGTCGAGCCGGCCATGATGGCGCCCCAGTCGACGCCCTTCTGGCCGAAGAAGTACTGCAGGGCGACCGGCATCGTGTATCCCTCCGACCCCGACATCAGGTAGAGGGCGAAGACCAGGTCGTTCCACGCGGTGATGAACGAGAAGATGCTGGTGGCCACCAGGCCGGGCGCGACCAGCGGGAAGAGCACCCGCCAGAACGTCGTCATGCGGCCGGCGCCGTCGATCCAGGCCGCCTCCTCCAGCGACTTGGGCACGGCGGCGACGAACGTGCGCAGCATCCACACCCCGAACGGCAGCGTGAGCGCGACCTGGGTGACGATCAGCCCGATGAGCTGGTCGCCGAGCCCGACCCGCTTGACCATCATGTAGAGCGGGATGAGCAGGCCCTCGGCGGGCAGCATCTGCACGACGAGCAGCACCACCAGGAACAGTCCGCGGCCCTTGAAGCGGAAGCGGGCGATGGCGGTGGCCGACAGCAGCGCGAACGCCGAGCCGATGAGCACGGTGCCGAGCGCCACGATCGCGCTGTTGCGCATGTAGAGCCAGATGGAGTTGTTCGCCACGCCCTCGGTCAGCACCCGCGCGAAGTGGTCGAAGGTGAAGTGCGTCGGGAACGGGATGAACTCCGTGGTGAAGATCTGGTCGTTCTCCTTGAAGCCGGTGGAGACCATCCAGTAGACGGGGAAGACCGCGTACAGGAAGACCAGCACTCCGGCGGTGTTCAGGAGGACTTTGCCGAGCCTCTTGCGGGCGAGGGGGGTCACATCTCCTCCTGCTTCACGATCTGCCGGACGTACACGACGGTGACGATGAGCAGGATGATCGTCAGCACCACCGAGATGGCCGCGCCGGTGCCCAGCTTCTGCGGGGGACGGAACGCCTCGGCGACCGCGTACATGGACAGGTTGAAGCCGTCGCGGTTCGTCGGGCCGTTCATCAGGACGTAGAGCTGGCTGAAGACCTTGAAGTCCCAGATGATCGACAGGATCGTCAGGACCGCGAAGACCGGCTTGAGCAGCGGCAGCGTGATCTTCCTGAACGTGTGCCACGGGCCGGAGCCGTCCACCCTGGCGGCCTCGTACAGCTCGTTGGGGATGCCCTTGAGGCCGGCGAGCACCGAGACGGCGATGAACGGGAAGCCGGCCCACACCACGCAGACGACCAGCGCGATGTAGAGCGGGATGGTGTCGTTGAGCCAGGGGGTGCCGGTCCAGCTCGTCTGGCCGTCGGGCGGCGCGGCGAGCCAGTCGGGCAGCAGGTTGAGCGCCCAGTTGATGATGCCGGACTCGGCGTCGAACAGGGAGCGCCAGATGACGCCCTGCGCGACGGGCGGCACGGCCCAGGCGAACATGCAGCCGATGACCACGAACAGCGACATCCGCTTGCTGAGCCGGTGCAGCAGCACGCCGACGGCGGTGCCGACGATGAGCGTCATGCTGACGGCGACGGCCGCGAACGCGACGGTGTTGCGCAGGGCCGACCAGAAGATGTCGTTGCTGAGGACCTTCTCGAAGTTCTCCAGCCCCACCCACTCGGCGGGCCTGGTGCCCCTGATCTGCGCGAGGCCGACCTTCTGGAAGGCCATGATGCCGAGCTGGACCATCGGGTAGAGCAGCAGCCCGGCGATGACCAGCAGACCGGGGACGAGCAGGACGTACGGGATGCTCCAGTCCGGCAGGCCCCCGGCGCGCGGAGCCCGGTCGTTCTTCTTCCGGCGGCCCGGGGCGGGGGAGGAGCCCGTGCCCCGGGCGACCGTCGTCGTGTCGGCCATCGTTACTGGTTCAGGATCTCTTCGAGTTCCTTGTTGGCGTCAGCCAGGGCAGTGTTGGCGTCCTTCTTGCCCTCGATGACGTCGCGGGCCGCGTTCTGCAGCACGGCCTTGGTGGCGTCGGCCTCCGACCAGTTGGGGTCGGCGGGGAATGCCTTGGCCTTGGCGAAGGCCTGGGCGAAGGCGCCCTGGGCGGGGTCCTCGTTCAGCGCGGCCAGGGTGTCGGGGTAGACCGGGAGCAGGCCGCCCTCCTTGGCGTAGCGGTCGGCCCAGGTCTTGCTGGTGGCCAGCTTGATGTACTCCTTGCCCAGCTCGGCCTGCTGGGTGCCGCCCCACAGCGCGATGTCGTTGCCGCCGAAGAAGGACGGGGCCACGCCGCCGCTCTTGGCGGGCAGCGGGAAGAAGCCGAGCTTGTCGCCCTTCAGCTTGCCCTTGGAGTCCTCCTCGATGCCGGGCAGGTCCCAGCCGGCGGTGAGGTACATCGCGACCTTGTCGTTGGCGAAGCGCTTGCGGATGTCGG
This sequence comes from Nonomuraea sp. NPDC049504, assembly GCF_040676845.1. Classification (NCBI taxonomy): domain Bacteria; kingdom Bacillati; phylum Actinomycetota; class Actinomycetes; order Streptosporangiales; family Streptosporangiaceae; genus Nonomuraea; species Nonomuraea sp. NPDC049504. The sequence continues at coordinate 69,534 of NZ_JBFAPT010000038.1, forward strand.
TCGTGTTCTGGGTCAGGTTGGCCTTGCCGGACAGGCCGTCCTGGACGAGGCCCGTGTAGGTGGCGAAGCCCGCGGCGAAGCCGGGCTCGGTGAGCTTGCCGACCCACTTGTCGCCCTCCTTGACGGCGTACTCGCCGCCCTCGGACCAGGCGAACGCGGCCAGGAGGTGGTTGGCGTCGGAGCCGCCGTTGAAGGCGAAGCCGTCCACGCCCTCGCCCTTCTCCTTCTGGATCTTCTTGGCGGCGGCGACGAGCTCGTCCCAGGTCTTCGGGACCTCGATCTTGAGGTCCTCGAACCAGTCCTTGCGGTAGAGCACGGCGCGGGCGCCGGCGCCCCACGGGATGGCGTAGATCTCGTTGTCCACGGTCTCGTAGCCGTAGAGGTTTTCGGGGATCTGGGCGCGGTCGCCCTCGCGGGCGATGTCCGTGAGCGGCTCAAGCGCGTCCTGGCTCTGCCACATGGGGACCTGGTCGTTGCCGATCTCGGTCACGTCGGGGCCGGTGCCGGTGGCGGCGGCGGCGAACTTGTCGGCCACCTGGGGCCACGGGATCCACTCGAGCTTGACGTCCGCGCCCGTCTTGGCCTTGAACTCGGCGTTGAGCTCCTCCATGTACTTCGCCGCGGCGGGGTTGCTGTCGCCGAGACGCCACACGCTCAAAGTCTTGCCCGCGAAGGCGGGGCCCGAGGCGGCGGCGCTGGGTGAGGACGTGGTGGGTTCTTCGCTTCCGCCGCAGGCGGCCAGGCCCAAAGCCAGCGCGGCCGAGGTGGCCGCAGTGGCTGTGATCTTCGCGATCCTCACAGGGTTCTCCCTTCCCGGGTGCTGGCCAACGGTCCGCACCAGGCTGATCGTCATATGCCGAACGATGGTGTTAAACTAACAAGAAACTTTCTTAAAAGAAACGCTCGTTAGCTGATCGTGACGGAGAGAGGGAACCGATGAGCCGAGACCCGGGAACCCCCCGGCTGCTGCGCCGGCTGAACGACCGCGCGGCGCTCGAACTGCTCCTCGGAGACGGCCCGCTCACCCGCGCCGAGCTCGGCGAGCGCACCGGCCTGTCCAAGGTAACCGCAGGTCAGCTTCTCGCTCGACTGGAAGAGCGGGGCCTGGTCGAGGTGGCGGGCGAAAGGGCCGGGGGCAGGGGCCCGCACGCGGCCCTGTACGCCGTGGTCCCGTCCAGCGCGTACGTCGCCGGCCTCGAAGTCCTGCCCGACAGCCTCAAGGTCGGTGTGGCGGACATCACAGGCCGTACGGTGATCGAGATCACCCTCGACCCCGCCGACGGGCGCGACCCGGTCAAGACCGTGCACGCCGCCGTGCGCCGGGCCTGCGACGCTGCCGACATCGACCTGTCGCGGCTGCGGGCCTTCGTCATCGGCAGCCGCGGCGTGGTCGATCCCGGCAGCGGGGACGTGCGCTGGTCGTACGACCTGCCCTCCTGGCACGTCGGCGTGCTGGCCAGCCTGCGCGAGACGCTCGGCGCCTCCGTCACCATCGAGAACGACGTCAACCTCGTCGCGCTCGCCGAGCACCGCTACGGCGCGGCCGTCGGCCACGACGACTTCGTGGTCATCTGGGCCGGCGTCGGCCAGGGCATGGGCGTCATGCTCGGCGGCCGGCTGCATCGGGGCAGCACCGGCGGGGCGGGCGAGATCGGCTGGCTGCCGGTGCCCGGCGAGCCGCTGCCCACCGACGTCGCCGAGCCGCAGTCGGGCTCCTACCAGCGGCTGGTGGGCCACGCCGCGCTACGCGGCCTCGCCGACGAGCACGGCGTGACCGGCAACACCGTGCCCGACCTGCTGCGCGGCGGCGACGACGGCTTCCTCGACGCGGTCGCGGCGCGCATCGCCGTCGGCGCGGCGGCCGTCAGCGTCGTGCTCGACCCCGGGCTCATCGTGCTCAGCGGCGACGTCGGCAGGGCGGGCGGCGCCCGGCTGGCCGCGAAGGTGCAGGAGGCGGTGGCCGGCCTCTGCCCCACGCCGCCGACCGTCGTCACCACTCAGGTGGCGGGCAACCCGGTGCTGCGCGGCGCGCTCGTGGCGGCGTTGGAGCAGGCCCGGGAGCAGGTCTTCTCCGACACTGTGTGAGAATCACTGCCCATGTGGCAGTCCCCGAACGATGTCGTGCTCATCTCCGACGCCCGTGTGACCTCGATCCCGGTCAAGGAGGTCGGCGAACCGCTGGTCGACGTACGCGGGCGGCTCCGCGTCGACACCCGCCTGGCCGACGACCAGGGCGCCTACGCCCACCTGCGGGCCGGGGTGCTGCGGCGGCTCGAACACGCCGAGAGCCTGCTGCCCGCCGGATACCACCTGCTCGTCGTCGAGGGCTACCGGCCGGTCGCCACCCAGCGCCGCATCTTCGACGGCTACCGGGCCACGCTGACCGGGCTGACGCCCGAGGAGTCGTACGTCGCCGCGAGCCGCTACGTCTCGCCCGTCGAGGTCGCCCCGCACACCGCGGGCGCCGCGGTCGACCTCACTCTGGTCTCGCCCGACGGCACCGAGTACGACATGGGCACCGAGGTCAACGACAACCCCGAGCAGAGCGAGGGCGCCTGCTACACCGCCGCCCCCGGCATCTCCGACGACGCCCGCGCCCACCGCAAGCTGCTCGGCGTCGCGCTGGAGGCCGCCGGCCTGGTCAACTACCCCACCGAGTGGTGGCACTGGTCCTACGGCGACCGCTACTGGGCGATGTCCACCAAGAACGACCACGCGCTCTACGGCCCCGTCGAGTTCACACCCTGACAACCCGGGTTTTCCGGGCGGTGAGGTGGGGGCACAACTCCCTACGGAGATGTGGACTCCCAGCGAGGTGTGGGCATGATTCCGCTCATCGGGATCGAAGAGGAGTACCTCGTCGTCGATCCCCGCACCCGCCACGTCGCCCCCCGGGCGGCCGAGGTCCTGGCCGCCGCTACGGACGTGCTCGACGTGGTGCAAGAGATCACCCGCTTCCAGGTGGAGGCGCGCACGCCGCCCTCCGCCGACCTGGGCGAACTGGGCCGGCGGCTGCGCGCGGCACGCAAGGAGGTGGCGGGCGCAGCCCGCTCGTGTGGGCTCGCGGTCGTCGCCAGCGGCATCCCGGTGCTCGGCAACGTGATGCCGCCGCCGCTCACCGACGACGACCGCTACCTTCAGGGCCGCGTGCTCTACCGGGCGCTGCAGGACGAGATCAGCATCTGCGCCCTGCACGTGCACGTGGACGTGCCCGATCCGGAGCACGCCGTCTACGTGGGCAACCACCTGCGGCCCTGGCTGCCGACGCTCATCGCCCTCGCCGCCAACTCGCCGTTCTTCGTGGGCCGCGACACCGGCTACGCCTCCTGGCGGGTGATCAGCTGGGGGCGCTGGCCGGTCTCGGGCGCGCCGCCGTACTTCGCCTCCTACGGGGCGTACGAGGGCGCGTTACGGGCCCTGGCGAGGTCGGGGGCGCTGCTCGACGCCAAGACCGTCTACTGGGACGCCAGGCCGTCGCCCTTCCTGCCGACCGTGGAGATCAGGGTGGCCGACGTGCCGCTCGACGTGGCCGACAGCCTCACCATGATCGGGCTCATCCGGGCGCTCGTGGTCACCGCGCTCGGCGCGGTCAGGCGGGGTGACCTGGGTCCTCCGGTGCCGGGGGAGGTGCTGCGCGCCGCGTACTGGCGGGCGGCGCGCTACGGGTTGCAGGGCGAGATCCTCGACGTGCGCGACGGCTCGCTCGTCCCCGCGGCGGTGCTGGCCGGGCGGCTGCTCGAGCACGTGCGCCCGGCGCTGGCCGACGCGGGTGACCTGCGGTTCGTCCAGGAGGGCCTCGACCGGCTGCTGCGTGCCGGGTCGGGGGCGATGCGGCAGCGCAGGGCGTACGAGCGGGGCAACGACCTGGCGGAGGTGGTGGACGACCTCATCGAGGCCACTGTCGCCTGAGCCGGCTGCCCGTGCCCGGTCAGCGCAGGGCCAGCGCGATCGAGACGCCGAGGCCGAACACGACGACCACGCCGCGCAGCACGGCGGGCGGCATGAGCCGGGCCACGCGGGTGCCGAGGAAGCCGCCCGCGAGGCTGGCCGGCGCGATCACCGCCACGGCCTGCCAGCGCACGGGGCCGAACAGCGAGAACGCGATGACCGAGACCGAGCTGATGACCAGCGAGAGCGCGGCGCGTACCGCGTTGACGCGGTGCAGGTTGTCGTGCAGGAACATGCCGAGCACGGTCAGCAGCACCACGCCCATGCCGCCGTTGAAGTAGGCGCCGTAGCAGCCGCCGACGAACACCCCCGCGTACACCAGGCGGCTGGTCCCGGCGCCCTCCTCGCCGCCGAGGTGCTTGCGCAGCCACGGCTGGGCCAGCAGCGCGAGGCTGGCGAAGCCCACCAGCCACGGCACCAGCGACTCGAACAGCCGGCCCGGCGTGAGCAGCAGCAGCGCGCTGCCCACGCAGGCGCCCAGCACCGCCGCGACCGACAGGACGGTCGCGCGGCGCTGCTGGCCGCGCAGCTCGGCGCGGTAGCCGAGCACGCCGCCCAGGTACCCGGGCCAGAGCGCGACCGCATTGGTCACGGTCGCGGTCAGGCCCGGGTAGCCCAGCGCGAGCAGCGCCGGGAAGGACACGAGCGTGCCGCCGCCGGCCAGCGCGTTCACCACGCCGGCCAGCAGGCCCGCCCCCGCCAGGAAGAGCAGGTCGTGGAGGGTCATCGGCCGACGGCGTAGCCCTGGGCGCCACGCGGGTTGGCGGCGGCCTTGAGCAGGTCGCCGTCACGGGCCACCGCGCTGAGCCGCCCCAGCGACCACGGGCCCTGCGTCTCCACCTCGTGCCCGCGCCGCCGCAGCTCCGCGACGACGTCCGGGTCCACGCGGTCCTCGACGTGCATGACGCCGGGACGGGAGCCGCGCGGGAAGAACGAGCTGGGGAAGTGCTCGCTGTGGAACATGGGGGCGTCGATGGCCTCCTGGAGGTTCAGCTTGCCGTGCACGACCGCGAGGAAGAAGTTCAGGCTCCACTGGTCCTGCTGGTCGCCGCCCGGGGTGCCGAACGCCAGCCACGGCTTGCCGTCCCTGAGCGCGAACGACGGCGACAGCGTCGTACGCGGCCGCGCGCCGGGCCGCAGCGCGGTGGCCACGCCCTCCTGCAGCCAGAACATCTGCGCCCTGGTGCCCAGGCAGAAGCCGAGCTGCGGGATCGTGGGCGAGCTCTGCAGCCAGCCGCCGCTGGGCGTGGCGGAGACCATGTTGCCGAAGCGGTCCACCACGTCCACGTGACACGTGTCACCCTTGACCATGCCGTCCCGCGCCACGGTCGGCTCGCCGACCCCCTGCGGCTTGCGGCCGCCCGACACGCCGGGCGCGGCGCTGAACGTGCCGGGGTCGGGGAAGACCGGCAGCCTGGGCGTGCGCCCGCCGGGGGCGCCCGGCCGCAGCTCCAGGCTGGCCCGCGCGCCGATCAGCGTGCGCCGCTCGGCGTTGTAGGCCGGGCTCAGCAGGTCGGCCATGGGCACGTCGGTGTCGCCGTACCAGGCCTCGCGGTCGGCGAAGGCCAGCTTGGCCGCCTCGGTCACGGTGTGCACGTAGTCGGCGCCGAGGAACTCCATCGACTCCAGGCCGGTGCCGTCCAGCAGGGCGAGCTGCTGCAGGAACACCGGGCCCTGACCCCACGGGCCCGTCTTGGCCACGGTGTGGCCCTGGTAGTCGTAGGTCAGCGGCTCCTCCACCGACGCCCGCCAGCCCGCGAGGTCGTCGCCGGTCAGCAGGCCGCCGTGCACCTCACCCGAGCTGTCGCGCCAGGCCGTCTTGGCGCTGAACTCGGCGATCGCCTCCGCGACGAAACCCTCGTACCAGGCCTTCCTGGCGGCCTCCAGACGGCCCTCACGGGTGCTCGACGCCGCCTCGGCCTCGGCGACCAGCCGCCGGTACGTCGCCGCCAGCACCGGGTTGGCCAGCTTCGTGCCCGGCTTGGGAACGTTCCCGCCGGGCAGCCACGTCGCCGCCGAGGTGGGCCAGTCGTCCCTGAACAGGCCCTCGACCGACGAGATCGTGGCCGCGATGCGCTCCAGCACCGGCACGCCGTGCTCGGCGTAGTGGATGGCCGGGGCCAGCACGTCCGCCAGCTCCCAGGTGCCCCAGCGCTCCAGCATCAGCATCCAGCCGCCGAACGCGCCGGGCACCGTGGCCGCGAGCAGGCCCGTGCCGGGCACGACGTCCAGGCCCAGCTCGGCGAAGCGCTCGATGGTGGCCGCGGCGGGCGCCACACCCTGCCCGCACACGACCGACACCTTCTGCTCCTCCTCGCTCCACAGCAGGATCGGCACCTCGCCGCCGGGGCCGTTCAGGTGCGGCTCGGCGACCTGCAGCACGAACCCGGCGGCCACCGCCGCGTCGAAGGCGTTGCCGCCGCGCTCCAGCACGCCCATGCCGGTGGCCGAGGCCAGCCAGTGCGTGCTGGCGACCACGCCGAAGTCGCCCGACAGCTCGGGCCTGGTGGTGAACAAGACTTTCTCCTTCTCATCGGGGGGCGGCGGCGTCGGGGACGCGCTCCGCCGTTACCAGGTGGCAGGCGGCGGGGTGACCGCTGCCACGTGGGTCGTTCAAGAGGGGCTCGGTGGTGCGGCACTCGTCGTACGCCAGCGGGCACCGCGTGTGGAAGCGGCACCCGGCCGGCGGATCGACCGGGCTCGGCACGTCGCCGCCCAGCACGATCCTGCGCCGCTCCCGCTGCCTGACCGGGTCGGCCACCGGCGCCGCCGACAGCAGGGCCTGCGTGTACGGATGCCGCGGCTGCGCGAAGATCTCGGCCGTCGGCCCCGACTCGACGATCCGGCCCAGGTACATGACCGCGATCCGGTCGGCCAGGAACTCCACCACCGACAGGTCGTGGGTGATGAACAGGCACGAGAAGCCCATGTCCCGCTGCAGGTCGGTGATCAGGTTGAGCACCGACGCCTGCACCGACACGTCCAGCGCGGAGACCGGCTCGTCGGCCACGACCAGCTTCGGCTCCAGGACGAGCGCCCTGGCCAGCCCCACCCGCTGCCGCTGCCCGCCGGACAGCTCATGCGGGTGACGCCTGCGCATCTCCTGGCGCAGGCCCACCTTCTCCAGCATGGCGGCCACCTTGGCCGTCACCTCGCGCCGGTCGCCCACCTTGTGCCGCAGCAGCGGCTCGGCCACGATCTGCTCGATCGTGAAGCGCGGGTTGAGCGAGGAGAACGGGTCCTGGAAGACCATGTGGACGTCCCTGCGCAGCGGCCGCATGGCCCGCCGCGACAGATGGGTGATGTCCCGGCCGGCCAGCTCGATCGAACCCGCGGTCGGCTCGGTCAGCCGCAGCACGCACTTGCCGACCGTGGACTTGCCGCTGCCCGACTCACCGACCAGGCCGAGCACCTCGCCCTCGGCGATCTCCAGCGACAGGCCGTCCACGGCGCGTACGGGGCCGTAGTGCTTGACCAGGTTGTCGATGCGCAGGATCACCGGTCACCTCCCGGGTGGTAGCAGGCCGCCAGGTGGCCATCGCCCTGGCGGGTGAGCGGCGGCCTGGACAGCCGGCAGTCGGCCTGGGCGCGCGGGCAGCGGTCGTGGAAGGCGCACTCGTCGGGGTCCGACAGCGGCGAGGGCACCATGCCGGGGATCTCCGCCAGCCGGCCGTTGACCGCCGCCGACGGCAGGGCCTTCATCAGGCCCAGCGTGTACGGGTGGCGCGGGTTGGCGAACAGCTCGGTCACCGGTGCCTGCTCGACGGCGCGGCCCGCGTACATGACGACGGCCCTGTCGGCGATGTCGGCCACCACGCCCAGGTCGTGCGTGATGAGGATGATCGCGGTGCCGAGCCGGTCGCGCAGGTCGCGGAAGACGTCCAGCACGCCCGCCTGGATCGTCACGTCGAGCGCCGTGGTGGGCTCGTCGGCGATCAGCACGCGCGGCGAGCAGGCCACCGCGATCGCGATCATCACGCGCTGCCGCATGCCGCCGGACAGCTGGTGCGGATACTCCTTCATGCGCCGCTTCGGCGCCGGGATGCCGACCAGCTCCAGCAGCTCGACCGCGCGCGCGGCGGCGGCCTGCCGCGACAGCTTCTCGTGCCGCCGCAGCACCTCGCTGATCTGGTAGCCGACCGTGAACGACGGGTTGAGCGAGGTCATCGGCTCCTGGAAGACGACCGAGACCGTCTTGCCGCGCACCCGCCGCATCTCCGGCTCGGGCAGCGTGGTCAGCTCGCGGCCGTCCAGCGTGATCGAGCCCTTCAGCCGGGTCGTCTCGGGCGGCAGCAGCCGCGGCACCGACATCGCGGTGACCGACTTGCCGCAGCCGGACTCGCCGCACAGCGCCAGGATCTCGCCCTCGTCCAGGGTGAGCGAGATGTCCCTGACCGCCTGGACGAGCCCGTCCTCGGTGGCGAAGCCCACGCTCAGGTCGCTGATCTCCAGCAGGCTCATCGGGCGCTCCTCGGGTCCAGTACGTCACGCAGCCCGTCGCCCAGCAGGTTGAAGCCGAGCGTGGCCAGGGCGATCATCAGGCCGGGCCAGATCGCCAGCCAGGGCGCGTCGCTCAGATACTGCTGCGCGGTCGTCAGCATCACGCCCCACGACGGGGTCGGCGGCTGCACGCCCAGGCCGAGGAACGACAGCGTGGCCTCGCCGATGATCGCGGCGGGGATCGCCACCGTGGCCTGCACGATGAGCGGGCTGAGGCAGTTCGGCAGCACGTAGCGGAAGATGATGTGCCCGTCGCCCGCGCCGTCGGCGACGGCCGCGGCCACGTAGTCCATCTCCCTGACCGCCAGCACCTCGCCCCGGGTGATCCTGATGACGGCGGGCAGCTGGGAGAAGCCCAGCGCCAGCACCACGCCCTTCAGCGAGGGGCCGATGATCGCGGCCAGGCCCACCGCGAACACCAGGAACGGGAAGGCCAGCGTCACGTCCACCAGCCGCATCACGATCGGGTCAAGCCAGCGCCGGTAGAACCCGGCGACCAGCCCGATCGGGATGCCGACCACCATCGCGAGCAGCGTGGACAGCACGCCCGCCTGCAGCGAGACCTGCGCGCCGTGCGCGATCCTGGCGAACGCGTCGCGGCCCAGGTCGTCGGTGCCCATCGGGTGGGCGCCCGACGGCGGCGCCAGCGTGGCCATGTAGTCCTGCGCCGCCGGGTCGCCCGTCACGAGCGGACCGAGCAGCGCCAGCAGCACGAACGCGACCACCAGGACGAGCCCGGCCATCGGCATCGGCCTGCGGCGGAACCGCCGCCACAACCGCGTCCTGCGCATCACCTCAGTCATGGCCGCCTCCCGACAACCGGATCCGCGGGTTGAGGAAGGCGTAGGCGATGTCGACCAGCAGGTTGACCAGCACGTACCCGACGACCGTGACCAGCACGACCGCCTGGATGACGGGATAGTTCCTGGTCAGCACCGCGTCCACGGTCAGCTTGCCGAAACCCGGGATGACGAAGATCTGCTCGGTCACCACGGCGCCGCTGATCAGCGCGCCGAGCTGCAGGCCGAGCACGGTCACCACGGTCGTCAAACTGTTGCGCAGCGCGTGCGCGCCGACGACCTTGACCTCGGGCAGGCCCTTCGAGCGCGCGGTCCTGACGTAGTCGGCCGACAGCGCGCCCAGCATGGCCGAGCGGGTCTGCCGCATCAGGATGGCCGCGAAGCCCGTGCCGAGCACGACGGCGGGCAGGATCATCCGCTGCAGGTTCTGCACGGGGTCCTCGGTGAAGGGGACGTACCCGGAGGCGGGCAGCACCCGCCAGGTCACCGCGAACAACAGGATGCCGAGCAGGCCCAGCCAGAAGTGCGGCACCGACAACCCGGCCAGGCCGAAGCCGGTGGCCAGGTAGTCGGCGACCTTGCCGCGCCGTACGGCGGCCACGATGCCCGCGCCCACGCCGACGATCACCGCGACCAGCATGGCCAGCGCCGACAGCTCCAGCGTCACCGGCAGCCGCTCCAGGAGGATGTCGGCCACCGGGAGCTGGTCCTGCGTCGAACGCCCGAAGTTGCCGGTCAGCGTCTGACCGAGGTAGTCGAGGTACTGCGCGGGCAGCGGCTTGTCCAGGCCGAACTCGTGCCTGATCGCCTCGATCGCCGCGGGCGACGCCTCCTGGCCGGCCATGACGGTGGCCGGATCGCCGGGCAGCGCCCGTACGCCCAGGAAGATCAGCACGCTCGACAGGAACAGCACGATCACGGCCGACCCGCAGCGCCGGAGGATGAACCAGAGCATCAGGCGGCGAACCCGGCGGTGACGAAGCGCGGCAGGCCGTCCTTGAAGTACTGGACGCCGGCGACGTTCTTGTTCATGCCGAGGTAGTACAGGTTGTGGTACAGGTACACGACGCCCCGCAGCTCGGCGGCCTTCTTCATGGCGGCGCCGTACAGCTCGGCGCGCTTGGCCTGGTCGGTCTCGGCCGCGGCCTGCTTGATCGGGTCGTCGATGCCGGGGTCGGACATGCCGGCGTAGTTGTTGCTGCCCTGCGTGGTGATGAGGTTGGTGAGGTTGCCGTCCGGGTCCACCCGGCCCGACCAGCCGCTCAGCAGCACGTCGAACTTGCCTGCCTTGCCCTGCTCCAGCACGCTGACGAACTCGGCCGTCTGCACCTTGACGTCGAAGCCGGCCTCCTTGGTCATCGACTGGATGACCTGCGCGAGGCGCTGGTTGACGGCGTCGTTCGGGGTGGCCATGGTGACCGTGATCGGCGTCGGCACGCCGGACGCCTGCACGAGCTGCTTGGCCTTGGCCAGGTCACGCTTGGGGCAGGCCGGCAGGTCCTTCGCCCGGTACGGGCTGTCGCCGGGCACCGGGTAGCAGTCCACCTCGTGCAGCCCGTTGTAGACGGTCTTGTTGATCGCGTCCCGGTCGAGCGCCAGCTCGAACGCCTCGCGCAGCTGCGGGCTCTTGCCCAGCGGCGTGTCCACGGGGCCGGGCTTCGCGGTCGAGCCCTTGACGTTGCCGATGTTGATCTGGAAGCCGTAGTAGCCCAGGCCGCCACCGGAGACGACGGTCAGGTTGGGGTCGTCCTGCACGCCCTTGACGGTGTTGGTGGCGAGCTGGTCGGCCACCTGCACGTCGCCGGACTTGAGGTTCGCGGCCCGCACGTTCGGGTCGACGATGATCTTGTATACGACCTTGTCCAGCTTGACCTTGGCGGCGTCGTAGTAGTCGGGCGACTTCTCCAGCACGATCTCGCTGCCCGAGGTCCTGCTCGCGAACTTGAACGGGCCCACGCACACCGGGTTCGCGCCGAAGTTGTCGCCCTCGGAGTCGAGCGCCTTCGGTGACATGATCATGCCGGCGCGGTCGGCGAGCTGCGCGGTCAGCGGCGTGAACGCCTGGGTCAGCTCAAGCTTGACCGTGGACGGGTCGGCCACCGTCACCTTCGACACCGCGGCCAGGTCGGCCTGCCGGGCGGACTTCTCCCACGTACGGTGCCGGTCCAGCGACTTCTTGACCGCCTCGGCGTCCAGCGGCGTGCCGTCGTTGAACTTCACGCCCTCGCGCAGCTTGATCGTCACCTCTTTGCCGTCGTCGGACAGCTCGGGCGGGGCCGCGGCGAGCTGCGGGACCAGGGCGGACGAGGCGTCGATGTCGTAGAGCTTCTCGCACATGCTGGTGAAGACCTCGCGGCCCACGAGCGTGGTGGAGACGCTCGGGTCCAGCGCGTCGGGGTCGGCGTTCAGCGCGATGTTGAGCGTGCCACCGGCCTTGACCGGCCGGTGGTCGGCCGAGGCGGTCGCTATGGAACTAGGTGCCGCGGGGGTGCTGCTCGTTCCGCCTCCACCACAGGCCGTCAGGGCGAGGGGGAGAGTGACGAGCGCCGCGACGACCTTGGGTGTCGGTCGCATGGTGCCTCCGGTTAAACGTTTAGGAGACTGTATACAAGGTCTGACATTTCAGTGGTGTTTCGTTACCCTATGTCGTTACCTGAGTGTTTCCTAATCGTTTGCCGGTTTTGGCTTCCGGCTCGCCGCCGCGAGGAACGACCGCCGCGCCGCCGCCACGTGCGCGACCGCCCTGGCCTGCGCCTCGTCCTCGTCGCCCGCCTCGATCGCCTCGCACAGGCTGAGGTGCTCCTGCCACGAGTGCGGGCCGCGTACGGCGGCGGTCTGGCTGAAGACCCACTGCGCCCGCTGCAGCATCGGCGTCATCATCAGTGCCAGGTAGGAGTTGCCCGCCGCCTCGCCCACCGCCAGGTGAAAGGCGGTGTTGAGGTCGGCGACCTCTTCGAGGCGGCCGCTCTCCACCGCCGCCTTGGCCTGCTCCAGCACGTGACGCAGCCTCGCCACGGCCTCGGGCGTGTGCTTGCGCGCGGCCAGCCGCGCCGCGAGGCCCTCGATCGCCATGCGGACGTCGAAGAGCTCCTCGCCCTCCTCCGCCGACAGGCGCGCGACGGTGGCGCCGAGCCGGGGGACGACCTCGATGAAGCCCTCGGCGGCCAGGACCCTGATGGACTCGCGCACGGGGTTGCGCGAGACGCCGAGCGCGGCGGCCAGCCGGTCCTCGACCAGTCGCTCACCCTGGGCCAGCTCGCCGGAGAGAATGCGGCGGCGAAGCTCCTTGGTGACCTTGTCGCGCAAGGTCCGATGGGCCGCGCCCAGCGTCAGATCAGTCATAGAGGAACTTATCGTATACAACGGACAAGTCTTCTCGGGTCGGCCTGGCCGGCAAGGTCGGCGGCCCCTGCCACGGCTGCCTCGACGGCCAGCGGGTCGCCGCGAACAGCGCCAGCAGCTGCTCCTTGTCCTCGGCCCGCCAGAACAACTCGTCCGCCAGCATGCGGAAGCTCAGGCTGCCCCTCTCCGTCAGGTCCGCCGCGGCGCCTGCCTCGCGGTAGACGTCGTGACTGCCGACGGCGTCCAGCTGGCCGCCGTTCGGCAGCGCCTCCATGCCCGCGTTGCGCACCGCGGCCTCCACGATCGCCAGCGAGAGCTTCACCTGCGTCTGGATGACGGCCGGGTCGAGCGAGCCGTCCCACAGCCGGAACTCGACCCGGTCATCGTCCCCGCCTCGGATGCCGGTCATGTCGATCGCGTCGAACCGGCCGTGCCCGCGCAGAATCTCCTCCGCTGAGGCGTCCCGGCTGAGAGGCTCCTCGTTCGGCTCGCGCCGCCACAGCCCGTTGTGCTCCTCACGTTCCGGGTTCTGCGCCAGCCGGAAGAGCGTGTCGGCGTGGTGGTCGACGTACGTGGCCAAGGCGCGCTGAGCGTCCACCATGCGGCCGATGGGACCGGTGCTCACTTCGACGCGGGCGGCGGTCCGGTACGTCGCGACGCCGCCGTAAGCGTTGATGATCTCGACGGCCTGCTTCAGATTCGACCACGTCGAGCGCACGTCGTGCATGAGGGGTGAGACCAGCACGCTGTGCGCCGGGGCGCCCCTCAGCAGCTGCCACCCGTGCTCTCCGTCGATCAGCCGGGCCCGGCGCAGGACATCGTCGATGGTCGCGAGGGCGTCGTCCCTGATCCTGGCCGGCAGGTCGAACTCGATCTTCACGGCGAACCCGTGCCCGCGGTCACGCGAACCGACGCCCGCGGTGACGTTCTGCATCATGTACGGGATCAGCGTCTCGCCGTCGGCCACCCGCGCCAGCGCCCGCTCGTAAGCGCGCCGGTAGGCGGCGAAATCGCCGGTGAACGACATCTCGGGAACGTCCGGCCAGCGCCCCCACGCCCCCCAGTGATCATTCCACCTGCCGAGTTCGGCCTTCGCCGCCCGCCACTCCTCGGGAGCCGTGTGGGTGCCACGGTTGAAGATGCGATTCACGTTCCCGAAGGCTTCCTCCCAGCCTTGCTCCGCGAACCGCCGCGCGGCGCGTGCCTTCTCGGGCGACACGTTGTGCAGGCCGGGCTCGGCGTCACGCCGGGGCATCGGGCGGCCGTCGCCCGCCACGCCGTACGGGTCGCGCGGGCCCAGGTCCCGCAGCGCGTCCACCACCTGCCGGCGGTTCACCAGGCGGGAGAGATCGAGACCGTCGCGCCCGGCCTCCGCCGCCCGCCGCACCAGCTCCGGCACCGAGTGCCCGAGCCCGGCGTCGTACGCGAGCCGGCGCAGCGGATCGAACACCCAGGCCGGCCGATCGGGAGCAGGCCCGGCGAGCTCCGCCAGCCTGCCCAGGACACGTGCCTGGTCGTCGCGCACGGCGGGAAGGTGGTGATCGTCGGCCAGCCGCAGGCCGTCCCACAGGTGGGGATCCCGCGCCCGGTGCGTCGCCAGCAGATCATGGAGCTCCTGCAGGTCGGCCGCCCGCGTCGGGTCGGAGCCGTGCTCACGGGCGTCCGCGGCCAGGCGGAGCAGCTGCTCGACCGACCCTCCCTGGCCCAGGTGGTGCGCCAGGTCCTCGATCGGCCGCCGATGGGGCATCCCCGGAGGCGCGTCCGGCGCCCCGGCGATGCCGTGCAGCGCACCGAGCATCCGGGCGTCTTCCAGGCCGAGCCCGTCGACGCCCAGCTTCACCGACGCCACCACGCCCGTCCACAGCTCCGGGTCCACCTGCCGGAACGCCGTCATCACCGCATGGAACTCGCCCACGTAGTGCAGCCCGGGAGGCAGGAAACCGGCGGCGTCCGCCGCCCGGACGAGCGGCAGCATCTGGTGATGGCGGTGGAGCCCCTCGGATCGCATCCAGGGGGACAGGTAGTTGTGGAGCTCCGGCCTGGTCACCTCCGGTGACATCATCTTGACCAGCAGCCCGAGCGTGCGCGCGTCCGCCGGGGTCGTCACGTCGATCAGCGCCCGGTGCTTGAGGCCGAGCCAGCGGAGACTGTCGTGGGGCATCGCGAGGCGCAGCGCGTCGGCCAGCATGGCACTGCCGCGTGCCGCCTCCGGGGCCATGCCCTGGCGCTGGGCGTCCTGGTAGAGCTCCACCACGGCGTCCACGGCGTACCTGCTGTTGAACAGCTCCTCTGCCAGGCTCTCGATCGCGGCCTTCGGATTCTCCCTCGGCAGGCTCGCGTGCATCTGCGCCAGAGTCAGGGCCGTCGCCTCGTCGGCGCGCACCGTGGGCAGCTTGTCGATCAGAGCCCAGCCGGGCCGCAGGAACTCGGGATCCGGCCGGGTGGCGGCTCCCCGTCCGGCGCCCTGGCCGGTGAGCAGCCGCTCGATGCGGTTGGGGCTGTTGGCGCGGCCCTCGCCGTCGCCGGGGGTCCAGCGGTGGAACGTCGCCGCGGCCTCGGCGAAGCTGCGCGGCCGCGAAGGCGCCACCGCCGGGTGCCCGCCGACCAGCACGGCATCCGGCCCGCCTGACGCCGCCGCGGGCGGCCGCCGCGCCTCTTGCGAGACCCCTCCCGCCTCGGGCACGTGCTCGGCCGCCTTGGGGCGGGTGTTCTGGTCGTACGCGCCGCGACCGGCCGCCTCACCCGAACGCTCCGGAGAGTGGGCACTTACCCGCTCGGGCGGCTGCGCCCCCACCCGCTCGGGCGGCTGCGCCCCCACACGCTCTGGGGATTGGCCGTTTCCACGCTCGGGGGACTGGGCGGGCACGCGGTCAGGGCCGGCGGTCGCCGTCGCCGAACGCTCACCCGCCGCACTGTCCGCCCGACTGTCTGTCCGACTGTCCGGCTGGCTGCCCGGGCGGGTGCCCGGCGGGTTCTGCCGTGCGCCGCCCTCGCCGGCTCGGCTAGCGTCGGCGGGCAGGCGGCCGTCCTGGCTCTGCGGTCGTCCGTTCTGTGCGGGTGCGTTGGTCTCCGGGGCGGGTGTGCGGGGGGTCTGCGCTCTCGCCGCGGGGGTCTGGTCCTGGGCGGGGAGTCCTGGCACGTCGTGCGGCCGGGCCGGGGCGACGATCACGTCGGCGGGCCGGTCGCCGTTGGCCTGGCGCGCGGGTGGCGGGGGTGGCGCGGCCGTGTCCGTACGCGGCGGGGCGACGATCGTCTGCTGGTCGGTGGTGGCGACGGGGGCCCGCTGAGCGTTCGGGTCGGAGGTCTCCTGCCGGGTGTCGGGGGACGTGTCCCTTCCGGCGTTCGGGGCGGAGTCGGACCTTGTGTCGCGCCCGGTGGCGTCCGGGGTGGTGTCGCGCCCGGTGGGTTGCTGGGCAGGGGTGTCGCGCTGGGCGGTGCCGGCCTGATCGTTCCGAGAGCCGGTCGTGTCCCGCCCACCTTCGTCCCGGTCGGACGCGTCCTGGTCGGTCGTGACCTGTTCGGCCGGTTCCACGGGGTGGGCGGCCGCGGCGACGGCCGGGACGGTGGCGGGCAGCGCCGAACTGGCGGGCAGGGCGCCGGGGGTGGCGGCGGTGTCGCGCGTGCTGGCGACCGCG
>NZ_JBFAPT010000039.1:0-76376 GCF_040676845.1 Nonomuraea sp. NPDC049504
GGCGCATGCGGGCCGGTTGGATGAGGCGCTGGATGATCTGGCGGGTTTCTTCGTCAACACGCTGGTGATCCGGGCGGACGTGTCAGGCGACCCGTTGCTTCGGGAAGTGCTGGGGCGGGTGCGGGAGGCGGCGCTGGGGGCGCTGGCGCATCAGGACGTGCCGTTCGAGCGGTTGGTGGAGGAGCTGGCCCCGTCCCGGTCGCTGGCCCGGCATCCGCTGTTCCAGGTGATGCTCACCGTCCAGAACAACACCGAGGCGACGCTGGACCTGCCCGATGTGGCGGCGTCCGGCATGGTCGCCGGAGAGGTGTCCGCCCGCTTCGACCTCGACTTCAACGTCGGCGAGGTCTTCGACGAGCAAGGAGCCCCGGCCGGGCTCAGGGGGTCGCTGATCGCGGCGACCGACCTGTTCGACGAGGGCACCGCCCACGGGTTGGTGCGGCGGTGGGTGCGGCTGCTCGAACGGTTCGTGGAGGACGCCTCCGTCCGGCTGTCCGACCTCGACGTGCTCGACGCGACCGAGCGCCGGCAGGTCGTACGGGACTGGCAGGGCGAGCTCACCCCGCGCACGCCCACGTCGGTGGTGGAGCTGTTCGAGGCGCGGGCGGAGGCAATCCCCGATGCGGTCGCGGTGGTGTGCGGCGGGGTCGAGGTGACGTACGCGGAGCTGGAGGCGCGGGCGAACCGGCTGGCCCGGCATCTGATCGCGAAGGGCGTGGGTCCTGAGTCTCCGGTGGGGGTCGTGCTGGAGCGCGGGATCGGCGTGGTGGTGGCGATGCTGGCCGTCTGGAAGGCGGGCGGCGTGTACGTGCCGATCGACGTCGAATACCCGGCCGACCGCAGGGCCTGGATGCTGGCCGACGCCGCACCGGTCGTGGTGGTCACCGAGGGAAGGCTGGAGACGCCGCCGGAGGTCGAGCGGGTGACGCTGGACGACTCGGCGACGCTGCCGGACGAGCGGCCGGGCGTCGCGATCGACGGTTCGAGCCTGGCGTATGTGATCTACACCTCGGGTTCGACCGGAGTCCCGAAGGGCGTGGGCGTCGCGCATGCCGGGCTGGTGAACCTGATCGAGGTGTTCGGCCCGGTGATGGGGGTCGAGCCGGGCGTGGGGGTGCTGCAGTTCGCCTCGTTCGGCTTCGACGCCTCGGTCCTGGATGTCGCCGTGACCCTGAGCCGGGGCGGCCGGCTGGCGATCGCCGGCAGGAGCGAGCGCATGGACACGGCACTCCTCAAGGACCTGCTGACCTCCGCCGACGTCCGTGCGGCCAGTGTGGTGCCGTCGCTGCTGGAGGTCGTGGACCCCGCCGATTGGACCGGGGTGGAAACGGTTCTGGTCGGTGCCGAGCCGATCGCGAGCACGACGGCACGGGCCTGGGCCCAGGACCGGAAGCTCGTCAACACCTACGGGCCCACGGAGGCGACGGTGATGGTGACCGCCGGCCCGGTGGAGCACGTCAACGGCGTCGTCCCCTTCGGCCGGCCCATCACCAACACCCGGCTGTACGTGCTGGACGACCACCTGGCCCCGGTGGCCCCGGGCGTCGCCGGCGAGGTCTACATCGCGGGCGTCCAGGTGGCACGCGGCTACGTCGGCCGGCCCTCCCTGACCGGAGAACGGTTCGTGGCGTGCCCGTTCGAGGGCGGCCGGATGTACCGGACGGGCGACGTCGCGAAGTGGACCACCGACGGCGAGCTGGTGTTCGTCGGCCGGGCCGATGAGCAGGTGAAGATCCGCGGCATGCGCGTGGAGCCGGGCGAGGTGCGGGCGGTCCTGGCCGCGCACCCGGACGTGGCCCAGGCGGCGGTGATCGTGCGCGCCGACGCGGGCGAGAAACGCCTGGTCGCCTACGTCGTCGGCGGCGAGGCCGAGAACGTCAGGCGCTACGCCGCCGACCGGCTGCCCGCCCATCTGGTGCCCGCAGCGGTGGTCGTGCTGGACGAGCTGCCGCTGACCGTCAACGGCAAGCTCGACCGCACCGCGCTCCCGGCGCCGCAACAGGAGACCACCACGGCCGCCGGCCCAGTGGGGCTGCACGAGGAGTTGCTGTGCGCCGCCTTCGCCGACGTGCTCGGCAAGCAGCGGGTCGGCGTCCACGACGACTTCTTCGCGCTGGGCGGGCACTCGCTGCTGGCGGTGCGGCTGGTGAGCAGGATCCGCGCCATCCTCGGCGTCGAGGTGCCGATCAGGACGCTGTTCGAGCACCCGACCGTGGCGGGGCTGGCCGCCGGGATCGCCGAAGCCGGCGCGGCCAGGCCGCCGCTGACCCTCCGCGGCCGCCCGGAGCGGGTGCCGTTGTCGTTCGCGCAGCGCCGCCTGTGGTTCATCCACCGGCTGGAGGGCCCGAGCGCCACCTACAACCTGCCCACGTCGCTGCGCCTGACCGGCGAGATCGACAGGGAGGCGCTCGACGCGGCCCTGCGCGACGTCATCGCCCGGCACGAGGTGCTGCGGACGGTGTTCCCGGTCGAGGGCGGCGAGCCGTACCAGCGGATCCTCAGCATGGACGAGCTGGAGTGGGAGCTGCCGGTGGTCCGGGTGGCTCCCGATGAGCTGCATGAAGCGGTGACGCGGGCCGAGCAGCACGCCTTCGACCTGGCCTCCGAGGTGCCGATCAGGGCGTGGCTGTTCGACGCCGGGCCGCAGGAGCAGGTGCTGGTGGTCGTCGTGCACCACATCGCCGGCGACGGCTGGTCGATGACCCCGCTCGGACGTGACCTCTCCCTGGCCTACGCCGCCCGCCGCGCCGGGCAGGACCCGCGGTGGGAGCCGCTGCCCGTCCAGTACGCCGACTACGCCCTGTGGCAGCGTGACCTGCTGGGCGACGAGGACGACCCGGGCAGCCTGCTGTCCCGCCAGGTCGCCTACTGGCGGGAGACGCTCGCCGGGGCACCGGAGGAGCTGACGCTGCCCAGCGACCGGCCGCGCCCGCCGGTGGCCGGTCACCTGGGTCACGTGGTGCCGCTGCACGTCCCCGCCGAGGTGCACGCGCGGCTGCAGGAGGTGGCGCGGGCCGAGGGCGTGACGCCGTTCATGGTGCTGCAGGCCGCGCTGGCCGTCCTGCTGTCCAGGCTGGGCGCGGGCCGTGACATCCCGATCGGCACGGCCAACGCGGGACGCACCGACGAGGCGCTGGACGACCTCGTCGGCTTCTTCGTCAACACGCTGGTCCTGCGTACGGACCTGTCCGGCGACCCCACCTTCCGCGAGGTGCTCGGCCGGGTCCGTATGGCGAGCCTGGGAGCGCTGGCCCACCAGGACGTGCCCTTCGAACGCCTGGTGGAAGAGCTGGCGCCGGCCCGGTCGCTGGCGCGGCACCCGCTGTTCCAGGTGATGCTGACCCTGCAGAACGTCGCCGACGCCGACGTCGACCTCCCCGTCACCGGCGCTGCCCCGGGCGGGGACGCCCGGCTCCAGCCGTCCGCCAAGTTCGACCTGGAGCTGAACCTCAGGGAGACGGCGGACGGGCTGCGCGGCGCGGCGATCCTGGCCGCCGACCTGTTCGAGGCGGGGACGGCGGAGCGGTTCGCGCAGTGGTGGGCCAGGGCGCTGGCCGTGGTGGTGGCCGCACCCGGCACCCGCCTGTCGCAGGTGGACGTGCTGGACACGCACGAGCGTGACCTGGTGCTGCACGGCTGGAACGACACCGGAGCCCCGCAGCCCGGCGGCTCGCTGGTCGAGCTGATCGAGGCTCAGGCGGTCCGGACGCCCGGCGCGACGGCGGTGGTCTTCGACGGGGCCGAGCTGTCGTACAGCGAGCTCGACACCCGCGCCAACCGGCTCGCCCGCCGCCTCATCGAGGGCGGGGCGGGCCCCGAGTCGGTCGTCGGCGTCGCGCTCGAACGCGGCCCCGACCTGGTCATCGCGCTGCTCGGCGTGCTCAAGGCCGGGGCCGCGTACCTGCCGCTGGAGCCCGAGCACCCGGCGTCGCGCATCGCCCTCATGGCGGCGGACGCGCACGCCGGGATCGTCGTGGCCGCCGCGAGCACCGCGCACCTCGTGCCGGACGACGCCGCCTGCCTGCGGGTGGACGAGGCGGCGGACGTGTCGGGCCAGCCGCTGACCGAGGCGGAACGGGGACGGCTCAGCCCCGACCTGCCCGCGTACGTCATCTACACCTCCGGCTCGACCGGCCGCCCCAAGGGCGTGGTCGTCCCGCACTCGGGCATCGTGAACCGGCTGGCCTGGATGCAGCGGCGGCTCCCGCTGACCGGCGACGACCGCGTGCTGCAGAAGACGCCGTTCGGGTTCGACGTGTCGGTGTGGGAGTTCTTCTGGCCGCTGACCGTCGGAGCCGCCCTGGTGGTGGCCCGCCCCGGCGGGCACCGCGACCCCGCCTACCTCGCCGAGCTCATGCGGCGGGCCGAGGTGAGCGTGGCCCACTTCGTGCCGTCGATGCTGGAGGTGTTCCTGCACGAGCCGGGCAGCGCCGGCGTCCCGCTGCGGCAGGTCGTCTGCTCGGGCGAGGCGCTCCCGCAGGATCTGCAGGAACGGTTCTTCGCCCGGCTCGCGGACACCGAGCTGCACAACATGTACGGCCCCACCGAGGCGTCCGTCGACGTGACCGCGTCGCGCTGCCTGCCGGGGCACCCGGTGACGATCGGCGCCCCGGTGGCGGCCACGCGGGCGTACGTGCTGGACGAGAGCCTGCGGCCGGTCCCCGTGGGCGTGCCGGGCGAGCTCTACCTCGCCGGGGTACAGCTCGCCCGCGGCTACGCCGGGCGTCCCGCCCTGACCGCCGAGCGGTTCGTGGCCTGCCCCTACGGCGGGCGCATGTACCGTACCGGGGACCTGGTCAAGTGGAACGCCGACGGCGAGCTGCTGTTCGGGGGCCGGGCCGACGACCAGGTGAAGATCCGCGGCATGCGGGTCGAGCCCGGTGAGATCCAGGCGGTGCTCCAGCGGCACGACCGGGTCGCGCAGGCGGCGGTGGTGATCCGCGAGGACATTCCGGGCGACCCGCGGCTGGTCGCCTACGTCGTCCCGGCCGGCGAGGTCACGGACCTGCCGGGCCACGTGCGGCGGCACGCCCGGCAGTGGCTGCCCGACCACATGGTGCCGTCGGCGGTGGTCGTCCTGGACGCGCTGCCCGTCACGGTCAACGGCAAGCTGGATCGCAGGGCGCTGCCCGCCCCGCAGTACGCCGCCGGCAAGGGCCGTGGCCCCGCCGACGCCCGTGAGGAGCTGCTGTGCGAGGGGTTCGCGCACGTGCTCGGGCTGGAGCGGGTCGGCGTGGACGACGACTTCTTCGCGCTGGGCGGCCACTCGCTGATGGTGGTCACCCTGGTGGAGTGGCTGCGCGAGCGCGGCGTCAGCGTGTCCGTACGGGCCCTGTTCCAGACGCCGACCGTCGCCGGCCTGGCTGTCGCGTCCGGACCCGAGCAGGTGACCGTCCCACCCAACGCGATCCCCGACGACGCCACGGAGATCACGCCCGAGATGCTCCCGCTGGTGGAGCTGTCCCAGGCGGACATCGACCGGATCACGGCGGGAGTACCGGGCGGCGCGGCGAACGTGGCCGACGTCTACCCGTTGGCCCCGCTCCAGGAAGGTCTGCTCTTCCACCACCTGCTCGCCGAGGGCGGCGACGACGCCTACGTGACGCCGACGGTGCTGGCCTTCGAGTCGCGGGCGAGGCTGGACGCCTTCACGGAGGCGTTGCAGCGCGTGATCGATCGGCACGACATCTTCCGCACGGCGGTGAGGTGGGAAGGGCTCCCGGAGCCGGTCCAGGTGGTGTGGCGAACAGCGGAGCTGCCGGTATCCGAGGTCACCGGCGATCTGGTGTCCACGGTCGGCCTGTCGATGGACGTGGGCCGCGCGCCGCTGCTCGACGTGCACGTCACGCAGGACGATGACCGCTGGCTCGCTCTGGTGCGGGTGCACCACCTGGTGCAGGACCACCTCGGCCTCGACCTGCTGCTCGGCGAGGTCCAGGCGTTCCTGGCCGGGCGGGGCGACGAGCTGCCCGAGCCGCTGCCGTTCCGCGACTTCGTCGCCCAGGCCAAGGGAGCCGTGCGCGCCGAAGAGCATGAGCGCTTCTTCGCCGGCCTGCTCGGTGACGTCGAGGAGACCACCGCGCCGTTCGGCGTGGTGGACGTACGCGGGAGCGGGGCCGACGCCAGGGAGGTTCAGGCCGCGATCCCCGATGAGGTGGCGGCAGGCGTGCGGCGGATGGCGCGCGAGCTCGGCGTGAGCCCGGCGACGGTCCTGCACGTGGCGTGGGCCCGGGTGCTGGCGGCCGTGGCCGGACGCGACGACGTGGTCTTCGGCACGGTGCTGTTCGGCCGCATGAACGCGGGCGCCGGCGCCGACCGCGTGCCCGGCCCCTACATCAACACACTCCCGGTCCGGGTCAAGGTCGGTGAGACCGGCGTCGCACAGGCGATCACCGCGATGCGCGGACAACTGGCCGAACTCCTGGCCCACGAGCACGCCTCGCTCGCGGTGGCGCAGCGAGCCAGCGGAGTCCCAGGAGACGCACCCCTGTTCACCTCGCTGTTCAACTACCGCCACAACAGCGCCGACGACCAGGCCACCGACACCTTCGACGGCATCACCATCACCTTCTCCCAGCAACGCGACAACTTCCCCCTCTCCGTGGCCGTGGACGACGACGGCCGCACCCTCGGCCTGGTGATCGGCGCGGTGGCGCCCATCGACCCCGCGCTCGTCGCCGAGCTGCTCATCACGACGGTCGGCAACCTGGTGCACGTCCTGGAGACCGACGCGGGAACGCCGTTGTCGGCGGTGGGAGTGCTGGACGAGGACGATCGGCGCGTGCTGGAGGAGTGGAACGACACCGCCGCCACGGTTCCGGACGCGACCGTGGTCGATCTGTTCGAGGCGCAGGCCGCGCGGACACCGGACGCGGTGGCCGTGGTGCGTGAGGGCGTCGAGGTGAGCTACGCCGACCTGAACGGCCGGGCGGATCGGCTCGCGAACGCGCTCGTCGAGCGTGGGGTGGGGCCGGAGTCGATCGTGGGGGTGGCGCTCGAACGCGGCATCGACCTGATCGTGGCCGTGCTCGGCGTGCTCAAGGCCGGCGGCGCCTACCTGCCGATCGACGTCAGTCACCCCGCCGAACGCATCGAGGATGCCCGCCCTGTGACGGTGCTCGCGTCGGCGAGGACGGCGGCCTTGCTGCCTGTCCCGGCGCTGACCCTGAACGATCTGCTCGGTGCCGAGGGGCCGGTCCGCGGGGCGGGGCTGCGGCCGGAGCATCCGGCCTACGTGATCTACACGTCGGGCTCCACCGGCCGCCCGAAGGGGGTGCTGGTCGAGCACCGGTCGCTGGCCAATCTGCTGCACTGGGCCACGGGCACGTTCACCGAGCTGTCCCGGGTGCTGGCGGCCACGTCGCTGAGTTTCGACGCGTCGGTCTTCGAGATCTTCGCGCCGCTGGTGTCGGGCGGCTCCATCGAGCTCGTCGACGACCTGCCAGCCCTCGCCGATCGCCCAGCAGTGTCGCTGGTCAGCGCGGTGCCCTCGGCGCTGTCGCAGGTCCTGACGGAGACGACGGCGCGACCGAGCCGGGTGGTCCTGGCCGGTGAGAGGCTGAACGCTCCTGTCATGCGCGCGGTGAGGGAAGCGCTGCCGGGCGCACAAGTGGACAACATCTATGGCCTCGCAGAGGCGACGGTGTACGCGGCGGCCTGGCACGGGGACACCGAGGGTGCTCCGCCGATCGGCCGGCCGCTCACCAACACCCGCCTGTACGTCCTCGACCGCGGGTTGCGGCCGGTCCCGGTCGGCGCGGCCGGCGAGCTTTACGTCGCCGGTGCCGGGCTCGCGCGGGGCTATGTGGGCCGGCCGGGCCTGACCGCTGAGCGGTTCGTGGCCTGCCCCTACGGCGGTCGCATGTATCGCACCGGTGACCTGGCCCGGTGGAACGCCGACGGCCAAGTGGAGTACCTCGGCCGCGTGGATGAGCAGGTCAAGGTGCGCGGCTTCCGGGTGGAGCCCGGCGAGATCGAAACCGTGCTGGCAGCGCACCCTTCGGTGACTCACGCCGTGGTGGTGGCCCGCGAGGACACGCTGGTCGCCTACATCGTCCCCGACGAGCCCGGCGTGGCGGAGGAGGTGCGGCGCTTCACCGCCGACCGCCTGCCCGGCCACATGGTGCCGGCGGCGGTGGTGGAGCTGGAGGCCCTGCCGCTCAACGCCAACGGCAAGCTGGACCGCCGCGCCCTGCCGGCGCCCGAGATCTCGGTGTCGGCGGCCGGTCGGGAGCCCGCCGACGCGCGCGAGGAAACCCTGTGCGGCCTGTTCGCCGACGTCCTCGGCCTGGACCGGGTGGGCGTGGACGACGACTTCTTCGACCTGGGCGGCCACTCGCTGCTGGCCGTACGGCTGATCAGCCGGATCCGTGCCGACCTCGGCATCGAACTGCCGCTGCCCGTGCTGCTGGAGTCGCCGACCGTGGCGGGCGTCGCGCAGCGGCTGGGCGAACAGCGGCCCACTGTGAGACCCCCTTTGCAGCCGATGCGTGACCAGGAGGAACGTTCATGATCCCGTTGTCGTACGCGCAGCGTCGGCTGTGGTTCATCCAGCAGCTCGAAGGGCCGAGCGCGACCTACAACATCCCGATCGCCCTCCGCCTGGCCGACGACGTGGACCCGGGAGCACTCCAAGCCGCCTTCCTGGACGTCATGGCCAGGCACGAGGCGCTGCGCACGGTGTTCCCCGTGGCGGGCGGCGAGCCGTACCAGCACGTCCTGCCCGTGGACGAGCTGGAGTGGGAGCTGACCGTCCGGGAGATGGCGCACGGCGCGCTCGGCGGCGCCGTGGACGAGGCGTGCCGGCACGCGTTCGATCTGGCGGGGGAGCCGCCGATCAGGGCCTGGCTGTTCGTGACGGACACCGGCGAGAACACGCTCGTCGTGGTGATCCATCACATCGCCGGCGACGGCTGGTCGCTGAAGCCGCTCACCCGTGACGTGTCGGCCGCGTACGAGGCCCGCTACTCCGGCAGGGCCCCGGACTGGGAGCCGCTGCCGGTCCAGTACGCCGACTACACGCTGTGGCAGCGCCGGCTGCTCGGCGACGACCAGGACCCGGACAGCCTGATCTCCCGCCAGATCGGCTACTGGCGGGGCGTGCTCGACGGCCTGCCGGAGGAGCTGCCGCTGCCGTACGACCACCCGCGCCCCGACGTGCCCGGCTACCGCGGCCACGTGGCGACCGTGGACATCCCGGCCGGCCTGCACGCGCGGCTGGTGGAGATCGCCAGGGCCGAGGGCGCCACCACGTTCATGGTCCTGCAGGCCGGGCTCGCGGTGCTGCTGTCCAGGCTCGGCGCGGGCACCGACGTCCCGATCGGCACGCCCGTAGCGGGCCGGCTGGACGCGGCCCTGGAGAACCTCGTCGGCTTCTTCGTCAACACGCTCGTGCTGCGCACCGACCTGTCCGGCGACCCGAGCTTCGGCGAGCTGCTCGGCCGCGTCAGCAAGGCAGGATGGGAGGCGCTCTCCCACCAGGACGTGCCGTTCGAGCGCCTGGTGGAGGAGCTGGCCCCGAACAGGTCGCTCTCCCGCCACCCCCTGTTCCAGGTCATGCTCACCCTCGACACCGCCACGGAGGGCCCGGACGACGGCGACGGCGTGCCGACGGCCGCCCCGGCGGCGAAGTTCGACCTCGAGATCAGCGTCACCGAGACCGTGGACGCCGCAGGACGCCCCGCGGGCATCCGCGGCTCCCTGCTGGCCTCGGCGGACCTGTTCGACGCGCCCACCGCCGCCGCCCTGGCCGCCCGCTGGACGCGGGTGCTGCGGCAGGTGGCCGCCGACCCGCGGACCCGCACCGGCGCGGTGGACCTGCTGGACGACGACGAGCGCCGACTGCTCGCCACCTGGAACGACACCTCGCTGCCCGTGCCGCGGACGACGGTGCCCGAGCTGTTCGCGGCGCAGGCGGCCCGCACCCCCGGCGCCGTGGCCGTGGTGTGCGGCGGCGCGCAGGTGTCGTACGCCGAACTCGACGCCAGGGCCAACCGGCTGGCGCACTTCCTCGCCGAGCGCGGCGTGGGCCCCGAGACGCTGGTCGCGGTCGCCCTGCAACGCGGGATCGACCTGATCGTGGCGCTGCTCGCGGTGTCCAAGGCGGGCGGCGCCTACCTGCCGATCGACGCCTCCTACCCGGCCGAGCGCGTCGCGTTCATGCTCCAGGACGCCGCGCCGGTGCTGGTGCTGACCACGGCGAAGGAGGAGCGGACCGGCGCCACCCCGCGCGTGCTGCTCGACGACCCCGCCACCGCCGCCGCCGTCGCGGCCATGCCGGCGCAGCCACCCGCCGGCGCGCCGACCCCCGCGCACCCCGCCTACGTGATCTACACCTCGGGCTCCACCGGGCGGCCGAAGGGCGTGGTGGTCGAGCACCGGTCGGTCGGCAACCTGCTGTCGTGGGCGGCCGCCGAGTTCGGGGGCGAGCAGTTCTCCCGGGTGCTGGCCTCGACCTCGCTCAACTTCGACGTGTCCGTCTTCGAGATCTTCGGCCCGCTGGTGTCGGGCGGCTCCATCGAGATCGTGGACGACCTGCTGTCCCTCGCCGACCGTGACCGCTGGGACCTGAGCCTGATCAGCGCGGTGCCGTCGGCGTTCTCGCGGCTGCTCGACGTCGACGGGCTCGACGTGCGGGCGCGTACGGTCGTCATGGCCGGCGAGGCGCTCACCCCGAACGCCGTCGCCGCCGTCCGGGAGGCGCTGCCGGACGTGCGGCTGGCCAACATCTACGGCCCCACAGAGGCCACCGTCTACGCCACCGCCTGGTACGGCGAGACCTCCACCGGCGCCCCGCCCATCGGGCAGCCCATCACCAACGTCCGCGCCCACGTGCTGGACGCCGCCCTGCGCCCGGTACCGCCCGGCGTCCCAGGCGAGCTGTACGTGGGCGGCGCCGGCCTGGCCAGGGGCTACCTCGGCCGGCCTGGGCTGACCGCGGAACGGTTCGTGGCCGACCCGTTCGGCGGCCCTGGCGCGCGGCTCTACCGTACGGGCGACCTGGTGCGCTGGAACGCCGAAGGCGACCTCGACTACCTGGGCCGCGCCGACGACCAGGTGAAGGTGCGCGGCTTCCGCGTCGAGCCGGGCGAGATCGAGAGCGTGCTCACCGGCCACCCCGCCGTGCGCCACGCGGCGGTGATCGCCCGGCAGGACCTGCCCGGGGACAAGCGCCTGGTGGCCTACGTGACGGGCACCGGCGTCGCCCCCGAGGAGGTGCGCGAGCACGCGGCCCGCAGCCTGCCCGGCTACATGGTCCCGTCGGCCGTCGTCGTCCTCGACGCGCTGCCGCTCAACGCGCACGGCAAGCTGGACCGCAAGGCGCTGCCCGCCCCCGCGTTCGCCACCGGCGCCGGCAGGGGACCGGCGAACGCGCGCGAGGAGCTGCTGTGCGCCGGGTTCGCCGCGACACTCGGGCTCGACGGCGTCGGCGTGGACGACGACTTCTTCGCGCTCGGCGGCCACTCGCTGCTGGTGGTGTCGCTCGTCGAGTGGCTGCGGGCGCGCGGCGTCACGATCTCCGTACGCGCGCTCTTCCGGACCCCGACCGTCGCGGGGCTCGCCGCGGCGGCCGAGGACGAGCAGGTCACCGCACCCCCCAACGGCATCCCCGGCGAC
This sequence comes from Nonomuraea sp. NPDC049504, assembly GCF_040676845.1. NCBI lineage: Bacteria > Bacillati > Actinomycetota > Actinomycetes > Streptosporangiales > Streptosporangiaceae > Nonomuraea > Nonomuraea sp. NPDC049504. The sequence goes on from NZ_JBFAPT010000039.1 coordinate 11,617, forward strand.
GCCCGGCACATCACCCCCGCCATGCTCCCCATGGTGACGCTGACCCAGGACGAGGTGGACCGGGTCGTCGCCGCCGTGGACGGCGGCGCGGCCAACGTCGCCGACGTCTACCCGCTGGCGCCGTTGCAGAGCGGCATCCTCTTCCACCACCTGCTCGCCGACGGCGGCGAGGACGCCTACGTGACGCCGACCGTCGTGGAGTTCGACTCCCAGGCCCGGCTGGAGGCGTTCCTGGCGGCCCTGCGGCGGGTGATCGCCCGGCATGACATCTTCCGCACCGCGGTGCTGTGGGAGGGGCTCGCCGAGCCCGTCCAGGTGGTGTGGCGGACGGCGACGCTGCCGGTCACGGAGGTCGCCCCGGCGGCACCCGAGGAGCTGGTGTCCGCCGTCGGCCTGGCCATGGACCTCAGGCGGGCGCCGCTGCTCGACGTGCACACCGCCCGGCACGGCGACCGCCTGCTGGCCCTGGTGCGGGTGCACCACCTCGTCCAGGACCACCTCGGCCTGGAGATCCTGATGAACGAGGTCGCGGCGTTCATGAAGGGCGAGGAGCCGCCGGAGCCGCTGCCGTTCCGCAACTTCGTCGCCCAGGCCAGGGGCGGGCTCACCGAGGAGGAGCACGAGCGGTTCTTCGCCGGCCTGCTCGGCGACGTGGACGGCCCGACCGCGCCGTTCGGCGTCCTGGACGTGCACGGCGACGGCAAGGACGTCGTCCGCGCCGAGCTGGACCTGCCGCAGGGCCTGCCGGACCGGGTCCGGGAGACCGCGCGCCGGCTGAGCGTCAGCCCGGCGACGCTCCTGCACGTGGCGTTCGCCCGCGTGGTGGCCGCCGTGTCCGGCCGCGACGACGTCGTGTTCGGCACGGTGCTGTTCGGCCGCATGAACGCCGGCGCGGGCGCCGACCGCGTGCCTGGGCCGTTCATCAACACGCTCCCGGTCAGGACGCGGATCGGCGGCGCCACGATCGCGGACGCCGTCGCCGCGATGCGCGGGCAGCTGGCCGAGCTGCTCGCGCACGAGCACGCGCCGCTGGCGGTGGCGCAGCGAGCCGGTGGGGTGCCCGCCGGGACGCCGCTGTTCACCTCGATACTCAACTACCGGCACAACCCCGGACAGGACGATCAGGCAGCGGACGCCTTCGAAGGCATCAAGGTCGCCTACTCGCGCGAGAGCAACAACTACCCGCTCACCGTCTCCGTGGACGACGACGGGCAGGGCCTGTCGCTGGCCGTGGACGCCGTCGCGCCCATCGACCCCGGCCTGGTGGCCCGGCTGCTGAGCACCGCGCTGGACGGCCTCGTCACCGCCCTGCGCGACGACCGGGAGGCGGCGCTGTCCGGCGTGCCGGTGCTGGACCAGGCCGCCAGGCGGCAGGTGCTGGAGGAGTGGAACGGGACGCCCGCCCCCGCGCGGGCCGTGCCGGTCGTGGAGCGGTTCGAGCACTGGGCCGCGGCCACGCCGGACGCGATCGCGGTGACCTGCGACGGCGTGGAGGTGACGTACGGGGAGCTGGACGCGCGGGCGAACCTGCTGGCCGCCCGGCTGGCCGACCTGGGCGTCGGCCGCGAGTCGGTCGTGGGGCTCTGCCTGCCGCGCGGCATCGGGGCGCTGACCGCCATGCTCGCGACCTGGAAGGCGGGCGGCGCCTACCTGCCGATCGACCCGGCGCATCCCGCCGAGCGCATCCGGTTCGTCCTCGCCGACGCGCGGGCCGTGGCCGTGCTCGCCGACGCCGCCACCGCCGACGCCCTGTCCGGCGTGCCGGGGGTGATGGTCCTCGACGATCGGCCGGTGGACGGCGTGCCCGCGCCGGTGCGCACCCGGGCCGAGCCGGGCGGGCTGGCGTACGTGATGTACACCTCCGGCTCGTCCGGGCTGCCCAAGGGGGTGGCGGTCACCCACGGCGGCCTGGCCTCTTACGTGGCCTGGTCGGCCGAAACGTATGAGGTGGCGGGCGGCGCGCCCGTGCACTCGTCGCTGGCGTTCGACCTGACGGTGACCAGCGTGTGGGTGCCGCTCGCGGCCGGCGCCGGCGTGCGCCTCAGCGTGGCGGGCGGGGCCGAGGGGCTGGCCGCGCTCGTGCGCGAGCAGGGCGGCGGGTTCGGGCTCGCCAAGGTCGTGCCGGGACATCTGCCGCTGCTGCGCCAGGAGCCGGGGAACGTCGCGGCGGGCGCGCGCCACTGGGTCGTCGGCGGGGAACCGCTCGCCGGGGCCGAGGTGCGCGCCTGGCTCGCGCGGGCGCCCGAGTCGGTGGTGGTCAACGAGTACGGGCCCACCGAGGCGGTGGTCGGGTGCTGCACCTTCGAGGTGCGGGCCGGGCAGGAGGTGGGCACGTGGGCGCCGATCGGCCGGCCCGCGCCGGGCACCCGCCTGTACGTGCTGGACGGCGGCCTGGAGCCGGTCCCCGTGGGGGTGCCGGGCGAGCTCTACATCGCCGGCGCGCAGGTCGCCCGCGGCTACGCGGGACGCCCCGGGCTGACCGCCGAGCGCTTCGTGGCCTGCCCGTACGGCGGGCGCATGTACCGTACCGGCGACCTCGTGCGCTGGAACGCCGGCGGGCAGCTGGAGTTCCTCGGCCGCACGGACGACCAGGTCAAGATCCGCGGCTACCGCATCGAGCCGGGCGAGGTCCAGGCCGCCGTCGCCGCCCACCCCCTGGTCTCCCAGGCGGCGGTGATCGCCCGCGAGGACAGACCAGGCGATCTTCGCCTGGTCGCCTACGTGGTCCCGGCAGACGCGGGAGCCGGTGTCGCGGCCGGTGTCGCGGCCGGTGTCGCGCCGGACGAGGTGCTCGCCTTCGCGGCCGGGCGGCTGCCCGAGCACATGGTGCCCGCCGCCGTCGTGGTGCTGGACGCGCTGCCGCTCACGGTCAACGGCAAGCTCAGGCGGGACGCGCTGCCCGCCCCGGAGTACGCGGTGACCGAGGGCCGCGGCCCCGCCACCGTACGGGAGGAGATCCTCTGCGAGGAGTTCGCCCGCGTGCTCGGCCTGGACCGGGTCGGCGTGCACGACAACTTCTTCCGCCTCGGCGGCCACTCGCTCCTGGCCGTCTCGCTGGTCGAACGCCTGCGGGCACGCGGCGTCGCGGTGTCGGTGCGCGCCCTGTTCGACCGGCCCACGGTGGCCGGCCTGGCCGCCGCGGCGGCGGTGCCCTGGGTGGAGGTGCCGCCCGGCCGCATCCCCGAGAACGCGCGGGAGATCACCCCCGACATGCTCCCGCTGGTGGACCTGACCCCCCAGGAGATCGAGCGGATCGTGGCGAGCGTGACGGGCGGCGCCGCCAACGTCGCCGACGTGTACCCGCTGGCGCCGCTCCAGGAGGGCCTGCTCTTCCACCACCTCATGGCGGGCGGCGGCCGCGACACCTACGCCGCGCCCACGGTCGTGGAGTGCGACTCCAGGCAGGGCTTCGACGCCTTCGTCGAGGCGCTGAGGCAGGTGGTGGACCGCCACGACATCCACCGGACGGCGGTCGTGTGGGAGGGCCTGCGCGAGCCGGTGCAGGTCGTGTGGCGGCACGCGGAACTCCCCGTACGCGAGGCGAGCCTGGGGGACGGCGACGCGCTCGACGGCCTGCTCGCCCTCGCCGCCGAGCCGATGGACCTCGCCCGCGCCCCGCTGATGGACGTGACGGCGGCCCAGGACCCGGCCACGGGAAGGTGGCTGGCGATGGTCCGCATGCACCACATCGTCCGCGACCACATGGCGCTCGAAGCCGTGTACGAGGAGGTCTCGGCCATCCTCGCGGGCCGCGGCGGCGAGCTGCCCGAGCCGGTGCCGTTCCGCGACTTCGTGGCCCAGGCGCGCGGCGGCGTCACCCGGGAGGAGCACGAGCGCTACTTCACCGGGCTGCTCGGCGACGTGACCGAGCCGACCGCCCCGTTCGGCCTGGTGGACGTGCACGCCGACGGCACCGCGACCGAGCAGGCGCTGCTGCGCGTCGATCCCGGGCTGGAGGCGAGCCTGCGCGCGGTGGCGCGCCGCCTCGGCGCCAGCCCCGCCACGATCGCGCACGTCGCCTGGGCCCGCGTGCTGGCCGCCGTGTCGGGCCGCGACGACGTCGTCTTCGGCACCGTGCTGTTCGGCCGCATGAACGCCGGCACCGGCGCCGACCGCGCGCTCGGCCTGTTCATGAACACCCTGCCGGTACGGGTCCGCCTCGGCGACGGCGGGACGAGCGTGACCGGCGCCGTCACCGCCATGCGGGACCAGCTCGCCGCGCTGCTGGAGCACGAGCACGCCCCCCTGGCCGTGGCGCAGCGCGCGAGCGGCGTGCCCGCCGACGCCCCGCTGTTCACCTCGCTGCTGAACTACCGCCACAACACCGCCGCCCCCGACCGTCAGCCGGACGCGGACGCCGGCGGCGTCCGCGTCGCCTACACCAGGCCGGTCAACAACTATCCCCTCACCGTCGCCGTGGACGACGACGGCGACGGCACGGGCCTGGCCGTGGACGCCGTGGCGCCCATCGACCCCCACGCCGTCGGCGGGCTCGTCATGACCGCGCTGAAGAACCTGGTGGCGGCGCTGGAGACCGAGCGGGACGTGCCGCTGCGCGCCGTCGAGGTGCTCGGCGAGGACGAGCTGCGCCGCCTGCTGGAGGAGTGGAACGACACCGCGGCGGACGTCCCGGACCGCACGGTCGTCCGCATGTTCGAGGAGCAGGCCGCCCGCACCCCGGACGAGGTGGCGGTCGTGGGCGGCGCGACCCGGCTCACGTACGCCGAACTGGACGAGCGGGCCGCCCGGCTGGCCGCCTACCTGACCGCCCAGGGCGTCGGCGCCGAGTCGGTCGTGGGCCTGTGCCTGCCCCGGGGCGTGGAGGTGGTGACGGCGATCCTCGCGGTGTGGAAGGCGGGCGCCGCGTACCTGCCGATCGACCCCGAGCAGCCCGCCGACCGGATCGTGTACATGCTGTCCGACAGCCGCGCCGCGCTGCTGCTCGGCACCGGGGACATACTCGACGAGCTGCCGGTCGCCAGGATCCGCACGCTCGCGCTCGACGATCCGCTGGTCGCGGCCCAGATCGCCGCGGCCACGCGCGGCTCGACCGCGATCGCCGTCCCCCCGCAGGCCGTCGCGTACGTGATCTACACCTCGGGCTCGACCGGCCGGCCGAAGGGCGTGGCCGTCACCCACGGCGGGCTCGCCAACTACGTGGCGCACGTGCCCGGCGCGGTCGGCCTCGGCGAGCCAGGCGCCCGCTACGCCGTCCTCCAGGGCCAGGCCACCGACCTGGGCAACACGATCATGTTCGCCAGCCTCGCCCACGGCGGGCAGCTGCACGTCCTCGACGCCGGCACCCCCGTGGCGCCCTACCTGAGCGAGCACCGCATCGACTACCTCAAGGCGGTGCCCTCCCACCTGGCCGCGCTCGGCGCCGACGGCCGTCTCGCCGACGTGCTGCCCGCCAGGTCGCTGGTGCTGGGCGGCGAGGCCGCCCCCGAGCCGTGGGTCGGCGAGCTGCTCGCGGCGGCCGGCGAGCGCCGGGTGTTCAACCACTACGGCCCCACCGAGACCACGATCGGCGTGGCCACCACCCGGCTCGCGCCGGGCGGCCCGGTGCCCATCGGCCGGCCCGTCGCCAACACCCGCCTGTACGTGCTCGACCGCTGGCTGCGACCGGTCCCCGCCGGCTCGCTCGGCGAGGTGTACGCCGCCGGCGAGGGGCTGGCCCGTGGCTACGTCGGCCGGCCGGGGCTGACCGCGGAGCGGTTCGTGGCCTGCCCGTACGGCGGGCGCATGTACCGTACCGGCGACCTGGCCGGCTGGACCCCCGACGGGCAGCTGCTCTTCGCCGGCCGCGCCGACGACCAGGTCAAGATCCGCGGCTTCCGGGTCGAGCCCAGCGAGGTCCAGGCGGTCGTGGCCGCGCACCCGCGCGTCACCGGCGCCGCCGTCGTGGCGCGCGAGGACGTCCCCGGCGACCGGCGCCTGGTCGCGTACGTGACCGGCGACGGCGTCGAGCCCGAGGACGTGCGCACGTTCACGGCCGCCCGGCTGCCCGGCCACATGATCCCCGCGGCGGTGGTCGTGCTCGACGAGTTGCCGCTCATGTCCAACGGCAAGCTCGACCGCAAGGCCCTGCCCGCCCCCGGCCGCGCCACGGCGGCGGGCGACGGCCGCGGCCCCGCCGACCTGCGCGAGGAGCTGCTGTGCGCCGCCTTCGCCGACGTGCTCGGCCTGGAGCGGGTCGGCGTGGACGACGACTTCTTCCAGCTCGGCGGCCACTCGCTGCTGGCCGTCCGGCTCGTCAGCCGCATCCGCGCCGTGCTCGGCGTGGACATCGAGATCCGCGAGCTGTTCGAGGCGCCGACGGTGGCCGGGCTCGCGGTCCGGCTGGCGAGCGCGGGCAGGAGCCGGCCGCCGCTCGCCGCCAGGGAACGCCCCGAGCTGGTGCCGCTGTCGTACGGGCAGCGCAGGTTGTGGTTCATCGCCCAGCTCGAAGGCCCCGGCGACGCCTACAACATCCCGGCCGCCGTGCGCATGGACGGCGAGGTGGACCGCGACGCGCTCCGCGCCGCGCTGGGCGACGTGCTCCAACGCCACGAGACCCTGCGCACGGTCTTCCACGTGGTGGGCGGCGAGCCGTACCAGGTGGTCCTCGACCTCGACGACCTCGACTGGGAGCCGGAGTTCCGCGCCGTCGCGCCCGAGGACCTCGCGGCGGCCACCGCCCAGGCCGAGCGCCACGCCTTCGACCTGGCGCGCGAGGCGCCGATCCGCATGTCGCTGCTCAGCACAGGGCCGGCCGAGCACGTGCTGGTCGTGGTCATGCACCACATCGCCGGCGACGGCTGGTCGTGGTCGGCGCTGGCCAGGGACTTCTCCACCGCGTACGCGGCCAGGCGCGAGGGCAGGCCGCCCGCCTGGACCCCGCTGCCCGTCCAGTACGCCGACTACACGCTCTGGCAGCGCGACCTGCTCGGCGACGCCGGCGACCCGGACAGCGTCATCGCCCGCCAGATCGCCTACTGGCGCGGCGCGCTGGCCGGCGCGCCCGAGGAGCTGCCGCTGCCCGCGGACAGGACGCGCCCCGCCGTCGCCGGTCACCGCGGCGTCCGCGTCCCCCTGGACATCCCGGCCGCCACCCACGCGCGGCTCCTGGAGCTGGCCCGCGCCGAGGGCGTGACGATGTTCATGGTGCTGCACGGCGCGCTCGCGGTCCTGCTGTCGCGGCTGGGCGCCGGCACCGACATCCCCGTCGGGTCGGCGGCGGCGGGACGCGGCGACGAGGCGCTCGACGACCTGGTCGGCTACTTCGTCAACACGTTCGTGCTGCGCACCGACCTGTCCGGCGACCCGGCCTTCCGCGAGGTGCTCAGCCGGGTGCGGGAGACAGGGCTTGAGGCGTTCGCCCACCAGGACGTGCCCTTCGAACGGCTCGTGGAGGAGCTGTCACCGGCCCGGTCCCTGGCCCGCCACCCCCTGTTCCAGGTGGTGCTGCTGCTGGAGAACACCGCCGCGCCGGTCCTCGACCTGCCCGGCGTGCGCCAGGACGGCGGCGGCCTGGGCACCGGCGCCGCGGTCGTCAAGTTCGACCTCGACGTCAGCGTGGTCGAGGTGCTCGACGCGAGCGGCGCCCCGGCCGGGCTGCGCGGCTCGGTGACGGCGGCGGCCGACCTGTTCGACGCGGAGACGGCCGAGATGATCGCCGAGCGGCTGGCCCGCGTGCTGGACACGCTCGCCGCCGACCCCGGCCTGCGGCTGAGCCAGGTGGACGTCCTGGACGGCGGCGAACGCCACCGCCTGCTGCGGGAGTGGAACGACACGGCGCTCGACGTGCCCCGCGCGACCGTCGCCGGCCTGCTGGAGGAGCAGGCCCGCCAGGCCCCGGACGCCGTCGCCCTGACCTTCGGCGCGGACCGGCTGACCTACGCCGAGCTGCACGAGCGGGCGAACCGGCTGGCCCGCCACCTCGCCGGCAGGGGAGTGGGCCCCGAGACGGTCGTCGCCGTCGTGCTGGAGCGCGGCGTGGACCTGCTCGTGGCGCTCCTGGCCGTGATCAAGGCCGGCGGCGCGTACCTGCCGATCGACCCGGCCTATCCGTCGGAGCGGACCGCGTACGTGATCGCCGACGCGGGCGTGGTGTGCCTGCTGACCAGCGACGACCTGCGCGAGCGGCTGCCCGAGTTCGGCATCTCACCGGACGGCGAGGACGGCGTGCCCGTGCTCGTCCTCGACGATCCCGCGCTGGTCGCGGAGGTGGCCGCGCTGGACGGCGCGCCCCTGGCCCAGCGCGAGCGCACCGCGCCGCTGCTGCCCGAGCATCCCCTGTGGGTCATCTACACCTCCGGCTCGACGGGCCGGCCGAAGGGCGTGCTCGTCGAGCACCGGGCCGTGGTGAACTTCCTGACCTCCATGCGTGACCTGGTGCCGCTCGGCCCCGGCGACCACCTGGCGGCGGTCAGCACCGTGGGCTGCGACATGGGCGGGCTGGAGCTCTACCTGCCGCTCCTCACCGGCGCGCGGCTGGTCATGGCGGCGCAGGAGCAGGTGCTCGACCCCTGGAGGCTGCGCGCGCTCGTCCGTGAGTCCCTTGACGAGTCCGTCGACGCGGGTGGCGGCGTGACCGTGCACGCCACGCCCAGCCTGTGGCGCGGGCTGCTGGCCGACGACGGCGACCCGGTGGACTGGACGCGCGTCCGCGTCCTCGTCGGCGCCGAGGCGCTGCCCGACGACCTCGCCCGCGCCCTCCTGGACCGGGCCGGCGCCCTCACCAACCTGTACGGCCCCACCGAGACCACGGTCTGGTCGACCGCCGGAGCGCTCACCCAGGACCGGCCGGACGCCACGTCCATCGGCGTCCCCGTCGGCAACACCCAGGTGTACGTCCTGGACGACAGGCTCGCGCCGGTGGCGCCCGGCGTGGCCGGCGAGCTGTACATCGCCGGCGCCGGTCTCGCCCGCGGCTACCTCGGGCGGCCCGGCCTGACCGCCGAGCGCTTCGTGTCCTGCCCGTACGGCGGACCGGGCGCGCGCATGTACCGCACGGGCGACCTGGTGCGGTGGAGCAGGGACGGCGACCTGCGCTTCCTCGGCCGCACCGACGACCAGGTCAAGATCCGCGGCTTCCGCGTCGAGCTCGGCGAGATCGAGGCCCTCCTGGCCGCGCACCCCTCGGTCGCCCAGGCCGTGGTGGTCGTCAGAGAGGACACCCCGGGAGACCGCCGCCTGATCGCCTACGTGGTCCCCTCCGGAAGCGCTGATGAGCGCCCCGGGAATGAGCTGCGCGAGACGTTGCGCGGGCTCGCGAGGGACCGGCTGCCCGGTTACATGGTGCCGGCCGCGGTCGTGCCGCTCGACCGGATGCCGCTGATGCCCAACGGCAAGCTCGACCGCAAGGCGCTGCCCGCCCCCGAGTACACGGCGGGGGAGCGCAGCTCGGCCGGGCTCATGCTGGAGGAGATCCTGTGCGACGCCTTCGCCGAGGTGCTGGGCGTGCCCGAGGTGGGCGTGCACGACGACTTCTTCGCCCTCGGCGGCCACTCGCTGCTCGCGGTGGCGTGGGTCGAGCGGCTGCGCGAGCGCGGGGTGCAGGTCGAGGTGCGCGACCTGTTCGCCGCCCCGAGCGCCGCCGACCTGATGAAACGGCTGAGCATGTCAGCGGTGAGCGACTCCTTCGACGTCCTGCTGCCGCTGCGGGTCAAGGGCGACGGCCCGCCGCTGTTCTGCCTGCCGCCCGCCGCCGGGCTGTGCTGGGGATACGGCCCGCTGGGCCGCGTCCTGCCGGCCGACATGCCGCTCTACGGCCTGCAGTCGCGCGGCCTGGACGGGCTGAGCGAGCTGTCGCGCTCGGTCCGCGAGGCCGCGCGGACGTCGATCGAGCGCCTGCGCGCCGCCCAGCCGAGCGGCCCGTACCACCTGCTGGGCTGGTCGTACGGCGCGATCGTGGCGCACGAGATGGCCGTCCAGCTGCGCGCGGAAGGGGAGGAGATCGCGGCGCTGATCGTCCTGGACCAGTTCCCCGCGGGCCACGACCCGGACGCCGGCCTGGAGGACGCGGACGCCGAGCTGGAGCGGCTCACCGAGGTCGTACGCCGCCACGCCGGCGACGTCCTGGGCGCGGTCACCGAGGAGGAGCTGGTGCGCTTCGCCCGCGTCTTCCACAACAACCTGACCATCGGCAGGACCCACGACTACGGCACCTTCGACGGCGACCTGCTGCTGGTCGTCGCCGAGCACGGCCGCCCGCAGGACGAGCCCACCGCCGAGCGCTGGCGGCCCCACGTCTCCGGGAAGATCACGGAGGTCAGGCTGCCGTGCGAGCACAACGACATGAACCAGCCCGAGGTGCTGGCCCAGGTGTGGGACGCCGCGTCCGCCTGGCTGGGGCTGGACGGCACCAGGTGAAAAGGAGCCGGCCGGGGCGGCGTGCCCCGGCCGGCTCCTTGGGAGAGATCGGTCAGTAGATGACGCGTGAGTCGGCGCTGAGCCTGCTGCCCCTGGACTTGCGCAGGTCGCGGGAGATGTTCAGCCGCCTGAGCCAGCGGTCGGTGCCGTCGAACCTGGCGGTGAACGGCTTGCGGCCGTGCACGGCGCGGTAGTTGTCCAGGAAGATGATCTCGCCGGGCCGCAGCGCGTACCCGCCGATGGCCGCGTCGATCGCGGCGACCGTCGCCTCCAGCGCCGCCGCCTCCTCCGCGTCGCCGGGCGGGTCCATGAAGTACGGGTCGAGCCGCAGGTACGGCTGGTCCGGATGCCCGAACAGCACGGCGATGGGCGCCGGATCCGCCTCCAGGCCGGCGATCCAGTCGTAGCTGCGCTCCAGCAGCCGCCGCGTCTCCTCGTCGTCCGCGTCCGGCCGCCCGCTCACGCCGGGGCGGTGCGAGAGGTCGGGCCTGATGGGGAAGCGCTCCCGCCGCATGACCTCGGCCACCTCAGGGGGCAGCTCGACGTCGTCCACCGACGCGTACGTCGTCTCGACCCCGTCCGGGTTGCGCAGGCACATCAGGCCCACGTAGTCCGTCCGCAGCGGATGGAAGGCGTCCTCGGTGTGCCACGTGAGCAGCTCTTCGCTGCCCGAGCCCAGCTGCTCGCGCACGTGCTCCTTGATCGGGAACACGTCGTGCATCAGCCGGCCCTCCTGCTGGGTGGCCCAGCCGATCGGGTCGCCGAGCAGGGACGCGCACAGGAAGAAGTAGAAGTCCTCCTCCGGGGTGGTGGTGCGGCCGACGCAGTCCTTCCAGTGGGCCGGGGTCGGGCCGATGCGCTCGTCGTCGATCGGATAGCCGCCGATCACGCACACCGCGTCCGGCTCGCGCAGCCGGAACTCGTTCAGCCCGTGCCGCAGGCCGCGCGGCAGCTCCTGGGCGTGGGTCGTGGCGGTGGCGAGGAAGCGCGGGTCCTCGACCGAGGCGTACGAGCGGCGCAGCTCGCCGACGAGCCCGCCGATCGCCTCCAGGTCGGCGGCGCTCAGCCGGATCCTAAACATGCAGCACCTTGCCCAGCAGGTCGAGCCCGCGTGCGAACGGCTCGGCCGGACCGCCGAAGCCGAGCCTGACCCTGGCCGTATCGCCGAAGCAGGCCCCCGGCACCAGCAGCACCTGGTGCTCGCGCGCCAGGCGGTGGCACAGCTCGGTGGTGTCGTCGTGGCCGCGCAGCCGGGGGAAGGCACACACGCCGCCGCGCGGCTCGACCATGTCGGCCACGTCGGCGTTGTCGCGCATCCACTGCCGCAGCACCTCCAGGTTGCGCCGCGCCTGCGCCAGCCGGCCGGCCAACAGCAGGTCAGCGCCCCGCGCCACCCGGGTGGCCAGGAACTCCACCAGCGGCGACAGGTGCAGCGTCATCCGGTCCCGCAGGTGCAGGGTGCGGCCCAGCAGGTCAGGGTCGGCGAGGCACCAGCCCACCCGCAGGCCGGGCAGCCCGTACCCCTTGGACAGGGTGCCGATCGAGATCGCCCGCGGATGGTCGTGCCCGGGGTCGCGCAGCGGCTCGCCGTCGTGGGTCAGCTCGCGGAACGCCTGATCCCACACCAGGTGCACGCCCGCGTCCGCAGTGACGGCGACCAGCTCGTCGCGCTGCGCAGGGGTCAGCGTGGCGCCGGTCGGGTTGTGCGGGAAGTTCACGACGACGGCCTTGGTGCGGTCGTTGATCAGCTGCCTGAGCAGCCCCATGTCCGGCACGTACCCGTCCTCCGCGCGCAGCGGCCAGCCGCGCACCGCGCAGCCCAGGGTCTGCGCCACGGAGGTGAGCGAGTGGTAGGACGGCTCCAGCGCGACGATCTCGTCCCCGGGGTCGAGCAGCGTGCTCAGCACGAGGTAGATGGCCTCGCTGGCGCCGTGGGTGACCATCACGCGCTCCGGATCCCCGGCGCCCCAGCGGTCGGCGACGGCGGCGCGCACCTCCGCGCCGCCCAGCGAGGTGCTGTCACGCAGCGTGATCGCGTCGAGCTCTTCGGGCTCGATGCCGAGCAGCCTGCGCAGGTCGGCGAGCGAGTAGTCCTCGACCCCGCTACTGCCGATGTCGATCTCGGCCGAGAAGTAGTAGAGCCGCATCCACTCTTCCAGCGCAGCGGACTCGTATCTCATCGGGCGCCTCTCCTCACGACTAGATGAATCGGGCCGTCGCGGTGCCACGCCGTTCGCGTGACTTGCGGAAGTCGGTCGTCACGCTCACGCGCTTGAGCCAGCGGTCCGTGCCGTCGTAGGAGGCGGTGAACGGCCGCCTGCCGTGCGCGAGCCGGTGGTTGTTGATGAACAGGACGTCGCCGGGGCGCAGCACGACGTCCTCGGTCCTGCGCTCCAGCAGGCCGCCGACGGCGGCGAGCGCGGCGGCGGCCTCGTCGTCGCCGTCCGGGACCTCCATGAAGTACGGGTCGATGCGCAGGTAGGGGGCGGCCGGGTCGCCCCACAGGACCGCCACCCTGTTGTCGTCCCGCTTCATTTCCGCGATCTCCGCGAACTGCTCACGGTAGGCGTCCGACGGCGCGTTGTGCTCGGCGAGATGGGAGTCGTCCGGCCTGATCAGGAAGCGCGGCTGGAACAGCGTGCGCACGTGCGCCGGGTCCAGCAGGCGGGCGTCGAGCTCGGCGACGGTGGTGGCCACCCTGCGCGGGTTGCGCAGGCAGCCCAGCAGCAGGAAGTCGGCCCGCCACGGGTGGAAGGCGTCCTCGGTGTGCAGGGTGAGCAGGTCGGTGCTGCCGACGCCGAGCTGCTCGGTCTCGTACCCCTTGATCGGGAAGACGTCGTGGACCAGCCGGCCGTCCTGCTGGGTCTTCCACGCGAACGGCTCGCCCAGCAGGGACGCGTACAGCAGGAGCAGGATCTCCTCGGCGAGCTCCGGGCCGGGCCGCGGCCGGCCGCGCCAGTGGCGTGGCGTGGGCCCGATCCTGGTCTGGTCGACGGTGTGGCCGCCGACGACGCAGTAGCCGAGGGCGTCGTCGAGCGCGAAACCGCGCAGGAACCTGCGCTGCGCCGCGGGCAGCTCGGAGGCGACGACGGGCAATTCACGGAGCAGTTCCTCGTCCTCCGGGCCGTCGTATCTTTTGGCGAGCCGGAGAGTGAGTTCCTCGATCTCCTGAGCCACATCCGGGGAAACAGCCGACAATCGATCGGTCGCAGACGCCATGCGCTCACCTTGCCCCCGCCGGTGACCACAAGGGAAGTCGTATCACGACGCGGCGGGCAATTATTCTGCGCACCGGTGACGCGGGTCGCACAGTACACGAGGGCAGGCATTCATCGCGCCGGAGAACGGGCGCCCGGCTCGGTGTTCAACTGCGGTGCGATGACGGTTGAACACTTTTCCGCGGCGCTATTGCTGGCGTCCGCGACACCATTCTTGTTTCACTGTCCCGGTGCCGCGTCATGCCGTGGACCCGGACGCGGCGCGCTTCGCGGTGCGTGCCTTTATCGGCGCCCCTGCCACCCCTCCGGGATTTGCTGAATTATCCCGCGGAAAGGAGAGCCCAGATGTCCGACGCGCCGATGTTCCTGCGGTCGAAGGCCATTGTCGAACCGCTGGTCGACCGTTTTTTCGGATGGATGCACACGGTGGCGCCGGTGCAGGCGTCCATGAACCTGGCATACCTCCAGGTGCCCATGCTGGAGTCGTACCTGCAGTCGCCGCAAGTGCACATCGCGGCGAGCAACAACCCGGAGCTGCGCGGCGGGTTCTTCGTGAACATCGCCGAGGAGCGCAGCGACGAGGTGCGGGACCTGCTCGACTCCATCAAGCGCGACCGCGCCGCCATGATCCGCTTCGCGAACGCGATCGCCGAGGGCCAGGAGCTGCTGCGGGTCAACGCCACCGGCTTCGACCTCACCCCGCTCTACCCCAAGCTCCCGCCGGAGCTCAACGGCCTGGTGGAGCTGGCCTACGACACCGACAACCAGGCCGCCGTGCGCTTCATCGAGCCGCTGGTCTACAAGAGCCCGGTCTACATGGAGTCGCGGCAGTCGGTGCAGCTGTCGCTGGAGCCGGGCTACGAGCGGCCCTTCATCCTGAGCACGCCCCGGCTGCCCTCGCCCGACGTGCTGGAGCTGCCGCTGCCGTTCCGCCACGACGGCCTGAAAGAGCTGTTCATGGCCCGCGTACGCCCCACGTCGCTGAACGCGCTGCGCGAGGCGCTGGAGATCGGCGACGACGCCCAGGCCGCGCTGCTGGCCGGCCTGCTCAGCGAGCAGCCCAGCGGCGCGCCCGACCGGCACATCGAGGCCGGCGGCCGGGTCCGCTACTTCGGCCACGCCTGCCTGGTCATGCAGTCGCCCCAGGCGGCGGTGGTGACCGACCCGTTCATCAGCGCCGACAGCACGGCCGGTGACCGGTACACGCTGGACGACCTGCCCGACTTCATCGACCTGGTCCTCATCACCCACGGGCACCAGGACCACATCGTGCTGGAGACGCTGCTGCAGCTGCGCGGCCGCATCGGAGCGGTGGTCGCGCCGCGCTCCTCGCGGGGCAACCTCGAGGACCCGTCCATCGCGCTGTACCTGAAGAACCTGGGCTTCCCCGTCGTCGAGGTGGACGACTTCGACGAGGTGGAGATCCCCGGCGGCAAGGTCGTCGCCACGCCGTTCCTCGGCGAGCACTGCGACCTGGACATCCGCGGCAAGTCCACCTACTGGGTGGAGATGGCCGGCAAGGCGATGTTCGTCGGCGCCGACTCCTCCGGCATCGACCCGGTGCTCTACCGCTACATCCGCGAGCACCTCGGGCAGGTCGACCTGGCCTTCCTCGGCATGGAGTGCGACGGCGCCTCACTCACCTGGCTCTACCAGGCGCTGCTGACCAAGCCGGTGACCAAGAAGATGAGCGACTCGCGCAAGCTGTCGGGCTCCAACGCCGAGCAGGCCGCCGCCATCATGACGGAGCTGGGCGCCAGCGAGGCCTACGTGTACGCCATGGGCGAGGAGGACTGGCTGGGCCACGTCATGGCGACCACGTACAACGACGACACCTACCAGATCAAGCAGATCAACGAGTTCCTCACGTGGTGCTCCGACCGCGGCATCCACGCCGAGCACCTGTTCCGCCAGCGGGAATGGCGCTGGTAGCGGGCCAGGCCCGGGCTCCGAGCCGCGCCCTCGGCAGGGCGGACCTGCACGCCAGCGTCTCGGACCCGGTGCTGGACACCATGAACTTCCTCAACGAGATCACCCACCGCTACCCCGAGGCGATCTCGTTCGCACCGGGACGCCCCTACGACGGGTTCTTCGACACCGAGCAGGTCTTCACCCACCTGCGCCGCTACCTGGAGCACCTCGCCGGCAACGGGCACACCGACGCCGGGATCCGCGACGCGATCTTCCAGTACGGGCCCACCAGCGGACGCATCCGCGACCTCGTGGCGGACTCGCTGGCCAAGGACGAGGGCATCGACGTGCCGCCCGAGTCGATCGTGATCACCGTGGGCGCCCAGGAGGCGATGCTGCTGACCCTGCGCGCCCTCATCGCGGGCCCGCAGGACGTGCTGCTGGTGTCCAGCCCCTGCTACGTGGGCATCACCGGCGCCGCCCGCCTGCTCGACGCCGAGGTGGGCGCGGTCGACGAGGAGGAGGACGGCTTCGCGTGCGCCGCGCTCGAAGC
This sequence comes from Nonomuraea sp. NPDC049504, assembly GCF_040676845.1. Taxonomy (NCBI): domain Bacteria; kingdom Bacillati; phylum Actinomycetota; class Actinomycetes; order Streptosporangiales; family Streptosporangiaceae; genus Nonomuraea; species Nonomuraea sp. NPDC049504. The sequence continues at coordinate 27,652 of NZ_JBFAPT010000039.1, forward strand.
CGCGCTGGCCAGGGAGCGGGCCCGTGGCCGCCGCCCCCGGGCCTTCTACGTGATCCCCGACCACGCGAACCCGTCGGGCACCACGATGTCGCTGGAGCAGCGGCACGCGCTGCTCGACCTCGCGGACAGGGAGGGATTCCTCGTCCTGGAGGACAGCCCGTACCGGCTGGTCAGCCCCGGCCGGCAGTTGCCCACGCTCAAGGCGCTCGACCGCACCGGCCGCGTCGTCCACCTCGGCTCCTTCTCCAAGACGCTGTTCCCCGGGGCCCGCGTCGGGTTCGTCGTGGCCGACCAGCCCGTCGCGGACGGCCGGGGCGGCGCGGGGCTGCTGGCGGACGAGCTCACCAAGATCAAGAGCATGGTGACCGTGAACACCTCGCCGCTCAGTCAGGCGGTGGTGGGCGGCATGCTCCTGGCGGCCGGCGGGCGTACCCGCGAGCTGAACGCCGCCGCCGCCGCGTACTACGAACAGGCCATGCGCGGCACGCTGCGCGCCCTCGACGGCTGTTTCACCGAGGCGGAACGCGCCGCGCTCGGCGTGCGCTGGAACCGGCCGAGCGGCGGCTTCTTCCTCGCGATGCGGGTGCCGTTCCACGCCGGCAACGCGGCGCTGGCCCGCTCCGCCGAACACTTCGGCGTCATCTGGACGCCGATGTCCTACTTCTACCCGCTGGGCGGTGGCGACCGGGCACTCCGGTTGTCCATCAGCTACCTCAGCGACACCGAGATCACCGAAGGCGCCGCCAGGCTGGCGCGCTTCATCAGGGCCGAGGCGAAGGAAGGGAGAGCGGCATGTTGACCGTCGTGCGACGGATCAGAAGCAAGACCCGCATGTGGGGGTGGACCTACCGATGACCATGACGCTGTCCGAGGCCGTCCTCGCCCCGCCGCGAACGTGGCAGGCGGCGGCCCCCGCCAGGATCGCCGGCGTCGGCACCGCGGTGCCCGCGACGTCGTACACGCAGCGGGAGCTGCTCGACCTGCTCCACGTCACCTCGCCGAAGGTGCGCTCGCTCTTCCTCAACAGCGCGATCGAGCGCCGCCACCTCGTCCTGCCCCCGGCCGGGGCCGACGGCGAGCGGCGGCCCGAGGCGCAGGGCGAGCTGCTCGCCAAGCACAAGCGCAACGCGCTCGACATGGGCGGCAGGGCCGTGCGGGCGTGCCTCGACGACGCCGGGTTCCGGCTGGAGGACGTCGCCTACCTGTGCTGCGTCACCACGACCGGCTTCCTCAGCCCCGGGCTGAGCGCGTACCTCATCGACGCGCTGGGCCTCGACCCCTCCTGCGGCCGGGCGGACATCGTCGGCATGGGGTGCAACGCCGGCCTCAACGGGCTCGGCGCGGTCACCTCCTGGGCCGTGGCCCACCCCGGCAGGCTCGCCGTGATGGTGTGCACGGAGGCATGCTCGGCGGCGTACGTCATGGACGCGACCATGCGCACCGCCGTGGTGAACAGCCTCTTCGGCGACGGCGCCGCCGCCGTGGCGCTCGTCGCCGACCCACCAGAAGGCGGGCGCGAGAACGGGCAGGGAGATGAGGGCGGATCCGCGGCGGGGCCGCGGGTGCTGTCGACCGCCAGCCTCCTCATCACCGACGCCATCGCCGCGATGCGCTACGACTGGGACGACGACCAGGGCAGGTTCAGCTTCTACATCGACCCCGACGTGCCGTACGTGGTGGGCGCGCACGCCGAGCAGGTCGTCGACCGCCTGCTCACCCCCGCCGGCCTGCGGCGCGAGGACGTCAGCCACTGGCTGGTGCACTCGGGCGGCAAGAAGGTGATCGACGCGGTCCGCGTCAACCTCGGCCTCACCCGCCACGACGTCCGGCACACCCGCTCGGTCCTGCGCGACTACGGCAACCTGTCCAGCGGGTCGTTCCTGTTCTCCTACGAGCGGCTGCTGCGCGAGGGCGTCGTCAGAGCGGGTGACTACGGCGTGATGATGACCATGGGGCCGGGCTCCACCATCGAGACGGCGCTGATCCAATGGTGAGCCCCGGGCCCGCGACGCTGCGGATCGACGGCGCCAGGCCGCTGACGCCCGACGTGGTCGCCGAGGTCAACGCCGCCTGCGACGCGGCCGTGCAGCACGGGATGCTCGTCGTGCACGTGACCGGCGCCCCCGGCGACGGCTGGCTGAGCGGCGTCACCGTCGCGTCGGTCAGCAAGTGGGAGCGGGCGCTGCGCGCGCTGGAACGCCTGCCCCTGCCCACCCTCGCGATCGCCCGCGGCGACTGCGGCGGCCTCGCCCTCGACGCCTTCCTGGCCGCCGACCACCGCGTCGCGATCGGCAGGCCGCGCCTCGTCCTGCCCGTGAGCGCCGGGGCGACCTGGCCCGGCATGGCGCTCTACCGGCTCGCCCAGCACGGCGGCGGCGCGGCGGCCGTCCGCCGGGCGGCGCTCTTCGGCACCCCGATCGGCCTGGAGGACGCGCTGGCCGCGCATCTCATCGACGCGGTCGCCGCCGACGAGGAGGAGGCGGTGGCCGTGGCGGGCCGGTACGGCGCCGGCATCGCCGGCCCCGAGCTGGCCATCAGACGTCAGCTGCTCCTCGAGGCCCCCACCGTCGGCTTCGAGGAGGCGCTCGGCGTGCACCTGTCGGCCTGCGAGCGAGCCCTGCGGCGCACGACCGCGGAAGGGAGCACCTCATGACAGCGGCTCTGGAGGAGGACCGCGCCGCCCTGGCACGGGCCGCCGAGCAGGAGGAACGCGTCCTGTCGGGGCTGCCCGAGCCCGCCGACCGCTCGCCCGGGCAGCGCGCCGCCGCGACGGCGGCCATCGACGCCGCCCGCGACGCCCGCTGCGCCTTCCTCGACGCGCACGCCGAGGAGGTCTACGACGAGCTGACCGCCGGCCGTACCCGCCGCCTGCGGCTGCCCGAGCTGGCCGCGGCCGCCGCGGCCGCCTTCCCCGGGCTGGTGCCCGGCCCTGACCGGCTGGCCCGCGAGCAGGCCAGGCAGCAGCAGGACAAAGAAGGCCACGAGATCGACATCGGCATCTTCTTCAACCGGGTGCTGCACGCGCCGCGCGCCGGCGACCACCTGCTCGGCACCATGCTGCGGCCCACGCCCCGCGCGCTCGGCCTGCTGGCGGAGTTCACCAGGACCGGCACCGCGGACCTCGGCTCCGTACGCATGGAGCGCAGGGACGGCGTGGCCCGGCTCACCATGTGCCGCGACGACTGCCTGAACGCCGAGGACAACCGGCAGGTCGAGGACATGGAGACGGCGGTGGACCTGGCGCTGCTCGATCCCGGCGTCGAGGCCGGCCTGCTGCGCGGCGGCGAGATGACCCACCACCGCTACCGGGGCAGGCGCGTCTTCAGCGCCGGCATCAACCTCAAGGCCCTGCACAACGGCACGATCTCGCTGGTCGACTTCCTGCTGCGGCGCGAGCTCGGCTACATCCACAAGCTGCTGCGCGGGCTGGTGACCGACGAGGGCCCGGCCTGGCGGGCCCAGCCGATCCAGAAACCGTGGGTGGCCGCCGTGGACACCTTCGCCATCGGCGGCGGCACGCAGCTCCTGCTGGTCTTCGACCACGTGGTCGCCGCGTCGGACGCCTACCTCAGCCTGCCCGCCGCGCAGGAAGGCATCATCCCCGGCGCCTCCGCGCTCCGGCTCACCCGGCACACCGGCCCACGGCCGGCCCGCCAGATCATCCTGGCCGGGCGGCGCCTCCCGGCCGACGAGGCGCGGGCCATCGGCCTGATCGACGAGGTGCACGACCCCGACACGCTCGACCTGGCCATCGAGGGCGCGCTCCAGCGGCTGCGCGGCGCCGCCGTGGTCGCCAACCGCAGGATGCTCAACCTCACCGAGGAGCCGCTCGAGGCGTTCCGCCGCTACATGGCCGACTTCGCCCTGCACCAGGCGCTCCGCCTCTACAGCATCGACGTGGTCACCAAGGTCAGCCGTTTCACCACCGCAAGCTCGCCCACCAGTGAGAGGCCCCAGACATGATCGAACTGACTCCCAAAGAGTCCCTGGCCAAGAACGGCTTCGCGGGTCCCTTCCCCCGCTTCGCCTCGGAAGAGACGATCACGCAGCTGCGGGACTTCTTCGCCACCCTGCTCGACGACGCCCCGCAGCACCCGCTCTACGGGCGCTACTCCGTCCGCGACTGGCACCTCGTCGACGAGAAGGTACGCGCCGTCATGAGTGCCCCCGAGCTGGTGCAGACCGTGCAGGAGGTCACCGGCGCCGACTCGCTCATCCTGTGGCGCTCCAAGCTCTTCGAGAAGTTCCCCGGTGACGGCCCCATCGACTGGCACCAGGAGTACGGCTACTTCGACGGCGAGGAGATCGGCGGCCACCGCCCCGCGCTGTTCCCGATGAACCCGGCCGGCGAATGGGACTGGACGGTATGGATGGCCCTGACCGACGTCTCAGAGGACGACGGGGTCATGGAGTTCGTCAAGGGCTCGCAGCGCAGCTCGTACCCGAAGCGGATGGTCAAGCTGGTGGAGTCGGGCGCGTACGTGAACCCGCGCAACCGCATCAGCACCAAGGAGGAGCTGCTGACCCGCGCGGCCAACAACAGCGTGCTGCTCGACATCGACACCCGCAACGTCTTCAGGGACGTCGACCCGGACAAGTACACCCTCGACGAGCTGTTCGACCGGCTCGACGCCTTCTGCGACGACCTGCTCGCGGTCGTCACCGAGCCGTTCGAGGTGAAGCCGGGCGACACCCAGACGATGCCGATGAAGGCCGGCGAGTACGTCATCTTCAGCGAGCGCTGCATGCACCGCTCGCGCGGCTCCCTGCCGGACGCCACGACCAGGCTCGCGCTCAATGCCCGCTACACCCTCGGCGACACCTGGGTATACCCGCAGCGCGCGACCGGCGACACCTACGACGGGTCGAACCTCGACATCAGCGGCCACCGCTGCGTGCCGGTGGCCGGGACCAGGTTCAACCCGAACAACGTCTACCTCGGATGATCCACCCCCGAAGCGGACGGGACGGTCATGAGCGCCGCAGAGGATGACCGTCCCCGCGTCCGCTACGCCAAGAAGGACCACGTCGCCTACGTCACGCTCGACCGGCCCCACGTGCTCAACGCGATGGACCTGCGCATGCACGAGGAGCTGGCGGCGATCTGGGACGACGTCGAGGCGGATCCGTCCGTCCGCGTGGCGGTGCTCACGGGAGCGGGCGAGCGCGCCTTCTCCGTCGGGCAGGACCTGAAGGAACGCGCCAGGCTGAACGCCGGGGGAGCGCCGCCCACCACCTTCGGCAGCCGCGACCAGCCCGGCTGGCCCCGGCTCACCGAGCGCTTCGCCTTCGCCAAACCGGTGCTCGCGCGCGTCGACGGGTACGCGCTCGGCGGCGGCTTCGAGCTGGCGCTCGCCTGCGACGTCATCGTCGCGTCGGATCGGGCGGAGTTCGGCCTGCCCGAGGCCGGACTGGGGCTCGTACCCGGCGCGGGCGGGGCGTTCCGCCTGGCCAGGCAGCTGCCGCTGAAGCAGGCCATGGGGCACCTGCTGACCGGCCGCCGCATGAGCGCGGCCACGGCCGAGCGGTTCGGGCTGGTCAACGAGGTCGTCGCGAGGGAGCGGCTGGACGAGTGCGTCGCCGGGTGGGCGCGCGACCTGGCGCGCAGCGCCCCGCTGTCGGTCAGGGCGATCAAGGAGGCGGTGCTCGCCTCGCTCGACATGCCGCTGGAGCGGGCGTTCGCCACGCGCTACGTGTGGGAGGAACGACGGCTGCGCGGCAGGGACCTCGTCGAGGGCCCTGAGGCGTTCGCCGAGAAGCGGGAGCCCGTCTGGAGCGATGATTGATCAACGCCACGCCGGTGCCACGCTCGCGCCACGGCCGTGTATGACCATGAGGACTGACCAGCAGAGGGGCCTCCAGAACCGGCGGGAAGGCGAGGTCAGGCCACGTGGCCGGCCGAGCCGTCCGTCATCGCGGTTGTGTACGGGGTGGGGCGTCCCGATGCCATGCTGCAAACCGGGAGGCATGGGTGGTTCGTGTAAGCGCCGCATCGCAAGCGCGGCGGAGGATCAGATCGATCGATGTGCAGACGGAACGACCACGGGTCGTCTCCGTGCCCATCCTGACGTTGCAGCTGGGGGAGTCGCCACGCCTGAAAGGCGAGGACAAGGCGCACATCATGCGCCTGGCGGAGACCGAGCAGCCGCTGCCGCCCATCATCGTGGACCGGCACACCATGCGGGTGATCGACGGAGTGCACCGCCTCATGGCCGCCTCCCTGCGCGGGCAGGCGACCATCGACGTCGAGTTCTTCGACGGCAGCCCGGAGGACGCGTTCCTCCTCGCCGTCCAGTCGAACGTGAAGCACGGGCTGCCGCTGTCGCAGGCCGACCGGCGGGCCGCCGCGCTGCGCATCCTCATGACGCATCCGCGCATGTCCGACCGGGCGATCGCGGAGTCGACGGGACTGGGCACCAAGGCGGTGGCGGAACTGCGGCGCTCGAACGACGCCGTGCCGCAGCTGAACGCCAGGATCGGCAAGGACGGCAAGGTCCGGCCCCTCAGCAGCAGGGAGGGGCGGCTGCGGGTGGCGGCGTTACTGGCCGAGCATCCCGAGGCGTCCTTACGCCACATCGCCAGGGTGGCCGGTGTGTCCGCCGCGACCGCGATGGACGTCCGCAAGCGGCTGGAGCGCGGTGAGGAGCCCGTCCCGCCCCAGCAGGCCGCCGGCGGTGGCGGTCGCTGGCCCAAGCAGGCCGCCGCGCAGGAGACCGACTGGCCCGGGCCGCCGCCGGGCCTCGCGCTGCAGAAGCTGCTGCGCGATCCCTCGCTGCGGCACAACGAGAAGGGCCGTCAGCTCCTGCGCCTGCTGCAGGAGAACGTCAGCGGCGCGAGCACCATGCATGACGTGGTGGCCGCGGTGCCCTCGCATTGCCTGTCGCTCATCATGCAGGTCGCCTGGCAGAATTCGGAGATGTGGCGGGAGGTGGCCTTGGAGCTGGAGAAACGGTCGAAGGTGACCGATCCGTTCACCAAGCAGAAGGCCGGCGACGCGCACGAGCGGCGGCTGGCGCAGTAGTCGGGCCAGGCCCAATAGCCGGCTCGCACCGCGGGTGGAGGGGCCCGCGTTTCCGCGAGTCAGGGCCGTGCGGGCCCTCGTCCATATGCGCCCCACACTTTCACCATACTTTCCGCGTGCCCATTGATTTAATTCTCTACTTCTTTCCCGGGCGGCTCCTGATCGGCGGTGTCCGCCCACGTCCTGGGCTCTTGACACCGCTTCGGCGCTTTTGCGCAGTTCGCTGTTGCACTCACCCGCATCATGGAGTAAGGACCAGAAAACGTCAGAGTGACGATTGGTGGAGTTTCCCTACGGCGCTTTCCGATACGTGAAGAAAACTTGTAGTATCTGCACTTGCAGAACAGCTGACATGTCTTTGCAGCCGCTGTCGTGCGTCCACGGCGACGGTGCGCACGGCGATGTCCTCACGGGAGAGCGTCACTGGAGGTCTGCATGCGGTTCGGGGTGCTCGGTCACTTGGAAGTGTCTGTGGACCACGAAGTGATCAAGATACCCTCGGCACGCCAGCGCATCACCCTGGCCGCGTTGCTGACCAGGCCGAATCAGGTCATCTCCGCCGACGAGCTGGCCGAGATCGTCTGGGACGGCACCCCCTCCGCAGGAGCGCGCACCACCCTGCGCTCCTACGTCATGCGCCTGCGGCGCTCCATCGGGCCCATCGCGGGCACCCGCATCGGCACCAGAGAGCCCGGCTACTACATCGAGCTCACCGACCACGAGCTCGACCTGCGCCTGTTCGACCAGCACTTCCAGCGCGGCCGCCACGCCGAGCGCATGGGCCGATGGCAGGAGTGCGTGCAGGAGATGTCGGCCGCGCTCGAGCTGTGGCGCGGCGACCCGCTCAGCGACATCCCCGCCCAATCGCTGCTGCGGGCCGAGGTGCCCCGCCTGATGGAGATCCGGCTCCAGGCCCTCGAGTCCCGCATCGACGCGCTGCTCCACCTGGGCCGCCACGACGACGTGATCCACGAGCTGGTCGAGCTGGTCATGGCCCACCCGCTGCGCGAGCACTTCGGCGCCCAGCTCATGCTGGCGCTCTACCGCGCCGGCCGCCAGGCCGAGGCACTCGACACCTACGGCGCCGCCCGCCAGCGGCTGGTCGCCGAGCTCGGCATCGAACCGTCGGGCGAGGTCCAGGCCCTGCACCAGCGCATCCTCGCCAACGACCCGCTGCTGATGCCCCCGCCGCAACCCCTGCGGCTCGACGAAGCCGCGCCCGTGCCCGCCGCCGAGCCGGCCCCTGCTCCTCCGGCCGGCCCCGCGAGCGTGCCCGTCCCGCGCCAGCTCCCGCCCACCATGAGGGACTTCACCGGCCGCGAGAAAGAGCTCGACGAGATCGCCGGCATCCTCAAGCGGGCCGACCGCGCCGCCGTGCCCATCGTGCACGTGCACGGCCCGCCCGGCGTCGGCAAGACCTCGCTCGCCGTGCTGGCCGCGCACCGGGTGGCCGACGCCTTCCCCGACGGTCAGCTCTTCATCCCGGGCACCCGCGAGGACGGCACCGCCCGCGAGCCGGAGGAGACGGTGCACGAGCTGCTCAGGACCCTCGGCGTGGCGCAGGAGGCCATTCCCCACACGCTCAGCGACGGCGCCGCCCTGTTCCGCTCGATCCTGGCGGGCAAGCGCATGCTCGTCCTCATCGACGACGCGCAGGACAGCGAGCAGATCCTGCCCCTGTTACCCGGCGCCTCCGGATGCGTGGCCGTCGTGACGAGCCGCAGGCAGAACATCCACCTGCCCGGCGCCCACCTGTTCGAGCTGCAGCCGTTCGACATGGACGAGTCCCTGCACCTGCTCCGTAAGATCATCGGCTGCGCGCGGGTCGGCGGGGAGCAGCGCGCCGCGGAAAGCATCGCCCACGCGTGCGAGGGCATCCCGCTCACCCTGCGGATCATCGGCGACCGCCTCGCGACCCGCGTGACGTGGTCGCTGTCCTACGCGGCCGACATGCTGACGCCGAGCTCCACTCTCGTCACCCAGGTCGGCCGCGACCCGCACCTGCGCGCCACCGTCGCCGGCAGCTACGCCACGCTCGACCCCGAGCTGCAGCGCGCCTTCCGCTACCTGGCCCTGGCCGGTCCGCACGACTTCTCCGAGTGGACGGCCTGCGTCCTGCTCCGCAGGGTCGGCGCCGAGCACCTGGTCGAGGCGCTGCGGGACCGCTCGCTGCTCCAGGACGCGGGCTCGTCGCCGCAGGGCCGGCCCCGCTACCGGATGCTCAACCTGTTCCGCAACTATGCCCTCGACCTGCTGGCCGAGGACCCGGAATACCCCGCCGCGCTGCGGCACGTGCTCACGTTATGGGCCGAACTCGCCGAGCTGGCCCGCTCCCGCCTGCCCGCCGGCACGTACGGCGCCGACGACCGCCCGCCCGCGCCGCCGTCCCCGAGCGGCGACCCGGTCGTCCGCGCGATCGCGGCGCTGGTGCGCCGCGATCCCGGCGGCTGGCTCGACCGTGAGTGGCCGCTGCTGATGGAGGCCGTCGACCTCGGCATCGGCGGCGGCCTGCCCGACCACGCCGTGCGGCTCGCCGCCCGGCTGCACCCGCATCTGGCGCGGCACCACCCGCAGCAGGCGCGCGAGCTGTGGCGGCGCTTCGCCTCCGTGCCCGATCAGCTGATCAGGCAGGAGGCGCTCTTCCACAGCGCCCGCCTGTGGACGTCCCGCGACGCCGACGCGTTCCGGCCGTCGGCGTAGCCCGCGCCGGTCGCCGGCGTACCGACGATCGCCTGGCCGCCGGTGCGGCTGATCACCACTCGGCGAAGGAGCCGTCGGGGTGCCGCCACAGCGGGCTGCGCCAGCGGTGGCCCTGCTCCGCCGCCCGCTCCACCGCGGCCTCGTCGATCTCGATGCCGAGCCCCGGCCGTTCCGTCCGGGTCGCGTAGCCGCCGGGGAAGGTCAGCGGGGCCGGGTCGACGAGGTAGTCCAGGACGTCGTTGCCCTGGTTGTAGTGAATGCCGACGCTCTGCTCCTGGATGAGGAAGTTCGGCACGGCGAAGGCCAGCTGCAGGCTGGAGGCCAGCGAGATCGGGCCCAGCGGGCAGTGCGGGGCCATGCTGACGTCGTACGTCTCCGCCATCGCGGCGATCCTGCGGACCTCCGAGATGCCGCCGGCGTGGCTCACGTCCGGCTGGGCGACCGCGATGCCGTGCCCGATGACGTCGCGGAAGTCCCACCGGGAGAACAGCCGCTCGCCGGTGGCGAGCGGGATCGAGGTCCCCGCGGCCAGCGCGGCGAGATTGCGCGAGTGCTCGGGCAGCACCGCCTCCTCCACGAACAGCGGCAGGTACGGCTCCAGCAGCGGCAGCAGCCGCCTGGCCATCGCCGTGCTGGCGCGCCCGTGCAGGTCCACCACCAGGTCGTGGTCGTCGCCGATGGCCGCGCGCACGGCGGCCACCCGGTGCACGACCTCCATCGTGCGGGCCGGGGTGTCGATGGCGGTCAGCTCACCCGAGCCGTTCATCTTCACGGCGGTGAACCCGGCCTCGATCTGCGCCTTGGCCTGCTCGGCGACCTCGGCGGGCCGGTCGCCGCCGATCCAGGCGTACATGCGGGCCTTCTCGCGGACAGGACCGCCCAGCAGCCGGTGCACGGGCAGCCCGGCGGACTTGCCGGCGATGTCCCACAGCGCCTGGTCGATGCCGGCGACCGCGCTGGACAGCACGGGACCGCCCCGGTAGAAGCCGCCCTTGGTGAGGACCTGCCAGTGGTCCTCGATGCGCAGCGGGTCCTGGCCGATGAGGTGGTCGGCCAGCTCGGCGACGGCGGCGCGGACGGTCTCCGCCCGGCCCTCGACGATCGGCTCGCCCCAGCCGGTGATGCCCTCGTCGGTGCGGATCCGCAGGAACAGCCAGCGTGGTGTGACGAGGAAGGTGTCCAGAGAGACGATCTTCATGCAGGTTTCCGTTCTAGGAGGAAGTGGTGGAGACGCTCCAGCCGCCGTCGACGTTGAGGCAGGCTCCGGTGATGAACGAGGCGTCGGGCGAGGCGAGGAAGGCGACGGCCGCGGCCACCTCGTCCGGGGTGCCGAACCGGCCCGCCGGCGTCTCGGCGATGGTCGCGTCGCGGCCCGCCTGGTCGATGCCGTCCCAGGCGGGGCTCATGATCGGGCCGGGCACGACGGCGTTGACGCGGACGCGGGGCGCGTACTCGACCGCGAGCTGCCTGGTCAGCGACTGCAGCCCGCCCTTGGCGGCCGCGTACGGCGCGCAGCCGGGGATGCCGGTCTGGGCGTGCACCGACGAGGTGATCACGAGCGCGCCCGCGCTCTCCGCCAGCAGCGGGCAGAACGTGCGCGCCGCCAGGTAGGCCGCCTTGAGCGAGACGTCGATCTGCAGGTCCCAGTCCGCCTCGGGCATCTCGTGGGCCGGGCGGGCGGGCACGACCCGGCCCGGCCCGTTGGCGTGCAGCACGTCGAGGCGGCCGAACCGCTCGCGCACCTCCTCCAGGGCGGCCGCCCAGCCGGCGGCGGAGGCCACGTCCAGGTGCAGGAAGGCGGCCCGCTCGCCGATCGACGCGGCCACCGCGCGGCCCCGCTCGTCGGCGACGTCCGCCACCAGCACCCGCGCGCCCCCGGCGGCCAGGCGGCGGGCGGTGGCCGCGCCGATGCCCGACGCGGCGCCGGTGACCAGGGCGGTCCTGCCGCTCATCGGCCCTCCGTGAAGATCCGGTTGGCGGTGACCTGCAGCTCCACGTCGTCCCACATCGGGTGCTGCGGGGCCGCGTTCGAGCAGACCACCGTGCCCCACGCGCCGAGCCTGCGGGCGTGGCGGACCGCGTCCAGGCAGATCTCCGCCCCCACCGGGCCCTCCTCGAACGTGCCGCGCAGCGGGGTGTAGCCGACCCAGCCCTCGCCGAAGACCAGCGGCAGCTCGCGGGCGGCGGCCCAGTCGGCGGCGACCTCCATCCACAGGCGCAGCTTCTCGGCCATGCCGTGACGGTAGGTGGCGTACCGGTCGTACAGCCAGCGGTCGAACAGGGCCGGGTCGCACCAGTCGTGCAGGTACACCTCGCGCGGCGGCACCACCGTGGCCGCGCCGCGCCACTCCTCCTCCGGATGCCACTCCGCGAGGTCGGGCGCGCCGGGGCGCAGCAGCTCGCGGCGGGCGCGCTCCTGCGGGAACGGCACGCCCGGGTCGCGCAGCGCGAACGTCTCGACCAGCTCGTCCAGCACGCCGTAGACGTAGGGGTGGAAGACGGCGACGTCCACGTTGGCGGGGATGCCGCGCATCTCGCCGTGCGGCACGCCCGCGTAGTTCACGGTCGCCGGCACGCCGGGATGCCGCGACTTGAACACGTCGAGCGCCTTCTCCAGGTACGGCCGCAGCCCCAGCACCGCGGACTCGCCCGGCGCGAGCACCTCGGTGAGCCAGGTGGCCTGGATCTCGTTGTGCAGCTCGACGAACGCGATCTGCTCGGCCAGCCCGTGCCCGGCCACGAAGTCCACCAGGCCGGCGAGCGCCTCGGCCAGCACGGTCGCCCGCCGCTCGGCCGGCACCGCGCGCAGCGCCTCGTACCAGGCGGGGTCGGCCAGGAAACTGGAGCTCTGCTGGTACTCCCAGGAGGAGACGATCACCCGGCAGCCGTGCCGCCTTGCCGCCTCGAACAACCTCAGCAGGTGCGCGCGGCCGTCCAGGGTGGACGGCTCGCGCACGTCGTACCAGCGGGTGCGGAGGCCGTAGCCGCGGCCGAACGGGGCGAACGTCAGCGCCGAGGTGTCCAGCCCCGACCCGAACAGCAGGTACGGCATCGCGCAGATCCGCACGGTGTCGTACCCGCGCGCCACCGCCTCGTCGAAGGCGCGGTCGAGGTCCTCGAACGGTTCGCCCGGGCCGGTCCTGGCGTACCAGGAGAAGTCCCAGAGCGTGATGGTCAAAGTGGACAACTCGCTCATCGTCGGCTCCTTCGTCGGGGGTGTGAGGCGCCCGGATGCGGAACTTCGTCTCGCAGGATGCACTCAGACTTCCCTGAAGTCAATAAAAAGTACGATTACTTTTTACACTAGTATGCTTAGAAATGATGTTGGTGATCTTGGGGGCGGTGGCCTGGAGTGCGGGCGTGGCATGATTCCGCCATGACGGAGATCGGGAGGTCCGGCGCGCACGACCGGGTGGTCAGCAGCCTCGGCACGGCCATCGTCAACGGCGAGCTCGTCCCCGACGACGACCTCGACGTGGTGGCGCTGCAGGAGCGGTTCTCGGTGAGCAGGACGGCGGTGCGCGAGGCGCTGCGCGTCCTGGCCGCCAAGGGCCTGGTGGGGGCCAGGCCCCGGCGCGGCACCTTCGTCGCGCCCCGCGAGCAGTGGGCGCTGCTCGACGCCGACGTGCTGCGCTGGCGCTTCGCCGACCGCGTGGACGAGACGTTCCTCGACGAGCTGGGCGAGGTGCGGCTGACCGTCGAGCCCGCCGTGGCCCGCATGGCGGCGCTGCGCCGCACCGACCGCGACCTCGCCGACCTGGAGGACGCGCTGGCGGCCATGCGAGCGGCGGCGGGCCGGGCGGCCGTCGATCACGTCGAGGCCGACCTGGCCTTCCACCACGCCCTCCTGCGGGCCGCGCACAACGAGCTGATGGCCCAGATGGCCACCGCCATCGAGGCGGGCCTGCGGCTGCGCGACCAGTTCGTGCACGCCACGCTCACCAGCGAGTCCGCCGACAAGCACGCCGAGGTCCTGCTCGCGGTACGCAAGCAGCGCGCCAAGGCGGCCGAGGCCGCGATGCGCGTTCTCATCGAACGCTCGATCGCCGACGTCGACCTCGCCAAGAAGGTCCACGGTTCAAGGTGAACGGCTCAGCCGTCCGAGCCGTTGCCTGTGATCACGTCGATCAGGCGCTTGGCTCGGGAGGTCAGGGCCGCCATGTCGCCGTCGGCGCAGGCGTCGCCGAGCAGCGGGGAGCCCATGCCGACGGCTCGGGCGCCGGCCCGCAGGTAGGCGGGGACGTCGTCGATGCCGATGCCGCCCGTGGGCACCAGGGGGATGTGCGGGAGCGGCGCGCGGACGTCCTTGATGTAGGCGGGACCGCCCGCCGCACCCGCCGGGAAGACCTTGACCAGGGCGGCGCCCTGCGACCACGCCTGGACGATCTCCGTCGGCGTGAACGCCCCCGGCAGGACCGGCACGCCGAGCCGCCGCCCTTCGGCGATCACCTCGGGGAGCACGGCGGGCGTGATGAGGTAGCCGGCGCCCGCGTCCACGGCACGGCGCGCCGAGTCCGCGTCGAGGACCGTCCCCGCCCCGACCGCCACCCCCGGGAGCCCGGCCGCCCGCCGGATCGCCGCCTCCGCGCCGGGCGTCGGCATGGTGACCTCCATCGCCCGCACCCCGGCGCCGGCCAGCGTCTCCAGCGCGGCGTCGAGGTGGCGCGCCTCGGCGGCCCTGATGATGGCGATGACGGGCAGCGCGGCCAGCGCATCGTCCAGCGTCGTCAAGATTCCTCCTGGGTGAGCATCGTACGGGGCACGGGGACGAGGGTGACCGAGCGCAGCTCCAGCACGGAGCCGCCCGGATACGCGGCAGGCCGCACCTGCGGCGAGACGAACACGGGGGCGTCCGCGCGCAGCGGCAGCAACCGTACCTCGATGCCGTGCTCCAGCACCTCGTCGCGGAAGCGGCGCAGCCCGATCTCCCACGCGGGCCCGTACCAGAACTGGTCGGCCACGAGACGGCCGCCGACGTAGGCGCGGCCCACGTCGCCGGTCCAGTCGAGCCGCAGCAGCACCTCGTCCTTGCCCGCGAACGCCTCGGCCGGCACGGTGACACGGTAGACGGCGGCCTGCTCGAAGTCGGCGTCGGCAGGCGCGGAGGCCCGCCCCGACGCGGGGTCGATCACCGGCTCCCTGGCCGGACCGGCCTGCCGGACCTCCTCCACCTTCACCTCGGGCACCCCGGGCATCCCGGGCACCTCGGCGGCGGCGACAGCGGGCAGCAGCGCGAACACGCCGTCGGTCCGGGGAGCGCCGGCCGGCGCGGGGAAGACCCGCACGTCCGAGGAGCCCTCGCCGTACACCACCAGGCGATCGTCCTCGATCACCACCGGCCGCTCGCTGAGCACCAGCCGCCGCGCACCCCAGAGCCGGCCCGCCGCCGCGCTCAAGGCACGTGCGGCGTCCAGCACCAGGACGGCCGCGCGGCCACCGGAGGCATCCCGGATCCGCAGCAGGCAGCCGGTGCCCGGCGTGAGATCGGTGAGCACGAGCCGGTCGCCGTCGCGCGACACCGTCGCGGGCCCCTCGACCCCGGTGACGGTGGCGGCGTCGAAGACCAGCTCGACCGGGATGCCGGCGGTCTGGAAGAACACGTGGACGCCGGCGTCCACCACGCCCATGGGTTGCGCGGTGGCGGTGAGCAGCGTGGCGCCGCCGACCGGGCGGGCGAGCGGCCACACGAAGTGCGCGCCGGACGGCACCGTCACCGGCTCGCGCGGGACGACGAGCTCGCGGCCGTCCAGCTCGACCGCGAACTGCACGTCCTCGTGGGCGGGCAGCGTCTCGACGGGCTGGTGATTGTTGACGAACAGGAAGCCGGAGCGGCCGTCGGAGCGTACGCACCAGCGCAGGGTGTCCCGGTCGGCCGGGTCGTCGGGCGCGTCCTGCGGCATGACCAGCGTCATGGTGGCGAGGCCGGGCCCGTCACTCGCCAGCCACAGATGTTGCCGCCGCAGGTGCCGGAACGACTCACGGAACTGGCCGTACTCGCCGAGCGGCGCTTGGAAGTCGTAGCTGACGACCGGGCAGTCGTTCGGGTAGCCGGTGGCGTGCGACTCCTGCAGCGTGGACAGCGCGCCGATCTTCTGGGACGCCCCGTGGTACATGTAGTAGCCCTGCCACACCGAGCCGCTGCCCAGCTTGACCAGGCCGAGCGCGGCGATGTCGGCCGCCTCGACGATCGGCCTGCGGTGGTAGGAGGTGTACATGCCGCCGCCCAGCTCGCAGGTGGCGAACGGGTAGCGCGCCAGGTGGCTCTCGTCGGAGCCGGTCACCTCGGTCGTCCGCAGGTCCGCGCCGATGGAGTCGTCGTCGCGGCCCGGCCCGAAGAAGTAGTGGGCCCTGCTCTGCCGCGGCCAGCCGTCGTGCGCGGTGTCCCACGCGGCCTCGGAGTACCCGCCGAACAGCGGGATCAGCTCGTCCGCCGGAAGCCGCGCGTGCCCCCACCCGGTGGCGGTCCACAGCGGCGCGTCGATGCCCGCCTCCCGCGCCATGCGCTTGAGCGTGACGAGATGGCCGGGCTGGTCGTACAGCTCGTTCTCCACCTGCACCGCCACCACGGGGCCGCCGTGCTCGCGGGTCAGCCCGGACAGCTGGCCGCCGATCTGCTCGAACAGTGGCCGCACGAGGCCGAGGTAGCGGGGATCATCGGTACGCGGCACGCAGCCGGCCTCCAGCACCCAGTCGGGAAACCCGCCGTTGCGCGACTCGCCGTGCCCCCAGGGCCCGATCCGCACCACCACGTCCAGTTCCAGGTCGGTGCACGTGCGCACGAACCGCCGCAGATCCCGGTCGCCGCTCCAGTCGAAGACGCCGCGCCGCTCCTCGTGCAGGTTCCAGAAGACGTACGTGGAGACCACCGTCACCCCGCCCGCCCGCACCTTCAGCAGTTCCTCCCGCCACTCGGCCGCCGGGTAGCGCCCGTAGTGGAACTCGCCCGTGATCGGGAACCACGGCATACCACCCCTGCTCAGGTGGCGGGAGTTCACGGTGATCGCATCGGGCGCACCGGGCGGATCACCCAGCCGCAGATGGCCTTCGAGCGGCGGGGCAGTCTCGCCCGGGACGCCGATTCGTCGCACAGCCGCACCTTTCCTCAGAGTCGTACAACCGCCGTGCAGTACTATGACTGAGCGAAAAAATACTACTAGTTGGTGCGGGCGGGCACGACGCCGGTGCGCGCGACCTCGCCCAGCCAGGCCAGCGACGGCTTCGGGCGGCGGGCGAACGTCTCCCGATCCCACGCCACCAGCCCGAACGTCGGCTCGTAGCTGCCCCACTCGTAGTTGTCCAGCAGCGACCAGTACAGGTAGCCGCGCACGTCCACGCCGTCGTCCCAGGTGCCGGTGAAGGAGAAGATGGCGACCACCGCGACCAAGCGGCCTGGCCAGCGGGATCATCGTCACCGAGACCGGGATCGCCGTGGTGGCGACGATGGCGAAGAACGCGACGCCGCTGCCGGGGAACTTCCGCCGGGCGAAAGCGTACCCGGCGAGCGGGGCGACCACGCAGTTCACCGCCACGGCCAGCAGCGCCATGATCATCGAGTTGCCGAGTGCGTGCAGCAGGTCGATCTCGTTGAGCGCCGCGCGGAAGTTCGCCCAGGTCCGCCGATGCTTGAGCCGAGGGGCCTCGGCAAGTCGTACGGCCCGACCAAGGCGCTGACCGGCGTCTCCCTGACGATCGCCGAGGGCGAGATCGTCGCCGTCACCGGGCCGAGCGGCGTGGGCAAGTCGACGCTGCTGCACCGCCTGGCCGGGATCATCAGGCCGGAGTCGGGCGAGGTCACGCTGGACGGCAGGCGCATCGACACGCTGACCGAGGCGGCGCTGACCAGGTTACGGCCACGTTCCTGGTCGCGCCGGTCGCCGGCCTGGTCAACCAGGCCAACCGGCTCGCCTCGGCCACCAGAGAACGACGGCTGGCGGCCCTGCGCCTCGCGGGGGCGACACCGGGCGACGTGCGCCGGCTGGGCGCCATGGAGGGCGGGCTGCCGGCCCTCTCCGGTTCGCTGGCCGGCGGCCTGCTCTACGTGCTCACGCACCTCGGCGGACCGCTGCCGCAGGTGCCGGTGGTCGTGGTGCTGGCGGCGTGCCGCGCAGCCTGTTCGGGATCCCGGCAGGTACGGCGCCTCGATCGTTGTAAGCGGTCACGGGAAAATCCTGGCTGGTGGCCATGTCGGTCCAGGTAGATGGCTACCTGGTTCCTGATGGACGGACAGGAGAAATCCTGGTGGGCGGTCAGCTGGCTCGCCTTGCTGATTGTCGTCCGGGCTGAGCGTTCAGTTCGATAGATCAGGTCAGCCCAGGAGCGTAGACCGACTGTTGCTTCCTCGTGAACCGGTCGAGATCCAGGCGAACGCCTGTCAGCGCCTCAACGGTTGCGAGTGCGGTCTCCCAGTCAGGGTAGGGCGTAGCGGGTTCTACGCCCGCCTCGTCATCGGCCTTCATCCGCTTTCCCAGCGCCCGCAAGGCCCCTAGATGGGCATCGAGCGCGGTGGGGTCCTGGCCGAAGCACTCCGGTCCATAGGGCGACGAGATTTGCCCCACCGACGTGACGAGAACGCCGTCGGCCGCATAGAACAGCTCGTGGGCGTTGTTGACCAGGCACCAGAAGCCCCATGCTTGCGCGTTCTCGGTCAGGCGGGCCCAGATGTCAGGATCGCTGGGATAGGCGTTGTGCGCCAGCACGATCACACCATGGTCGCTCTGTTCCAGGACGACGTGTTCCCCCAGTTCCAGCACAGTGCCGGGACTTGCGGCGTCGGGGTCGGCCCCCAGTCGGCGTGCGACATCGGCGACCGTAAGGGGCTCTCCATGACCTCGCACGACCATCCAGAACATCGCGTCGTTGATGTAAGGGTCCACTCGACCCAGGGCCTGGCGGAGCTGCACGTAGTAGTTGATCATTTCGGGCGTGACCGGGCTCATGCTCTCCCCTCTCGCATGGTGGAGACGACAGGGTAGCGGCCGGGTCCGACATTTCCGATCAAGCACGGTGACCATTGGCCTTGAGAGATGGTGGCCGTCTACCTGGAGAAATCCTGGCCGTGGACCAGGATGCTCATGGCCGAGTATCAGGAGAACTTCATGTCCGTCCACAATCGTCATCGCGGCCGGGTACGTCATGCTGCTGCTCGGCGCGGCAGCCGGCGCCCAGCAGGCCGCAGGCGGCTACACGGGAGCCCACGCGCTGGTGGCCGCCGCCCTCCTCGTCGCCCTGGCCGCCCGCCCCCTGCTCCGCGCCGCCCTCCGCTTCGAGCCCCGCGCCTGAACGCCGCTGACCAACCGGGGGAGAGGGGAGGGAGGAGCTGTGGGTCAGCCTGCGAGGTCGGTTGCGGGTCGGCTGGGGGTCAGCTGGGGGTCAGCAGTGCCTTGGCGACGGCGTTCGCGCCTCTGTTGACCGCCGGCAGGCTGCTGGCGTAGTAGATGTCGCCGGCCGTGAGCTCGCCGATGGCGAAGAGGTTCAGCCGTGGATCGAGACGTGCGGTGACGGGGTCCGTCCTGAGCCCGCCGTAGGCGTCCCAGGCGGCCAGGCCGTTGCGGTCGAGGGCGGCGACGAGCCGGCCCTGGGGTCCTCGCGTCCTGGCGGGGCTCGCCCTGGTCGCGTCCACCGCCACCTCGGCCGTCACGACCGCGTCGCCCGCGAGCGCGGTGAACGCGCCGTGCGCGGCGCGGACCTCCCGCACGCCGGCGAGCACGGTGAGCCGGCCGGAGTCCATCGCCGCCAGCAGCGTGCGGGCCGTCCCCGGCGGCATGGGGCACTGCAGGCTGCGCAGCGTCGGCTTGTAGCCGCCCAGCATCAGCGCCACGTCCTCGTCCGGCAGGGCGGCGCGGATCGCGCGGGCGAGCGGCGTCGGCAGGGACAGCAACAGGGACTGCACGAGATTCGCCTCGGGGTGCGTGAGCTGGTGGCGCAGGTAGCCGGCGGCCGATCGCCCGCGCCGGTACCAGTCCAGCTCGGCCCGCGCGTCGAACCCGGCGGCGCTCAGCTCCTCGCGCAACAGGTCGATGACCGCCCGCCGCCCCAGCCTGCCGTCCGTGCCCCTGCGCTGGTCGAGGCCCTCGCCGGTGAGATGCAGGCGCCGCCACTCCCGGGCCGGAGCCAGCACCTCGGGCAGGACGCCGTTGCGCGACACCATGGTGACGCGCCCCTGGTGCCCCGATGCGAGCAGGCCGAGCACGGTGTCCACCGCGGTGAGCCCCGTGCCGACGATCAGCACGTGCGCCCCTCGATCCACCTCGGGCAGCCGCTTCTTCAGCGGGTAGGGGCCGGCGATGTGGTTCGGCGCGCCCGCCAGCCGGTACGGGTCCGCCGGCCCGCCGGGCCCCACCCCCAGCACGACGTGGGTGTACGCCCGCGTCCCCCGGTCCGAGCGTACGAGGAGGCCGCCGTCCCCGCCGCGCGCCACCTCCAGCACGGTCTCAGGACGCACGCCGACCCGCCAGCCCTGCTCCCGCGCGGCCGCCCGGCAGGCCGCGAAGTGCTCGCGCAGGTAGCGGCCGAAGATCCGGCGCGGCGCGAACCCGTCGGGCCGTACGTCGATGCCGGGCGGGAACGGAACGGCAGGCCGCTCCAGCCAGCGCAGGAAATGGTCGCGCTCGGCGTCGCGGATCGACATGCGCCCGTTCGGCAGGTTGATCAGGGCGCAGTCGAGGTCGTCCGCGAACGCCAGGCCCTGCCCGAGCTCCCCTGGCTCGTACACGCACAGGTCGAGAGCCACGCCGCCGGGGTTCACGGTCAGCAGGCTGTCCAGGAGGCTGACCGCGGCCGCGCCTCCGCCGACCATCGCGATGCGCATGAGGGTCTCCAGTCGCTAGGCGAGGGTGAGGCGGCCGGGCGCCGTGGAGCGCAGGGACGCGACGTCCGCGCCGCAGTAGGCGTCCACGTAGGGCCGGTGTTCGAGGAGGTGGCCGCCCGTGGCGTCGTCCTGCCGGTCGAGCAGGAAGTGGAGCTCCTCCCTGCTGCTCGTCCAGGCGTGGCCGTTGAAGACCTCCATCCCGGCGAACCGGGTTTTGTAAAGGTCCCCCCGCGTGTAGCACGAGCCGAGGTAGCAGTGACGCAGCCCTCGTGCCTGGAGCTCGGCGAGCACGCTGCTCATCATGTGGTTGCCGATGCTGATCGGACGGTAGCGGGTGTCGTAGACGGGGATGCCGTACTGGGCGAGCCCCGCGCTGGCGAAGAGGGGCACGAGGCCGGCCGCGCGTCCGTCCCGTACGTCGTGGAACAGCGCCACATGCGTGGTGAAGGGCGCCTCCAGCATCTCCTCGAAGCGGTTCCTGCGGTAGCCGGCGTTGATCTCCTGCTGGTCGAAGTAGTCCGCGTACAGGGCCTTGTACTCCGGGCTCCAGCGGAACTCCCGGCGGTCGAGCAGTTCCCACCCGATGTCCTGGCAGCGCCGCCGGACGTAGCGCACCCGGCCGGTGCTCGTGTACCGCCGCAGGTCCACCCTGACGCTGCGGGTGAGGTAGAAGCGCGACAGGTCGAGGACGCCCGGCAGGAACCCGTTCTCGTACGGCACCTCGATGTCCTCGCCGTCCTCGAGGAACGCCCACACCTGGTAGGGAAAGACGTAGGACCCGTAGTCGGGGGCGCACTCGGAGAAGACGACCTTCATAAGTCCTCACCCGCCGGACGGCCGGGTGCTGCTGGTTCACGCACGAGACGTCTCCTGACTCGCATCTCGGACTAGGACACCGCGAAACGTCTGCCGCCCGCCAGGAACTCCGTGCGCACCTCGGTGACGCGGGCGTGGCGGCCGTTTCGCGCCTCGATCATCCGGCGGTCGCCGGCGTACATGCTGACGTGATCGATCGCGCGCGACGCGCCGTCGCGATCGTCGGTGTAGAAGAGCAGGTCGCCCGGCTCCAGCCCGGCGGTCGCGTCCACGTCCCGGCCGGCGGGGTGCAAGTGCTGGTCGTCGGCGTCGCGCGGAAGGGGGAGGCCGTGGATGTGGTGGACCAGGGAGGTCAGCCCCGAGCAGTCGACGGCCAGCCCTGAGCGCCCCGCCCACAGGTACGGCAGGCCGAGGAAGAGCGCCGCCGTCGCGACCAGATCGACGCCGGAGGGCCGGGGGATGTCGTCCACCGACCGGCGCACGGTGACGGCTGCGGCGGGCAGCCAGCCGGACGCGCCGCACGGCGTCGCCACCTGGACGGCGGGGCCGTCCTCGGCGAGCACGGGCAGGCGGGTGCCCGCGCTGATGCGCAGCAGGGCGGAGGCGAGCCGCGGGTCCTGGTACAGCACCGTGGTGCGGGCCCGGTCCACCTGGGCGAACGGTACGGTCGCGCGCAGCTCGCCGAAGGCGGGGCCGGTCACGAGCTGGGCGGCGGGGATCCAGCCCGGATAGCCCCTGTCGTCCTTCCTGCTGGCCTGCCCCGGCACGGCGACCTCGCACCATCCGTCCTTCCCGCCCACGATCTCGACCTCGTCCCCGTAGAGGGCCTGGGTCTGGGTGAGGCCGCCGGACATGAGGCCCTCGCGGTCGGCCGACGTGGCGGCCAGCCAGCCCGGCACGTCCACCGGGTTGCCGAGGCCCGGTGCGTCCTGCGGGCGGGGGCTGGAGCTGCCGGTCCACACCGTCGCGACGCTCACCGCGACGTACGCCGTCCCGCGCGCTACGTCCATGGGAAACCCGCCCTCTCCGCCGCGATCTGACGGGCTGTGAGCACGTCCTTCTTCCCACTGGACAGCAGAGGCAGGTCGGCGACCGGGAGGACGCGGTCCGGCACCGCGAAGGCGGGCAACCGGCGCAGGAGCGCCGCGCGCAGGCCGGCGGGATCGGGATCCTCGCCGGTGACCACGGCGACCAGCCTGGTCTGACCGTCCGGCCCGGCCAGCGGCACGGCGACGGCCCTGGTGACGCCGGGTTCGTTCTCCAGCAGCGCCTCGATCTCGGTCAGGTCGACGCGGTTGCCGCGGATCTTGGCCTGGCGGTCGATCCGGCCGACGAACTCCAAGGACGCGTCCTCGCGTACGCGTACGAGGTCCCTCGTGTGGAACCGCCGCCGGCCGCTCCCGTCCCGCCGGAAGCGTTCCGTGGTCAATTCGGGGTCGTTGAGGTAGCCGCGCGCGACCGTCGCGCCGCCGATGGCGAGTTCTCCGGTGGTGCCGGCCGGGAGCGTGTCGAGCGGGCGGCCGTCCACGTACGCGACGATGCCCGGCAGCGGCCGGCCGATGGGCGGCGGCGCCTCCGGCGGCGGTCGCCCGTCTATGTCGGCCTGCAGCGCGAGACCGAACTCGGTGGACCCGTAGGTGTTCACCAGCCGCACCCCCGCAGGGGCGACCGCCTGCCATTTGCGCACCGAGTGCCGGTCGAGGCCGTCGCCGCCGATCACGACCAGCCGGACGCCGGAGGGCAGCGCGGCCTCCCCGCGGTGCAGGAAGTCCGTCAGCTCACGCCAGAACACCGTGGGCAGGTCGAGGACGGTGATGTCGTTCTCGGCCACGAAGGAGACGAACGCGCCCATCGGCAGGAAACGCAGGCCGGGCTCGACGTACAGGGTCGCTCCCGCCGTGAGGCAGGTGAAGATCTCCTCGCCGCTGTTCGCCCAGGCCAGCGCCGAAAGCTGGACGAACCGGTCGGCCGGCGTGATGTGCCAGTCGGCCACCAGGTTGCGGACGTAGGCGGCGAGCGGGCCGTGCGGCATCATGACGCCGCGCGGGCGGCCGGTGCTGCCCGAGGTGTAGAAGACGCAGGCCAGTGCGTCGAGGTCGTCGGCCGTGGGCGGAGCAGACCATCGCGTCGCCGGGTCCTCCGGCGGCGGCGTCGACTCGTCGATCAGGATGCGCAGGCGCGCGTCGCGGGTGATCTCGGCCAGCCGCTCCGGGGGACAGGCGGTGTCGAGCGGGAGGAACGCGCCGCCGGCGGCCATCGCGGCAAGCATCGTCACGACGGCGTCCCGGCCGTTGGGCAGGGCGATGCCGACCAGTTCGCCCGGTTCCTTCATGCGCCTGCTCAGGTGCTCGGCACGGCGGAGCGCCTGTTCCGTCAGCTCCCGATAGGTGACCTGCTCGCCACCGCCGCGCAGGGCGACGTGGTCACCGTTCCGCTCGGCGTGCTCGCGGATCCGCCGCCACACGGATCGAGGACGGTGATCATCGGCCTGTGCCTGCGCGGCGGGCCCGGCCAGCTCGGCCAGCTCGGTCAGCTCGGTCAGCTCGGCCAGGAACCGCGCGCGGACCTCGGCTGCGGCCTGCGCGGGAACGACCGCGCGGTCGTACTCCAGCGCTCCCCTGATCCGCCCGTCCTGCGACGGCCACAACTCCAGCGACAGGTCGGTCTGCGGTGCGACCGGGTGGACGTCGAGCGGCTCCACCCGCACCCCCGGCACGTCCCAGTCGGCGGAGATCGTGTTCTGCCAGATGAACTGCGCCCCGAAGATCGGGTCCCGGTTCCCCGCCCGGCGGATGCCTCTGGCCAGGTCGTGCGGTGACGTGCCTGACCAGCGCATCGCCTGCCGCCAGGTCTCCAGCAGGCCGGCCGGCGAGCCGTCCAGCTCCCCGTCCCGCAGCGGCACGACCGCCTCGCGGACGAAATAGCCGATGGTGGCGTGGGCGGCGGGGTCGTCGCGTCCCGCCGTGGGAACGCCGACGCGGAACGACCGCGCCCCGGTGACCGCGCGCAGTGCGCGCCCGAACCGGTGCAGGGCCAGGACGAACGGCGTCACTCCCGCCGTGCGCGCCGCCGCCTCCAGCGCCCGGCAGGCGGCTTCGTCCGGATCGCAGGCCAGCCGGCCGTAGCGGTCGCCGGCGCCGCCGGGCGGTTCACCCGGCCAGGTCAGGGGCTCGGTGGCGGCCAGCTCGGCGATCCACCCCGCCGGCGCCGTGCGGTCACTGGCCTGGGCGCCGTACGCGTGCGCGAACGACCGTACCGGCGGCAGCCGCTCGCCCCGCAGGAACGCGTTCAGCTCCGCGGCGAACAGCGCCTCGCTGTGCCCGTCGAACGCGATGTGCGCCACGGCGGCGACCAGATCCGTCCAGCCGTCCCCACACTGGAGCTCTACCGCGATGAGCGGCCCGTCGGCGACGTCCACCGCCCGCGCCAGCGCCGATGTCCGTTCGGCGAGCCCGCCGCCTGCCTCGGTGACGTTCAGCCGCAGGGCGCGCTCCTCCGGTACCGTCACCGCGACCGGCATGCCGTCCTCGTCGGTGGTGATGCCGGTGCGCAGGGCGTCGTGCCGCCGGACCACCTGCCGGATCGCCTCCGTCAGCCGGGTCGTGTCCAGCGGGCCGGTCATGCGGAAACCGAACAGGACGAGGTTGCCGAGTGCCAGCTCGGGGCGTACCTGGCCGTCCAGCCACAGGGCCAGCTGCCCCGTGGTCGGGACGCTCACCTCGGCCGCCCCGGTCTCGGCGCGCGACGGACGGGCGGACTGGGCGGCCAGCTTGGCGAGCGCGGCCACCGTGCCCGCGTGCAGGGCGGCGTCCGCGCGGAGCGCCAGGCCGTGGTCGGTGTACAGGCGCCGGACGAGACGCATGGCGGCCAGCGAGTCCAGGCCCATCGACCACAGGCCGGCGTCCGTCTCGACGGTCGCGACGCCCAGCAGCTCGGCCACGTGGCCGGCGATCACCCGCGCCAGCCGCTCCTCGTCGTCGATGACGCTCACCTGGCCCCCTTTCGTACGGTCTCGCCGAGCAGGCGGGCCGCGCGCGCCGCCAGCGCGTCGATCGCGTCACGGTCGAATTGGTCGGTGCTGAACTTCACCCCGATGTCCAGGCGGTCGCCGATGACGTCGGCCTCGAACATGAGCAGGTAACGCTCACGCTGCCGGGGCGAGCGGTGCCTGCCGGTGTCCTCGTCGGCGTCGGCGAGGATCGCGTCGGAGGCGCGCCGGCTCAGCCGGTCCATCTGGCTCCGGTAGTTGAGCCGCAGGACCGGCCGGGGCAGCGCCGCGAGCGCCGATCGCTCCTCCGCCGAGGGCGACAGGAACCGCAGGGCGTCGAAACCGTACGGGCGGGGCGGGGCGTACCGGGGGCCGTCGAGTACGGAGCGCACCGCCTTCACGCCCGTTCCCTCGACCACGGCGAACTCCGGATGCGTGGTCTGGATGTAGCCGATCGTTCTGGTGAGGTCCAGCCCTCCTGGAGGGTTCACCCGGTTGTTGCCGTACACGTCCACGGCCTGCACCGGCACGCCCGTCCACTCCGCCACCGCGACGAGCAGGCAGGCCCGGAGCAGGGCGTCTGGCCGGCCGATGCGGGAGGAGGCTCGCAGGAAGGCGTCCGTGTCGCCGGCGGGCAGCAGCGCGTGGCTCGTGACGATCGTGGGCAGCAGCCCCGCGCCGTCCCGCCGTACGCCGTCCAGCGTGTCCAGCTCGGACCAGGGCGCCGCCAGCCACGCGGCGTGGTCGTGGCGGGCCTGGTCGCTCGCGACGTACCGGGCGATGTGCGCGGCGTAGTCCGCGACGCTCGCCGCGGGAGGGTCGAGCCGCGCCTGCCCGGTACGTGCCCAGGTGCTCAACGCGGTCTCGACCTCGTCGGTGAGCAGCGCCATCGACCAGCCGTCCACCACAGCGTGATGGGCGGCGACCAGCAGCCGATGCCGCTCTCCCGACCGCAGCCTGACCAGCCGGAACAACCCGCCGAGCGCCGGATCCATGCTCGACAGGATCCGCTCGGCGGCAGGGGGCAGGACGGCGTCCATCGGGCCTGCGGGCAGCTCGACGATCTCCACCGGGTCCACGGCGTCCACGGGCAGTTCGCGGATCGCGGGAGCGCCGAAGTCGATCGAGCTGCGCAGAGCACCGTGCGCGGCCACGATCGCCCGCCCCGCCGCCTCGACCGCCGCGTCGGGCAGCGCGGCCGGGATGCGGAACAGGTTCGGCAGCACGAAGTGATGAATGTCAGGCACCGGTCCGTCCAGGATCCACCGCAGCTGCGACGGCATCAGCCGCCCGGCCGGCGTGGCGGCCGGAGTGGATCCCGTCCGCAGGGGGTCGGCGCCGGGCCGGGGCTGCGGCGTCGTACCGGTGGAGGTCGTGGCGGTCGCGGCCAGGGCGATGCGTTCGAGTGAACCGTGCTGGAGGACCATGCTCGGACTCACCGCCAGGCCGAGGGCGCGCGCCCGTGCGGCCAGCCGCACGGCCAGCAGGGAGTCGCCGCCGGAGTCGAGGAAGTCGTCCGATGGGGACGGGTCCGGCATGTCCAGCACATCCGCCCAGATCCGGGCCAGCAGGGCGAGCGGCCGGTCGTCATCCGAGGACGGCGGGCGGGCGTCCCGGGCGCCGCCCGCTCCTGCGGCGATCGCCTCCGCCACCCTGACCCGGTCGATCTTGCCGTTGACGTTCAGCGGCACCTTGTCGGCCATGACCCACACCGCGGGGATCATCGCGGGCGGGACGGAGGCGGCGAGCGTGCCGGCGGCCTCGGCCGCCTGCCACGCCTCCGGGCAGCGCGGCACCACCAGGGCTCCCAGCAGCGGCTCCGCATGCTCCCGTGGCACCAGCGCGGCGGCCGCGTCGCGGACCGGGCCGAGCTCCCGCAGGGCGGCGTCGACCTCGCCCAGCTCGATCCGGTACCCCCGCAGCTTCACCTGGTCGTCCACCCGGCGCAGGAACACGAACCCGTCGCCGTCCGCCGGCACCCGGACGATGTCGCCCGTCCGGTACATCGTCCGCTCCTCGCCCGCGATCCGGCGGCGCACGAAGCGGCGGGCGGTCAGCTCGTCGCGGCCGACGTAGCCGTCCGCGATCACACCGCCGACGAGCAGCTCGCCCTCCTGCCCAGGACCCGCCGTCCGCCCGTCGGGCAGCAGGGCGACCGCCACCCGCCCGGGCAGCGCGGCTCCGATGGGGAGCGACCCGGCCGCAGAGTCCACCGGATCCGACGGCCCGAAGCGTCGCGCCGTCGCGGTCACCACGCATTCGGTGGGGCCGTAGCCGTTGACCAGGTCGGCGCCCGCCAGCGCGCCGCGCCGATGAGCACGCAGGTCCGCCACGGAGGCCGCCTCACCGCCGATGCTGACGCAGCGCAGCCCCTCCCATCCCGCACGGGAGACGCCGTCGAGCTCGCCGGCCAGGGTCCGCCAGTACGCGGTGGGCAACGACAGCACGCTCACCCCGGAACGGCGGACCAGCTCGCCCACCTCGTACGGACCGAGCACCCGCGCCCGCTTGACCACCAGCGCCGCGCCCGCCGCCCAGGTGCACCAGATCTCCTCCAGCGCCGTGTCGAACCCCAGGGAGCTGAACTGCAGGACCCGATCCGCCGGCGTGAGCCCCAGGAACTCCGCGAAGACGATCGCGTGGTCGGCGATCGCGGAGTGCCTGACGCGGACCCCCTTGGGCCTCCCCGTGGACCCCGACGTGTAGAGGACGTAAGCCTCCATGTCCGGCCCGGGCGGGGCCAGGGAGGCCACCGGCGCGTCCGGCTGCGGCGGCGACAGGGAGGTCACCGGCGCGACGCCGGCGAGTTCGCTCGTCGTGATCACCGGGCAGCCGCCGGGCGGCGGCCCCCGCAGCGCCCCGGCGCTGTCCGTGACGATCAGCCGGCAGCCCGAGTCGGCGAGGATGAAGGCCACGCGTGCGGGCGGGTTCGCGAGATCCACGGGCACCAGCGAGGCCCCGCAGCGCGCGACCGCCGCGACCACCGCGAGCGCCTCGGCGTCGCCCTTGAGCGCGACCGCGACCCGGTCGCCGGGCCGCACGCCGCTCGCCCGCAGCGCCAGCGCCCGCCGTGTCGCCTCCGCGTCCAGGCGCGCGTACGACCAGTGCTCGTCCCCGATGACGGCCACCTGGTCCGGCAGGCGGGAGACCGTCGCGCGGAGCACCGCGTCGAGCGTCGTCACAGAAACAGCCATGCCATCCTTCCCGGAAGCCTGCACCGAAAGGCAGCAGGGGGCCCGCGCCATCGATGGAGGGCGCCGCACGTCCCGAACGTTAGGCAGGCGGCCGGGCGCGTTTGAAGTTTGTGCTCATAACGTGCTCGGGCGGGCGGCGGGGCCAGGTCTCCTATTGAGCAGAACATTCCGGGCCGGTGCATCGCCTCGTAATGTCGGCGGCAGGTCAAGTCCCGTCGGCGCGAGAGGTCGTGGCGTGCGAAACACCTTTCTTCGTGATCTGATTCCGGATTCCGGGGCGGCGTGGATTCTGGTGAGCACGGTGGCGATCGGCTCGATCGGCACGGGCCTCTTCCTCGCCGGCGGCGTGCTCTTCTACACGCGGGTCGTGCACCTTTCCGCGGCGGAGATCGGCATCGGGCTCTCGCTCGCCGGACTGGCCGCCACCTTGGCCGCCGTCCCGGCCGGAGCGCTGGCCGACCGAGTCGGGCCGCGGCAGTTCATGGTCGGTCTCCATGCGACGCGGGTGCTTTTCTTCGCGCTGCTGGCATTCGTCACGAATTTCTGGCAGTTCGTTTTCGCCGTGATAGCCGTCACGGTGAGCCACCGGGTCGCCTTCCCGGTCAACCAGGCCCTTATCGGCCGCATTTTCGAGGGGCACAAACGCACACAGACGATGGCGCTGATCCACTCGGTGCGCAACGTCGGCCTGGCGGTCGGCGCGGCACTGTCCAGCGTGGCGATGGTGACGGAC
Source organism: Nonomuraea sp. NPDC049504 (assembly GCF_040676845.1). Lineage (NCBI taxonomy): Bacteria > Bacillati > Actinomycetota > Actinomycetes > Streptosporangiales > Streptosporangiaceae > Nonomuraea > Nonomuraea sp. NPDC049504. The sequence continues at coordinate 56,911 of NZ_JBFAPT010000039.1, forward strand.
ACGCCGATCGCCTATCAGCTGCTGATCCTCGGAAACGCGTGCTCGTTCATCCCCATGATGTATCTCATCAGCCGGCTGAAGAAGTACGAGAAACCGCTGCCCCCGCAGGAGAAGGAGGGCGGCCCCAAGGTTCATCCGCTGCGCGACGTGCCGTACCTGACGCTCGCCATGACGAGCGGCTTGCTGCTGCTGAACGACAGCCTGCTGTTCGTGGCCCTGCCTCTCTGGATCACCCAGCACACCGAGGCGCCCGCGGTGATGGTCGCGGTCATCACGTTCGTCAACACGGTGATGACCGCGCTCGGGCAGGTGTGGTGGACGCGGTGGACCAAGGACGTGACGTCGGCCGCGCGCGGGCTGCTGGCCAGCGGGGTGCTCCTCGCGGCGGCCACCCTCGTCTTCGCCGGCGCCCACTTCTTCGGCGCGGTGGCCGCGTCCCTGCTCCTGGTGCTGGGCGTGATCGTGTTCACCGCAGGGGAGAACCTGCACTCCGCGGGCTCCTGGCAGGTGTCCTACGATCTGTCGCCCGAGAAGGGGCGCAGCAAGGCGCTCGCGGTCTTCCACCTCGGCGAGACCACCCAGGACGTGATCGGGCCTTCGCTGGTCACGGGCCTGCTCATCACCGCGGGGCCGGTCGGCTGGCTGGGCCTGGCCGGCATCTTCCTGGCCGCCGGCGGCGGCGCCAAGGCCGGCGTGCGTTGGGTGCTGCACTCGCGCCGGATGGGGACGGTGGCCTCCGCCGCCGGCACGCAGTGACAGACCCCCTCTCAGGGGCGGATCAAGGATCTTTCAAGGTTCCGGTCGAACCAGGGTCGGCACATTGGTGCTGATCGCCGCCGCGGCTCGTGGCCCGCGGGCGCCGGAACGCGAAAGGTACTCGATGAGCAAGACAGGGGATCCGCAGGTCCGCCACATCCTCGTGGTGGACGACGACAGAACGCTCAACCACGCATGTGTCGACCGCCTGTGCCGCGTGGACGGCGCCGCGGCGACATCGGCCTACGACGGCAGGACCGCGCTCGGCCTGATCGGGGAACAACGGCCCGACCTGGTTCTGCTCGATCTCGGCCTGCCCGACATGGATGGATTCGACGTCCTGCTCCGCAGCAGGCACCCGCACCGCTACCAGCCGGACGTCATCGTCATGACCGCCGACAACGACGGGCGCAAGGTGCTGCGCGCGCTGCGCGCGGGCGCGCTGTCCTACCTGCTCAAGCCGTTCACCATGGCGGTGCTGAGCGCGGCGGTCCGCGCGGTCTGGCAGGCGCACTCGACCATCGCCGCCCTGGACGACCACCCGTCCCTGGTGCAGGGCGACATCGACCACGTGATGTCCACGCTCCGGCTGGTCGGCCTCGGCGGGCGCGACTACCGGGCGCCCAAGGGGATCGCGCAGAGCACGCTGACGATGGTCCGGCAGGCGCTGGCGGCGGCGTCCACGGACATGTCGGCGGGCGAGGTGGCCGTCGCCTGCGGGCTGTCCCGCGCGTCGGCGCGCCGCTATCTGCAGCACCTGCACGCCGTGGGGCTGGCGACGGAACGTCAGCAGTACGGGCGCGCCGGCCGTCCCGAGCACCGCTACACCTCCACGGAGCGCTGAGCCCCCGCGGGCGTGAAGGATTGTTTCATCGGCCGCCTTGACATAAAGATCTTTCTTGTCTCACGATCTGAGTCAACGGCCGTCTGCCGCGCCAGGCGAAGCCAGCCGTGGCCGGGGGAGGTTTCGCGCGGCAGGCGGTCCATGCACAACCGCGGAGGTGATGCATGGATTTCCAGCTCCTGGGCCCGGTCGGCGCGACCGCCGGTCGGCGCCGGGTGGACCTCGGCCCGCCGCGTCAGCGCTGCGTCCTGGCGGTGCTGCTGGTCGAGGCGGGGTCGGCCGTCCCCACCGAGCAGCTGATCGACCGCCTGTGGGAGCAGCACCCGCCGCGCGAGGCGCGCAGCACCCTCTACAGCTACGTGACCCGCATCCGTGCCGTCCTGCAGTCGTCGGGCGCCGCGGCCGAGGGCGTCGCGCTGGTCCGCCGGGCCGGCGGCTACCTGCTCGACGTCCCGCCGGAACAGGTCGACCTGAACCGTTTCCGGCGGCTGGTCAAGGACGGGCGCGCGGCCGGCGGCGAGCGCGCGGGCAGCCTGTTACGCCGCGCGCTCGCCCTCTGGAAGGCCGACGCGCTCACGGGGGTGCCGGGCATGTGGGCGGAGCGGACGCGCGCCCAGCTCGAGGACGAGCGCGTCATGGCGTACCTGGCGTACGCCGACAACCGCGTTGACGGCGGACGATACGAGGAACTGCTGCCCGGCCTGCGGGCCCTGGCGGCCTCCCACCCCTTCGACGAGCGGCTGACGGCTCGGCTGATGACCGTCCTGGAGCGCTGCGGACGCCAGGCCGAGGCCCTGCACCTGTACGAGCGCGTCCGCACCCAGCTCGCCGAGCAGCTCGGCGTCGATCCAGGCCCCGAACTGCGCAGGCGGCACCTGGAACTGCTGTCATCGGCTCCCGTCCCCGCCCCCATGGTCCTCGTGCCGCGCCAGTTGCCGCGCCAGTTGCCGCGCCAGTTGCCGCGCCAGTTGCCGATGGCCCCCACGGGTTTCCAGGGCAGGGCCCGTGAACTGGCCGAGCTGAACAGGGCGGCCGGCACCGACGGCCTGATCGTCGCCCTCGTCGGCCCCGGCGGCGTCGGCAAGACCAGCCTGGCCCTGCACTGGGCTCACCGCAGCCTGGACCGCTTCCCCGACGGCCAGCTCTACGCCAACCTGCGCGGCTTCAGCCCGGCCGGCGAGCACCTGCCGGCCTCCACGGTGTTACGCGACTTCCTCGAAGCGCTGGGCGTCGAGCCGTCGGCCATCCCCCCGGGCGGCGACGCCCGCGCGGCTCTGTACCGCTCGCTCATCGCGGGGCGGCGCATGCTCGTCGTCCTGGACGACGTTCGCGACGCCGCCGAGGTCACCCCGCTCCTTCCCGGCAGCCTCACCTGCACGGTCGTCCTCACCAGCCGCCACCGGCTGGCCGGGCTGGCGGTCGCGTACGGCACCAGCGTCGTCTCCCTGGACGTGCTCTCACCAGGAGAGGCTCGCACCCTGCTGAGTCGCAGGATCGGCGCCGCGCGTGTCGAGACCGAGGCGAGGACCGTCACGTCCCTGCTGGAGTACTGCGGCGGCCTGCCGCTCGCCCTCGGTGTCCTGGCCTCACGGGCGACGGCGCACCCCGAGTTCCCGCTCTCGATGCTGGCCGAGGAGCTCGAAGAGGAGTCCGACAGGCTCGACGCCCTGGACGCAGGAGACGCCGGCGTTCGCGCGGTGTTCGCCTCCTCCTATCGCGCGCTGTCCCCGATCGCGGCGCGCGCCTTCGGCCTGCTGGGCTGCGCCCCAGGACCGAGCATCGGCCTGCCGGCGATCGCCGCGCTCCTCGGCCTGCCGATCCCGCGCGCCCGCACCGTCGTGCGCATGCTGGAGGCGGCCCACCTGGTCCAGCAGCACGCCCCCGCGCGCTACCGCATGCACGACCTCGTCCGCCTGTACGCGATGGAGGTCGCCGGCCGCGACGTCCCCGCGGACGCGCGCGAGGCGGCCCTGCGCCGCCTGGTCGGCTTCTACCTGCGCGGCGCCTACGCGGCCGGCCGCCTGCTCTACCCCCACCGGGTCGACATCGAGCCGGCCGCCTGCGGTGACGGCGTCGTACCGCCGCCGATGGGGACCGCCGGGCAGGCGCTGGCCTGGTGCGACACCGAGTACGTCGGCGTGCTGGCCGCCTTCCGGCTGGCCGCGGCGCACACCTGGGACGACGCGGCCTGGCGGCTGGCGTGGGCACTGGACGCCTATTGCCTGCGCCGGGCCCACCTCGCGGACCTCGTCGAGATCTGGACGGTCGCCACGCGGGCGGTGGATCGGCTGGGCGAGCCGCTGCCCCGCGCTGCGGCGCGCTGGCGGCTCGGCCTGTCCCGGGCGATCTTCGGGGAGCGGGACGGCGTCCTCGGCCTGCTCCGCACGGCCGTCGCCCTGTTCGCCCGGGCGGGCGCGGCCGAGTGCCAGGCCCAGGTGCACCAGTCGATCGGCCTGGTGATGTCCCGCTGGAAGGAGCACGAGCCGGCGCTGCACCACGCCAGGCGGGCCCTGGCGATGTCGAGGACGCTCGGCAACGTCAACGGGGAGGCCAACGCGCTCAACAGCATGGCCTGGTGCCTGTCGCAACTGCTCAGGTATGACCTGGCGCTGCCGCACGCGGAGCGGGCCCTGTGGTTGTTCCGCGGCGGCGACGACCCCGACGGCGAGGCCGCCGCCCTGGACAGCATGGGCTACATCGTCCATCAGATGGGCCGCTACCGGGAGGCCATCGGCTACTACACCTCCGCCATCAGGAAGCGGCGCATGATCGGCAACGTCGGGCAGGAGCCCGACTCGCTGGTCAGGATCGGCGACTCCTACGCGGCGCTGGGCGAGTCCTGTCACGCCAGGGTCGCCTGGCGGCGCGCGCTCGCCCTCTACCGCCGGCAGCATCGCGTCAGCGAGGCCGAGCAGGTCCAGGCCAGGTTCGACGGCGCGCGGCCCCCGTGGCGCCCGCCGCGCCCCTCGGCACGGCACGGCCCGTCGCGTGCAGCGCCCCCAGCATCCTGTTGACCGTCCTGACCGCGCCGCCGGCGCCCACGCCCGCGCTCGCCGCCATCCGCGCCGCGTCCAGGGGAGTGAGCCGTACGGGGTGGTGCGCGCCGGCCGACCACGCGTCCGCGCACGCCCGCCACAACCCCTTCCCGTTGCGGTGCGCGATCACCAGATCAGGCTCGAAGCACACGGGCGTGCCCCGGGCGGCCAGCGCCTCGGCGAGACTGTTGTCGCCGCCGGTCGTGAACCTGGTGAACCCGTTCACCTCGCGGAACACCTCGGCCAGCACCGCGCTGTTGCCTCCGGCGAAGAAGCCGACGGGCGTCCCCGCTTCGAGCCCGGCGTACCGGGCGTCGTGGCGGGCCTGCCTGGCCCGTGACAGCAGTCCGCCGTCGAAGGGGAGGACCCGGCCGGTGATCGCGACCCGCGCGCCCCGCAGGTGACGGGCGACGACGGCGAGCCAGTCGCCGCGCGGCACCGCGTCGTCGTCGAGGAAGGCGAGCACGTCCCCGCTCGCCCGGGCCGCCGCGACCGTCCTGCTCAGCGCGGCGCCGGCCCTGCGCTCGTTCCGCAGCGCCAGGATCGGCAGCCGCGCGTCGTGCACGCCCGCGACGGCGGACGCGTCGTCCACGACGATGACCTCGTGCAGCTTTCCTCCCGACGCGGGCAGCAGGCCGTCCTGCGCGCACTCCGCGAGGGCCTCGAGGCAGCGTGCGAGATCACCCGCCCTGTCACGGGTCGGGATGATCACTGAGATGCGAACCATTGCCGCCTCCATCGGGTCACGAGCTCCGGCCACCTGTCCTCCTCACCCGAGGGGAGGTAGGTGCGCCGGATGTGGTGCGGTGCCTGGAGCCAGGGGAGCGGGGCCGAGCGCACCGTGCCGAAGCCCAGCACGTCGCCGGGCACCGGATCGACGGCGGGGACGTCGCCGTACGGGTAGGCGAAGGCGGCCGGCGCGGCGCCCGTCATGCGCCGCGTGTCGGCCAGTGAGCCGCCGACCTCGTCCCGCGCGCGGGCGGCCGTCAGCTCGGACAGCCTGACATGCGACCGGGTGTGCGCCCCGGCCACGTGTCCCATGCGGGTCAGCACGGCGACGTCGGACCAGGTCAGGAAATCCTCGCGGGGCGTGGAGGGGGCCGGGCGGTCCATGTCCGCCATGCGGTCCGTGACGCAGAACAGCAGGATCCGTACGTCGAACTCGGCCAGCAACGGCACCGCCTGCGTGAGCACGTCGCGGTAGCCGTCGTCGAACGTGATGAGCACGGCCGGCTCGGGCGGCGGCGCGAAGCGCGGCGTGACGAGCGCGGGTTCGACGGCTGGCCCGAAGCCGGTCAGGACGAGATCGAGCGCCCTGCGGAAGCCGTCGGGCGAGATCGCGGTGTAGTGGTCGACCGCGGCGTTGACGTGGTGGAAGTACAGCACCAGAGGCCAGCCGGGCGCACTGCCCAGCGCGGGGTTCAGTCGCCGGCCGGCCATCCCAGCTCCCTGAGCACGGTGACGGGGACGGGGGCGCCGTGCCGCCTGACGTCGGCCGCCGTGTCCTCCTCCACCTGGTCGGGGAACCACGGCCGGGGCGGCGGTTCGTCGTAGCCGGCGCGTACCGCCTCCCGCAGGGTGCCGAGGAACGCGTGCGGCGGCTCCCGTCCTGAGACGTGGGCGGCGGAGACGCCGATGAGCAGCTGGCCGCAGCCCATGACCGTGTCAGGAAGCTTGCGCTGCTTGGCCACATCGGGGCTGACCCGCCCGCCCGCGAGCGCCCCCGCGAGGATCTCCACGATCAGCGTGACGCACAGCCCCTTGTAACCGCCGAAGAGCGGGATCGAGCCGCCCCTGTCCAGTTCGTCCGGGTCCGTGGTGGGCCGGCCCGCGGCGTCGCGCAGCCATGCCTCGGGCACGGGGACGCCGAGGTTGGCGGCGTCCCTGATCTTGCCCGCCGCCACGACACCGGTGGCCAGGTCGATGCAGAACGGCTCGCCGGCCGCGCCCGGGGTGACCAGGCAGAGCGCGTTGCTGCCCAGCGTGGGGTAGGCCGCCCCCGGCGCGGACACCGACGGACCCGACGTGTTCATCAGCAGCCCGACCACGTCGTCCCGCTGGAACGGCCACCGGTAGGCGGCCAGCATGCCCACGTGGTTGTTGTTGTGCACCGCCACGGCGGCGACGCCGGTGGCCGCGGCGGCGGCGGCGCACCACTCGGCCGCCACGTCCATGGCCGGCTGGCCGAAGCCGCCGCCGGCGTCCACGACGGCCAGCGACCCGGTCACCTCGGTGAGCGCGGGCCTGGCCCCCGCCACGATCCCGCCCGCGCTGATCCGCCGGAGATAGGTGGGCAGCAGGGCGACGCCGTGCGAGCGGTGGCCCCGGCATTCGGCGTCCACCAGGACCCGTGCGACCGACGCCGAGGCCGCCGGAGGAGCGCCCGCCTCGGTGAGCGCCTGCCGGATGCGCTGCTCCAGCAGGGCGAGCGGAACGCGGACGGTCGCCCCCGCCCGGCCCGGCACGAACCGGCCGCCGCGCAGCTCCAGGCAGCGGTACCGGTCGGGCCAGCCCGCAGGACGCCGTCCCGCGAGCACGACGACGGCGCGCGGCGGGCTCGCGCCGCCGAGGTCCTGCCAGATCCCGTCGGAAGGCTCGTCGCCCGCGTCGAGCACCGTCCGGCCCGCGTCGCCGCGCTCCAGCGTCACGCTGCCGTACGCCGGCCGGATCCGCCCGGCCAGCAGGTCGGCCATCGCCCGCCGGGCGGGAGCGTCGAGCCCGGTCAGCAGGACGGTGTCACCGCCCGCGACGCTGAGATCCGCACCCCGTAACAGGACCCGTTCGTTGCCCGCCGTGCCCAAGGTCAGCACGACGTCGCTCAGCGTCAGCACGACTCGCCTCCCAGGCGGATCAGTCTTGCGGGCTCAGGAACTCCAGCCTGTTGCCCAGGTTGTCGAAGGCGTAGAACCGGCGGTGACCAGGGAAGTTGTCGTCCCAGGTGATCTCGACGCCGTGGTCCTCCAGCCGCTTGGCCAGGCCGTCGAGGTCCTTGACCAGGATGCCGGGATGAGCCTTGCGGGCCGGGCGGAAGTCCTGCTCGACCCCCAGGTGGATCTCCAGCAGGTCGGCGCGCACCCACAGGCCGCCGCGCGCCGCGAGGACCGGCGGCTTGCGCAGCTCGGTCATGCCGAGCACGTCCACGTAGAAGCGGCGGCACTCGTCCTCGCTGCCCGGAGGGATGGCCAGCTGCACGTGGTGCAGGCCGAGGCCGTGGTCGGAGGTGGCCTCCGTGGTGTCGTAGGGAAGACCCGGTGTCGTCATGAAGGGCTCCTGTCAGGGGAACGGACGGAGTTCGCGCGATCATCTTCTTCCATTTCCTGCGGCTCGGCGATCCAACAGGGCCTGCCACACCCGTTCGACGTCGTCCGGCACCCCATCCGGCGGGCCGGGTCTGGCCACCAGGTCGCGGGCGTACGGCGCGAGGTCGAGGCCGATGACCTGGGCCAGCCGCCGCAGGTCGGGTCCCCGGCAGAGCCGGTCGTACTCCAGCACCAGGCAGTCACCGGAGCGAGGGTGGCGCAGCCAGCCCTCGTGCCAGGCCACCCACTTGCGCAGGACGCCCTCCCGCCTGCCCGGTCGCCACGGGCGGTCGCCGCCCCAGCGCAACGTCGACTCCGCCACCGCCGCCGGGTGGCGGATCAGCAGCACCCATCGCGCGCCCGGGGCGCCGGCGGCGAGCGCGTCGAGCTCCAGCAGGTACTCGTTGTACTTCTCGCCCCACCGGGTGGCGCCCGCGTAGCCGGCCGCGATGATCTGCCTGCGCAGCTCCGCCGCGTCGGTGACCGCCCCTTCCGCGACCCTGGCCGCCGCCGCGCGCACGACCGTCTCCACCCGCTCCCGCCAGCCGTCGGGCGGCAGGTAGGGCGGCTTGCGGTCCAGCGCGTGCAGGATCTCGTCGGCCCGCAGGTGCCGGCCGTCCACGTCGGCCTGGGTGCACCAGCGGTGCAGCAGGTACGGCAGCTTGCCGTTGATCGTGAAGATCCCGCCCGCCGCGCGGAAAGCGCCGTGCAGCACGGTCGCGAGCGCGGTGGTGCCCGAGCGCTGCGCGCCGAAGAGGAGGACGGGCGGCTCAGCCGGCATCGTGCACCGAGCCGAGCCCGTCGCGCCAGGACCGCAGCACCTCCATGCACTCCACGCTGGCGGGGAAGCCGCCGGCGGAGAACGCCTCGCCCCACGGGTGGTCCCGCTCGTGCGGGGTCAGCTCCTTCGAGCGCCGCCAGTGGGTCTCCAGGCTCAGGTAGCCCGCGTACCCGTCCTCGGCGAGCCGGCGCAGGATCGCGGGCCAGTCGACGTCGCCGTCGCCGAGGCGGACGTAGCGGCGCGTCCCGTCCGGGTCCTTCACGTGCACGTGCCCGATCAGCGCACGGGCCCGCTGGTAGTCCCGAGCCGGGTCGCCGCCCCAGCCGCTGAACACGATGTTCCCCGGATCCCATAGGACCCCCGTGCCCGCGCGGCCGAGCCGGTCGAGGAAGTCCATGGTGTGCGCGATCGTCGGCGTGTTGGTCCTGGTGCCCGTCTCGACCAGCAGCCTGACGTCCGGGGGCAAGGCCGCGAGCAGTTCGCCCGCCACCGCCGCGGCGGCGGCCGGATCGGGATCGCCGTCCCGGTAGAAGCTGAAGATCCGTACGTGCGGCGCGCCGAGCAGACCGGCCTGCTCGACGGCCCTGAGCAGGACGCGCTCGGCCGCCGCCAGCTCCCGATCCGTGGCGGGCAGGTCCTGCTTGAAGACCGGAGGGGCGAACCCGGCGACGGCGAGGCCGGCGTTCAGCAGCGTCCGCCTGATGCCGGCCAGCGCGTCGTCGTCCAGGAGGTGCGGCGGGCACTGCGCGACGGAGCGGATCTCGACCCCGTCGAAGCCGAGCCGCGCCGCCGTCTCCGTGACCACCGCGTGGTCCTGCGAGATCTCGTCCCCGATGACGGCGAGCTTCACCTTGCCTCCCACTTCGCGAGCATCCTGAGGTCGTCCACGGCCGTGCCGGCCCGGCTCTCGACCGTGATCGCGCGGATCGGAGCCCCGGACGACAGCAGGGCCTCCACCGGTTCGAGGTCGGCGGCCCGCAACGCCCTGTGGCGGTACGCGCCCGCGGCGTCCCTGCGGAAGCCCTTGACCTGGACGGCGCGGACGTGCGGCGCGAGCCGGGCCAGCGTGGCCGCGTCCGCGCCGCCGGTCGCGGCCACGCCCAGCAGGTCCACCACGACGCCGATGCCGGTCACCTCGGCGAGCTGGGCGAGCCGGCGGCACGAGGGTCCGCCCTGATGCGTCTCCACCCACAGCGCCACTCCCTGGTCGGCGGCCGCGCGTACCTGCCCGGCCAGGGTCGCGGGGTCCGGCTCCGGCACGCAGAACACCTTGACCGGATGGCCGGTGACCGGCAGCTCGAGGCCGACGTCCCCGCCCCGCCCGCCGCATCCGGCCTCGGTCTCCCCGGCCCGCGCGCCGCACCCGACCTTGGTTCGCCCTGCCCGCGCGCCGCACCCGACGAAGGCGACCTCGACGCCCGCGGCGGTCACCTGGCGGATGCCGCGGGCGATGCCGTCCCGCTCCCAGGCGTGGCCCTTGCCCGCGCGCAGATCGACGGTGCCGCCGCCGGCGAGCGCCGTGGCGGCGGCGAGTTCCGCCGCTCCGGCGTCCGGCAGGGAGCCCGAGCTCAACCCCAGGCGGCGGCCGTTCATCGGTCACCGATCCGCGCGGCGGGCAGGGACGGCTGGGCGCGGACGCCGTCCAGAAGCGCGGTCACACCCCGGCTGCGGCCGAGCGCGGCGAGGTCCAGCGGTCCTTCGCCGCGTACCGCCGCCAGCACCTCCCGGTACACCTGGCCGCGCAGCTCGCCCGCCGCGCGCCGGGGCTCGGCGATGCGCACACCGTCCACCTCGCCGTGGGCCGCCCCGTCCCTCAGCTCGAACCAGTCTCCGGCGCCGGCCACGGTCAGGTGCTCCAGCCTGAGCGCGGACCTGCTCGTGATCATCGCGGTCAGCTCGGCGCCGTTGGCGAAGCCGACGGAGCAGGACAGCCGCACGTCGATCGAGGGGGCGGCGTCCTCCCGATGCGCGAGCCTGACCTCGACCGGGGTGCCGAGGAGCTGGCAGGCGAGATCGAGGTAGTGGACGCCGAGGTGCGCCACCACGCCGCCGGCCGCCTCGTCCGGCAGGGAACGCCAGCCCGGCGACGCGTAGTGGGCGGGCGGCCGGTGACGGGAGACCATGAGCGTGGCAGCGGCGCCCGCGAAGCGCTCCGGCGTGCCGGAACGCAGCACCGGGGGAAGCGCGAACCGGTGCTGGAACATCACCGCGCTCAGAACCCCGGCCGCCGCCCCGTTCGCCAGCAGGAACTCCAGCTCGGCGCCGGTCCGCGCAGGCGGCTTCTCCACGATCACGTGCTTGCCGGCGGACTGGCACGCACTGACCACTGCGCCCCGGGGGCCAGGCGGCAGGCACACCGCGACGACCTCGATCCGCTCGTCCGCCAGCACGCTCTCCACGCTCCCCACCGGCGCCCCGATCCCTCGGGTGGCGGCCGGGTCGGTGTCGACCACGCGGGCCACCGTGACCCCCGCCATCGCGCCGGCGGCGGCGAGGTGCTGGCGCCCGGCGTTGCCGTACCCGATGATCGCCAGTTCCGTCACGGCAGGCCCTTCTCGTCAGGCGGGAGGACGTCTCGAGACGAGGCTAGAAGCGGCCTGACGGAACGAACAGGTTGTCGTCAATACGCCAACGCCCGCGGCGGCCACAAGCGAGAATCGCTCACCTACAGTGCGAGAGTGACCACCACAAGATCCCGTAGGAGCATCGCCGGTCTCACCACGGCCGCCGTCCTGCTGAGCGGCTTCCTCACCCCTGAGGCGGTCGCCGCGGACACCGGCGGCGCACTCGCCCACCATCTGCGGCGGACGCTCGACCGGTTACGGTTCGAGCAGGTCCTGGACACCGATCCGCCGACGTCCCCGGCCCGGCTGGACGCGCTGCGGCGGCGCGGTGCCGGCAAGCCGGCGGCCGCCCCGCCGCCACGGGACTCACGCGGCGCCGCCCCGATCACCCAGCAGCCGCAGATCGACCTCACCGTCATCGAGCTGAACGCGGCTGGTCGCCCGGTCTCCTCCGGCACCGTGCTGATGAGCCCGCACCACCCCGACGGCGTGATCGTGCCGGTGGACCGCGACCTGCACACCACCGCCGTGCGCTGGCGGCAGTGGGACGACGCCGGCTGGTACGCCGACCACGCCCAAGGCACCATCGACGTGGTGCCGGGGCGCGAGCACGCCCCCATCGACTTCATGTCCCCCTACCCGGCGTCCGTGCTGAAGCTGATGGTGGCCTTCGGCGTGCTGCGTCTCGTGGACCGGGGAGCGATCTCGCTGGACGACACCTACGCCTACGAGCCGGCGGCCGGCAGCTCGATGTGCGGCCCGCCCGGCGCGGACACGATCCGCGCCTACCTCGACGCCTCGCTCACCTGGTCGTCCAACCCCGCCTCCTGCGCGCTGATCAAGATGCTGCACGACCGGGACGCGATCGACGGCCTCAACCGGACCTTCCAGGACCTGGGGCTGGAGACGCTCCAGCTCAAGGGGACGAACCCGGCCCACGGCGGGCGCTGGGACAACCCGATCACCATGACCTCACTCGACACGGCCAAGCTGCTCATGCTGATCAACGGCGGCAAGGGCACCCTCTGGACGACACCGGGCGGTGTCAGGGTGAGCGCCGGCGTCCTCAGCCGCGCCTCCAGGGAGTTCCTCCTCAGCAGGCTGCGCGACCAGGCCATGAACGTCACCCTGTCGACCACCAACTGGTGCGGCGCCGCCTATCCCGCGCAGGGCATCCCGCAGCGCACGCCGCCGCGCTGGACCGGTGCCGACGGCAGCGTGACGGTGCCGGGCCAGGACGTCGCCTACGGCCACGACGTGCGGCCGTGCGACAGGGCGGCCGAGGTGACGTTCGCCCACAAGAACGGCTGGTGGAGCAACGCCGCGGCCGACGCCGGCATCGTCAGGGCGCTGCCGGGGAAGGGCGGGCGCAGCTACGTCGTCGCCCTCTTCTCCAACCTCGGTTCTCAGTACGTCGACCCCGGCCGCCCGCCGGGCGGGGACGTCTGGTTCACCGAGCGCCTGGCCCGGCTCGGCCAGGCCATCGACGCGTACGAGAAACACCGGCGTCCCTGATCCAGAAGTGACCGGCGTAGCCCGGTCTCACCCTCTCCTGCGCCCTGGGGACCGCCGGTAGGCCGCCGGGACTATGGGGCGGGGCGGCCGATGGTGTCGTCGCCGAAGACGGCCGCGAGCGCCTTGGCGATGAGGGCGGGCAGGTCGGCGCGGCCTTCGTCCTCGGCCCAGCGCACCAGCGCCGTGTGCAGGGCGGCCAGGCAGGCGCCGGCCGCCGCCTGCGCCTGGAACGCCTGGTCGGGGCTGGCGGCCTCGTCGCCCAGGGCGTCGATGATGGCCCGCTGGAGCGCGTACTGGTTGTCCAGGTGCCTGGCGCGCAGCGCGGGCGTGGAGATCATGAGCTGGAGGCGGACGAGCAGGGTCCGCCGCTCCGCCGGCACGTCGTCGCCGGCCAGGGCGGCGGCCGCGGCGACGAGCGCGCCGCCGATGCGGCGGGCCAGGGGTTGCCCGGGGGGCGACGCGGCGATCCGCTCGGCGATCAGCTCGCCGTGCTGGTCGATCAGGACGAGGTCCTCCTTGGTCGGGAAGTGCCGATAGAGGGTCATGGGCGAGACCCCTGCCGCCTCGGCGACGTCGTTCATGGTCGTCGCGTCGTAGCCGCGCTCGCTGAACAGCCGGATCGCGTGAGCCTGGATCGTGCGCTGTGTCTGGGCCCGGCGGCGGGCCCGGAGGGTTGAGTGTTGTGCTGACACGTGATAGAGACTACCACCGTGATAGTCACTACCACTTTGGGGCGGACATGAATGATCTGACCGGCAGGACGGCTCTGGTGACCGGCGCGTCGCGCGGCATCGGCCAGGCGATCGCGACCCGGCTGGCGGCCGGGGGAGCGACGGTGCTCGTGCACTACGGCAGGGACGCGGACGGCGCGGCGGCGACGGTCGGCGCGATCGGGCGCGCGGGCGGGACCGCGCTGGCCGTCCAGGCGGAGCTAGGGGTGGACGGCGACGTCGAGACGCTCTTCGAAGGCGTGGAGAAGGGTCTGGCGGGGCGGCCGCTCGACATCGTGGTCAACAACGCGGCGGCCCAGCCCGCCGGGCCCCTCGGCATCACGACCAGGGCCGAGTTCGACCACCTCTTCGCGGTGAACGTGCGGGCGCCGTACTTCATCGTCCAGCGGGCGCTGCCGCTGCTGCGCGACGGCGGACGCATCGTCACCGTCTCGTCCGTCGCGACCCGCATGGCGAACCCGGCGCAGACGTCCTTCGCCATGACCAAGGGCGCGATCGAGACGATGAGCCTGACCCTGGCCAACGAGCTCGGCGCCAGGGGCATCACGGTGAACGCGGTCGCCCCCGGCGCCACCAGGACGCTCGCCAACGGCGCCGTCTTCGAGGCGCCCGGCCTGGCCGACGTCATCGCGGGATCGACGGCGCTCGGCCGCCTCGGTGACGCCGGCGACGTGGCGGACGTGGTCGCGTTCCTCGCCTCCGACGCCGCCCGCTGGATCACCGGCCAGGTCATCGACGCCAGCGGCGGCCTGTTCCTCGGCCCGCGCGCCTGACGCGGCCGGTTCCGGCCGCCCTCCACTCGCGGCGGCCGGAACCGAGCCCCGCACGCGCGTCACCCGGCCGTGTGCGTGAGGATGGCGGTGGCCGGCTCCTCGTGCACCTCGGGCGGCAGGGTGTGGCCCATGCCCTGCACGATCATCAGGCGCGCGTCGGGGATCTGCTCGGCGATGATCGCGCCGTGCCCCGGCTTGGCCGGTTCATGGCTGCTGATCAGCAGGATCGGCTCGTCGGCGGCGGCGCCGAACTCTTCACTCCCGATGTTCACGTTCTGCATGACTCACAGCTTGCCGTCGCCGGTCACGGGTGCCTTCCGTAGGACTACCAGCCGCGCGAGGTCAGTACGCGAGCTGATGCCCAGCTTCGGATACATCTTGTACAGGTGGTACTCGACCGTACGCGGGCTGAGGAAGAGCCGGGCGGCGATCTCCTTGCTGGACAACCCGTCGGCGGCCAGGCCCGCGATGCGCAGCTCCTGCGGCGTCAGCACGTCGAGCACGTCGGAGGGCGGGGCCTGCCCGCTCTCGCCGGCCGCCCGCAGCTCCTCCTGCGCCCGCCGCGCCCACGGCCGCGCGCCCGCCTGCTCGAAGGTCTCCCACGCCGCCCGCAGCTGAGCCCGCGCCTCGCCGGGCCGCTGCGACCTGCGCAGCCGCTCGCCCAGCAGCAGCGCCGTCCTGGCCGACTCGAACGGGTTGGTGTGCAGCCGCAGCGCCTCGGCGAAGGCGTCGGACGACCCCTCGACCAGGCCGCGGCAGCGGGCCAGCAGGGCGTGCGACTCGGGCGTGCCGGCGTTCGCCGACCACCGCTCGTACGCGGCCAGCGTCGCCCGCGCGCCCTCCTCGTCACCCGCGCCCACGGCGGCCTCGATCCGATCAGGGGTGGACCGCGACACGACGGTGGGATGCCCGGCTCCCGGCCCCGCCGTGACGACGGCGTGGAAGCGGTCGTGCGCCGCCGCGTACCGGCCGAGGCACAGGTCGAGCAGCGCCAGCGCGTACGACGCCAGCCCCGCGCGCATCCCCACCCGGTGCGGGATCGCGATCGCCAGCGCCGCGCGGGCCTGCCGCTCGCAGTCCTCCTCCTCGCCCCGCAGCGCCGCCACCGCCGCCAGGTTGGCGAGGTGGGCGGCGACGGTGTTGGTGTAGCCGGCCTCGCGCGCCAGCTCAAGACCCTCCTCGGAGAGCGCCTGGCTGCGCGCCAGCCGGCCGGCGATGCGCTCCGCCGTCGCGACGAACTCCAGCACGACCGGCAGCTGCCCGCTCATCCCCGACACCCTGGCCACCCGCCCGGCCCGCTCGGCCAGGTCGGCGGCCAGGTCGTTCTCGCCCAGGTAGCTGGCCGCGGCCGCGGCCCACAGGTGCTCGGCCGCGTCCTCCAGCTCACCGGCGTGGGACAGCGCCCGCCGCAGCAGGCCAGGACCCTCGGCATCGCCGTCCAGCGTGAGGCCGACTCCGGCCACCGTGTCGCGCAGGAATCCTTCGGGGTGCGCCGCCGCCCGCCGGCCCAGCGCGATGATGGCCGCCGTGTCGCCGACGTACGAGGCCGCCTCGGCGGCGTCGGCCAGCATGTCCAGGGTGTCGCCCGCCGCCAGGATGCGTACGGCCTCGGCGGCGTCGCCCGAGTTCAGCTCGAACCGGCCGCGCAGCCGGGCGACCTCCATCGCCAGCCCCACGTCCTCGCCGGCGCGTTCGCGCGCCTCGGCCAGCAGCGACTGCGCCTGGCCGGGGCGTCCGCCGAGCCAGGCAGCGACGGCGGCGTCCTTCAGCCGTACGGCACGCGCCCGCGGCTCGGGGGTCAGCTCGGCGGCCCTGGCCAGCGCCATGGCGGCGGCGCCGTACCCGCCGCGCTCGCGCGCCCGGTCGGCGGCGGCCACCAGCGCGGCGGCGACCTGCTCGTCCTGGCCCAGCGCGGCGCCCGCGAGGTGCCAGGCGCGGCGGTCGTCGGAGGCCAGCTCCGCCAGCACGGCGTGCACCCGGCGGACGTCGGCGGGAGAGGCCGCCTCATGGATCGCGGAGCGGACGAGCGGATGGCGGAACCGCACCGTCGCGCCCGCCACCTCCGCCAGCCCGGACTCCTCCAGCTCGGCCAGCGCCTGCCCGCCCGCCAGCCGGTCGGCGGCGCTCAGCACCAGGGGGAGATCGGCCTCCACGGCGGCGACCAGACCGATCAGCCTGGCAGCAGGCGACAGGGCCGCGACCTGGTCGCCGAAGAGGCGGGCGCCACCGGGCAGCGGGTCGGGCAGCGGCTCGTCCCCGGCGCGCTGCGCGGGCGTCAGCCGGGCGACGATCTCGTGCAGGGCGAGCGGGTTCGCGCCGGTCAGCGTCACGAGCTCGCGCCGCACGCGGGCGGACAGCTCGGCGTGACGGTCCCGCAGCAGCTCGTCCGCGGCGGACTCGGGCAGCCCCCGTACGTCCAGCGTCCGCGGCACCCCCTTCACCGGCGCGTCGCCGCGTACGGCGAGCAGCATCGCGACGCGTTCCGTCGCCAGCCGCCTGGTGGCGAACAGCAGCGCGTCGGCCGAGGCCCGGTCGATCCACTGGAAGTCGTCGATCACGCAGATCAGGCCGTCGGGCGCGGCCGCCTCTGCCAGCAGCGACAGCACCCCGGCGCCCACCAGGAAGCGGTCGCCGCCGCCCGGCTCAAGCCCCAGGGCCGCGCCGACGGCCAGCCGCTGCGGCTCGGGCAGCGCGCCGAGCGACCCGATCACCGGCCACAGCACCTGGTGCAGCGCCGCGAAAGCGAGGTCGGACTCCGACTCGACGCCCGTGGTGCGCAGCACCCGCATGGCGCCGCCACGCGCGGCCGCCGCGTCGAGCAGGGCGGTCTTGCCCGTCCCCGCCGCGCCCCGGACGACCACCGCGCCGCCTGAACCGTCGCGCGCCCGCGCGATCACCTCGTCGAGCGCGCTGACCTCCGCCGTTCTTCCGTAGAGCACGGAAGGACACTGTAGAGGCGTCCGTCACTCGGGGCAGAACGCGGCCCACTCGACGATGGCGAAGCCGTCGCCGTCCTTGCCCACCTCGGCGGCGCCGTGCCCCGGCCAGTGCGCGGGGAAGACCAGCTCGTGCCGGTCGGCGGCGCGCTCGAGGTAGGCGCGGCGGGTCTTGGCGGCGAGCGGCGGGTCGTCGCAGAAGCAGCTGTTCCACTGCGGGTTGAGCACCTGGACGGGACTGTGCAGCATGTCGCCCACGAAGACGGCGCGGTCGCCGCCCGAGCGCAGGGTGAGCACGGACGAGCCGGGGGTGTGCCCCGGCGCGGGCTCCAGCAGCAGGTTGCCGTCGATGCGGTGGCCGCCCTCCCAGAGCACCGCCTGCCCGGCCCGGTGGATGGGCGCGACGCTGTCGTCGAACACCAGCTTGCCGCCCTCCCAGCGCAGCCGCTCGTGCTCGTCGCGCGGCGTCCGGCGCAGGTGGGCGTTGGCCGGGTCGAAGTAGACGTTGTCGACGCGCGGGATCAGGTATGTCGCGTTGGGAAACGTGGGCACCCACTCGCCGTCGCGCGCGTCGGTGTTCCAGCCGACGTGGTCGTAGTGGATGTGCGTGTTGACGACGACGTCCACGTCCTCCGGCGCGACGCCGGCCGCGCGCAGCCGGTCGAGATAGCCGGTCCGCAGCCCCGCGAACGCCGGGACCTGCGGGCGCTCCCTGCCGTTGCCGACCCCGGTGTCCACCAGGACGATCTTGCCCTCGCTGCGCAGCACCCAGGTCTGGATGTGGCAGCGGTAGGCGTCGTCGGCGGGCGTCCAGAAGTCGGGCGCCAGCCAGTCCTGGTTGCGCCGCCAGGTCTCCTCGTCGCTGTCCGGGATGATGAACCGGGCGGTACGGATCGGGCCTGACCACTCGATGACGCGGCTGATCTCGACGTCACCGAGGACGATGTTGTGCACGGGTTGCTCCTCAGGCATCGTAGCGGGCGAGGAACGTACCGACGGCTTCCTCGATCACCGTCTCGGCGTCGGGCTGCTCGGCGACCTCCTCCTCGAACGCCATCACCCGCGGCCACACCAGGAACTCCTGCACCAGCCCCATGAACTGGCGCGCCGCGAGCCGCGTGTCCGCGCACCGCAGCAGGCCGCGCGCCACCAGATCGTCCAGGCAGGTGACGAACGCCGCGGCGACCGGCCCCTTGCCCATGCGGTAGAACTCCTCCGCGATCCACGGCAGCCGCCCCGACTCGGTGACCACGAGCCGGGCGAAGCGGATCTGGTCGGTCTCGGTGGCGAAGCGCTGCAGCGACCTGGCGAACCTCCGCAGCACATCGGCGGCGCTCGCCCCGGACGTCCACTCCCGGCGGTCAGGGGCGTCGAAGGCCTCCCAGTGACGGCGGACCATCTCGCGGAAGACCTTCTCCTTGGCGCCGAAGCGGTTGTAGACGGTCTGGCGCGAAACCCCGGCCCGCTCGGCGACCCGCTCCAGCGTGACGCCGGCGTAGCGGTCGGCCAGGAAGAGCTCCTTCGCGGCCGCGAGGATCTTCTCGTCAGAGGCCGCCCCGCGCTCCGTCATCAGATACCTCCGTGGATACCCCCGCCTTCAGGCGGGGGAGGAATCGGACTCCTGCGGGGCAGGACAGGGGCAGCCGGTTCGCTGTCAGGTGAACCGGTGTATCGAACACACGCGCGATCTTTGGTTGATCGTGGGAGTATGTGGGGCGTGGCGCAGATCGTGAAGCGGGCCTACAAGTACCGCTTCTATCCGACTCCTGAGCAGGCCGGCGAGCTTGCCCGGACGTTCGGTTGCGTCCGTCTCGTTTACAACAAGGCGCTCGAGGAGCGCACCCGCGCCTACCGGCTGGAAGGCCGCCGTGTCTCCTATGTGGAGTCCTCCGCGCGCCTGACGGAGTGGAAGCGCAGCGGCGACTATGACTTCCTGTCGGAGGTGTCGTCGGTTCCTCTGCAGCAGGCGTTGCGGCATCTTCAGGCGGCGTTCGCGAACTTCTTCGCCAGGCGCGCCAAATACCCGGTGTTCAAGTCCCGGAAGAGGTCCCGGGCGTCGGCGGAGTACACCCGCTCGGCGTTCCGCTGGCGTGAGGGCCGGTTGTGGCTGGCGAAGATGGACACGCCGCTGGCCATTGTGTGGTCGCGTCCGCTGCCGGAGGGTGCGCGGCCGTCCACGGTCACCGTCTCCCGCGACAGCGCGGGACGCTGGTTCGTGTCCCTCCTGGTCGA
>NZ_JBFAPT010000040.1:0-72742 GCF_040676845.1 Nonomuraea sp. NPDC049504
CGGCCAACGAGCCCATCGGCAAGGGCGACCGGTTCATCGCCGACAAGCTGTCGGCCGTGAAGAAGACGCCCGTCATCGCGGTGGTCACCAAGTGCCGCCCCGGCTCAGGCGGTGCCGCGCTCGACCAGGGGGCAGGGCAGCACGACCGTGCGGCCGGTGCCGGTGTAGCGGCCGGACATGCGGCTCAGCAGCAGGTCGCCGGCCGTGCCGCCGGCCTCGTACGCCGGGTTGCGCACGGTCGTCAGGAGGGGCGTCACGATGGTCGCGGCGTCGACGTCGTCGAAGCCCACGATGGCCACGTCATCGGGCACCGACAGCCCCAGCTCGTGGGCCACGTCGAGCGCGCCGATCGCCATCAGGTCGTTGGCGCAGAAGACGGCGTCGGGCCGGGAGTTGAGCGCCATGAGGGCCTTCATCGCGGTGTAGCCGCCCCTGCGGGTCCAGTCGCCGCGCACCATGCGCTCGGCCGGCACCTTCCGCTTGGCGGCCTGCATCGCCGAGCGGAAGCCCGCGGTGCGGGTCACGCCGTAGTGGGGCGGGCCCTGGATCATCGCGATGCGCTTGTAGCCGCGCGCGGCGAGGAAGGCGCCCGCCGCGCGCGAGCCGGTCTCGTCGTCGGGGATGACCGCGTCGCACAGCGGATGGTCGAGCTGCGCGCCGATGCAGACGATGGGCGTCTGCTGGTCGACCTCCGCGAGCTGGACCTGCGAGGCGGTCTCGCCGGAGGCGAAGACGATGCCGTCGACCCCGCGGTCCATCGCGTCCTGGAAGAACTTCAGCTCCCTGTCGTGCTGGCCGTCGGTGTTGCAGACGTACGTGCCGAGCCCGGCGGCGTCGACCGCGTCGGCCAGGCCGCGGGTGAGCACGGCGTAGAACGGGTTGGTGATGTCGGGGACGACCACCGCGATCATGTGCGAGCGCCGGGTCCGCAGGTTGCGGGCCACGATGTTCGGCCGGTAGCCGAGCTCGCGGATGGCCGCCAGCACCGTGCCCCTGGTCGCCGCTCCGACCGCACGCTTGCCCGACAGCACGTGGGAGACGGTCGTGGGGCTCACTCCTGCGTGGCTGGCGACCTGGGCGATCGTCACGCGGGAGGGTGGGCCGGACTCAACCTCGCTCCTCGACATGGGGAGCATTCTACTGAGATTCCTGAGGCAAAACGATTTGACGGCGTACTTCGCCGTGACCGGCGGGCGTGGTCTCGGGGCCGTCACAATGTGACGCGAGCCACTGTGCATCCATTGACAACCCGCCCGGACGTTGGCAAGACTTCCCGCCAGGCGCCAATCGATTTGCATCAGTCGAAGCTCCGGACCTTCCACTGAGCGAGCAGCAGGGAGCGGTGTGATGAGAATCCATGGATCCTGGACGGCCCCGGCCGTCATCGTGATGGCGCTCGCGACGACCATGAGCCTGACCGCCTGCGGAAGCGACGCCCCGCCGCAGAACACCGGCATCGGCAAGGGCACGGGCCCCGTCAAGGACCCGGCCTCGCCGCAGACCGTGACGTTCTTCTCCTGGGTCGGCAACGAGCCGCAGATGAAGAAGATGGCCGCCGAGTTCAGCAAGCAGCACCCCAACATCACCATCAAGTTCGAGAACGCCCCCGCCGAGCAGGCGCAGCAGGTGCTCAGCACCCGCATCGCCGGCAACACCGCCCCCGACGTCGCCTACATCAACGCCAGCGACACCAGCGACTACGCCGCCCGCGGCGCGCTCGTCGACCTCGGCGAGTACATGGGCCGCAGCGAGGTCGTCAAGCCGGACGACTACGTCGACGGCTTCAAGACGTTCGTCACCTGGAACGGCAAGATGTGGGGCCTGCCCTTCGACGGCGAGACGACCGGCCTGTTCTACCGCACCGACCGCTTCAAGGAGGCCGGCCTCGCCGGCCCGCCGAAGACCTGGGAGGAGTTCAGGGCCGCGGCGGAGAAGCTCACCGCGAACGGCAAGTACGGCTTCGAGATGTTCGCCTCCGAGGCGGCCTACTACTTCTACCCCTGGCTCTACCAGGCCGGCGGCGAGCCGGTGAGCGCGGACGGCAAGGACGTCGCCTTCGACAGCGAGGCCGGCAAGACCGCCGCCGCCTTCTACGTGGACCTCGCCGAATACTCGCCGCGCGACTACCTCAACTCCAACTCCTACGACGGCCGGGTGGCCTTCGCCAGGGGCGACGTCGCGATGTACGTGGCGGGCGCCTGGTTCGCCGGCACGCTGGCCGACGAGTACCCCAAGCTCGAAGGCAAGTGGGCCGCCGCGCCGCTGCCCGAGGGGAGCGCCGGATGCAAGACGACCATCGCCGGCGACTCGCTGGTGATGTTCAGCCAGACGAAGGTCTCCGACGCCGCGTGGCTCTGGATGGAGTTCCTGTCGCGGCCCGAGAACCTGGCCGACTGGACGTACAAGACCGAGGGCACGCTGCTGCCTCCGACGAAGTCGCTGCTCGAAGGCGAGGACCTCGCCAAGGAGAAGCCCGTACTCAAGCCCTTCGCCGACCTGATGGCCTGCGGCGTCGCGAGCGCGGTCGCCAACCCCAAGTATCCGCGGGTCGAGACCATCCTCAACGAGGAGCTCAGCAAGGCCATCTACGGCGACCAGACCGCCGCCGAGGCGCTGGACAACGCCGCCCAGCAGGGCAGGGCGATCCTCGGCCGGGGCTGAGCGGCGGCGCGCGGCGGCGTACGGAGGAAGGAAGAGACAGATGGCGCAGCCGCTGATGACGACCGAGACGGACGCGGCGCCGGCGCGGAGCGGTCCCCGGCCGCCCGGCCGGCCCGGCCTGCCGGCCCGGATGTGGCGGGAACGCTCGGCGTACGTCTTCCTGATGCCCGGCATGCTGATCTTCTCGGTCTTCACGCTGGCCGCCCTGATCTTCGCCGTCTACCTGACGTTCCACCGGTGGAGCATCATCGAGCCGGACAAGCCGTTCGTCGGCCTGACGAACTACCGCGACATGATCCACGACGAGCGGTTCGTCGAGTCGGTGCTGAACACCATCTACTTCAGCGGCGCCTCGGTGCCGCTGTCGATGGCGACGGGCCTGCTGCTCGCGCTGCTGCTCAACCTGCCGCTGCGGCTGCGCGGCCTGTTCAGGGCGGCGTTCTACCTGCCGGTCATCACGCCGTTCGTGGTCTCGGCCATCCTCTGGAAGTGGCTCTACAACGGTGACTACGGCCTGTTCAACTACTACCTGCTGCAGGCGCACCTCATCGACGAGCCGCTGCTGTGGCTGTCGGACAAGAACCTCGCGATGCCGGCGGTCGTGCTGATGAGCGTGTGGGCGGGCGCCGGGTTCTCGATGGTGGTCTACCTCGCCGGGCTGCAGGCCATCCCCAGGGAGCTGTACGAGGCCGCCCGCATCGACGGCGCGGGCCCCTGGCAGCGCCTGCGCTACGTGACGATCCCCAGCCTGCGGCCCACCACCCTGTTCCTGCTGGTCATGGGCATCATCAGCTCCCTGCAGGTCTTCACCCAGATCTTCGTGATGACCAACGGCGGGCCGGTCAACAAGACGACGACGATGGTCTATTACATGTATCTCTGGGCGTTCAAGTACTTCGACATGGGCTACGCCAGCACGCTGGCGTTCGCGCTCTTCCTCATGCTGCTCGTGTTCACGGCGCTCCAGCTGCGCCTCGCCCGGCGGGGCTCCGCCGTATGACCGGCAACCGGTTCGGGCTGCGGCAGAAGCTGCTGACGTACCTGGTGCTCGCGCCGCTCGCGATCCTGTTCCTGGCGCCGTTCGCGTGGCTGGTCAGCGCGTCGTTCCAGCCGATGGGGGAGATCTTCTCCACGACGCCGCACTGGATCCCGCAGGACGGGACGCTGGAGGGCTACCAGGGTTTCCTGAACGTCGGCGACCTCACCAAGGCGCAGCAGGCCCAGGGGCACGGCGACTGGCGGTGGTTCGCCAACAGCGCGTTCGTCGCGCTGTCGATCACCGTGCTGCAGACGTTCTTCAACGCGCTGTGCGCCTACTCCTTCGCCAAGCGCCGCTTTCCCGGACGTAACGGGATTTTCGTCCTCTTCCTGGCGACGATGATGGTGCCGGGGCAGGTCACGCTCATCCCGAACTACCTCATCATCCAGCACATCCCCTTCTTCGGCGGGAACGACTGGACGGGCAGCGGCGGGCACGGCTGGCTCGACTCCTACTGGGGGCTGATCATGCCGGGCATCGTGTCGGCGTTCGGCATCTTCCTGCTGCGCCAGTACATGCTCTCGATCCCCGACCAGCTGCTGGAGGCCGCCCGCATCGACGGGGCCGGCGAGTTCCGGATCTTCCGCTCGGTGGTGCTGCCGCTGTGCGGGCCCGCGCTGGCGGCGAACGCGATCTTCACCTTCCAGGGGGCGTGGGAGGACTTCTTCTGGCCGCTGATCATCATGTCCAGCCCGGACAAGATCACCGCACCGGTGGGTCTTGCCCTGTTCGTGGTGCAGAACCGTACATCCTGGACCTTGTTGTTCGCCGGGTCGGTGATCGCGGTGCTGCCGATGATCGTCGTGTTCCTGGTCTTCCAGCGGAGGTTCGTGCAGGGCATCGCCCTCACCGGGATCAAGGGGTGAATCATGACGGCGCGAGGTCCTGACGAGGTACGCGACCTGCTCGCCCGGCTGCTCGACGCCGGGAACGGCGTGCTGCGCTGTGCGCCCGCCTGGGTCGCGCGTGACTTCCTGCCCCCGGGCAGGCGGCTCGGCCTGCCCGAGGACGCCTACGACGTGGGCGAGCGGGGCGCCGTCTGCGAGCGCTGGCTCGCCTCGACGACCAAGGCCGACAACCGCGTCGGGCCGCCCGACGAGGGGCTCAGCCACGTGGTGGGGGAGCACGGCGAGCGGCTCCTGCTGCGCGACGCGGTCGCCGCCGGCCCGGCCGCCGTCATGGGCGCCGCGTACGCCGCCACGCATCCCGGCGGGCTCGGGCGGCTGGCGAAGATCTTCGACTACGCCTACCGGCTGCCGTACCACATCCATCCGCCCCAGGAGTACGCGGCGCTGGTCGGCAGGAACGCCAAGGACGAGTCCTACCATTTCCTGCCCGGCGTGGACATGGGGCCGCATCCTGAGACGTTCTTCGGGGTGCACCCGTGGATCGCGGAGCAGGGCGCGTACGAGGTGCTGCTGCCGTACCTCGTCGACTGGGACAGCGACCTGATACTCCGGCACGCCCGCGCCGAGCTGCAGGTGCCCGGCGAGGGGTTCCACGTGCCGTCCGGCGTGCTGCACGCCCCCGGCACGGCGCTCACCCTGGAGCTGCAGGAGGACTCCGACGTCCTCGCCATGTTCCAGGCGCTGAACGCCGGCCGGATCATCTCCAAGGACCTGCTGTTCAAGGACGTCCGCCCCGGCGACCGCTCGGAGCACGGGGAGCGGTTCCCGCTCGGCTTCGTGGACTGGCGCACCAACGGCGACCCCTGGTTCTACGAGAACCGCCACCTGACCCCGCAGCCCGTTGCCGACGGGGAGAGCTGGGTCTTCTACAACACCGGCAAGTACGCCGGCAAGCGCCTCGTCGTCCCGCCCGGCGGCGTCCACCGGCTGCGCGAGCCCGGCGTGTACAGCGTGTTCGCCTGGACGGGGACGGGCACGTACGCGGGGCACGAGGTGCGCGGCGGCGAACCGGGGCTTGACGAGCTGGTCGTCACCCACGACGCGGCCGTGCGGGAGCACGAGGTCGTCAACACCGGCGCCGAGGACCTCATGGTGTTCCTCTTCTTCGGCCCCGACCTGCACACGGACGTCCCGTCGATCCCCGGCAGGTGAGTCACAGGTGCAGGACTGGATCACATGTGAAAGGCCGCATCACACGTGCAGGACCGGATCACACGCGCAGGACTGGATCACACGTGCAGGACGACCTCCCCGTCCTGCTGGGACACCCGGTACGTCCTGAGCCCCACGCGCTTCGGCTCCAGCAGCGACCGCCCGCTCTCTACGTCGAACTCCCAGCCGTGCCACGGGCAGCGGACCACCCGCTCGTCCCTGCCGTACACGTACTCGTGCGGCCCGGCGGCCACGAAGGTGCCGCCCAGCGAGCCGGCGCACATCGACGCCCCCATGTGCGGGCACTTGTCGCTGATCGCGAAGAACTCATCGCCCACGCTGATGACCCCGACCCGCCGCCCGTTCACGTCGACGATCCGGCACCCGTCCCTGCGGACGTCCTCGACGCTGCCGACCCGAACGTCCATGTCACCGCTCCACTGTCGCCATGCCAATCGATTTGCTATGCACGACTATGACCGCTCAGCGGCCTCTCGGCAACCACCGGAGCCTCCATGACCGACCCCGTCACCCGTACGCCTCCCCGTTACCGGCTCGTCGACTGCGACGTCCACCCGATCACCAAGCACGGCCTCGCCGACCTGCGCCCCTTCCTGTCCACGGCCGAGCGGCGCCGCCTCGGCCTCGACGAGCGCCGCGCCCTCACCACGACCGGGCACCGCGAGGCCGTCTCGATCCCGCGCAACATGCTCTACGTCAACCCGGCCGGCGTGCTCCGCGACGACGCCCGCGCCCCCGACGGGTCCGCGCCGGGCGCCGACCCGCTCTTCACCGCGCGGCACCTGCTCGACGCCCACGGCATCGACCGCGCGGTGCTCATCGGCGGCGAGGTGCTCGGCCTCGGCGCCATGCCCGACCCGGACGCCGCCGCCATGATCGCCTCGGCCTACAACCGGTGGCTGGCCGCGACCTGGTTCGACGCCGACGACCGCTACCGCGGCTACATCGTGGCCGGCGCGCAGGACCCGCACCTGGCGGCGCGGGAGATCAGGCGCGCGGCCCAGGACGAGCGCTTCGTCGGCGTGCTGCTGCCGCTCACCGACCTGCTGATGGGGCAGCGGCACCACTACCCCATCTACGAGGCCGCGCACGACCTCGGCCTCCCGGTCGCCGTCCACCCCAACTCGGGCGAGGGCATCTTCCGTACGTCACCGCCCATGGCCGGCGGGACGCCGACGTACTACGTGGAGTGGCACAGCGGCCTCAGCCAGGTCTTCCAGGCGAACGTCATCAGCCTCGTCTGCCACGGCGTCTTCGAGCGCTTCCCCGGCCTCAAGGTGATCATCACCGAGGGCGGGCTCGGCTGGATCCCCGACGTGATGTGGCGGCTCGACAAGAACGTCAGGGGCCTGCGCGACGAGGTGCCGTGGGTCAGGCGGCTGCCCAGCGAGTACATCGTGGACCACGTCCGCTTCACCACCCAGCCGCTGCCCGAGCCCAGGCGCCGGCACCACCTGCACGTGCTCTGCGAGATCGCGCACGCGGAGCGCACGCTGATGTTCAGCTCCGACTACCCGCACTGGGACTTCGACGACCCCCGCTACGCCCTCACCTCGCTGCCGGAGGCGATCAGGCAGCGGGTGAGCAGCGAGAACGCGATCGAGACGTACGGGGATCGCCTCTGAGCCCTTCTGAGCCCCTCTGAGGGACTGAGAAGGGCTCAGAAGGGCTCAGAGGGGCCGGCGTGCCGGGGCCTGCCGGAACGCGCGCAGCATCGCCGCGTACGCCGGCTTCGGCCGCAGGTCCTCGTCGAACGGCAGCGGCCGGCGCGCGGCCCCGTCCTCACGCGGGTAGTCCTCCTGCAGCCAGGTGTAGCGGTCGCTGAGGCCGAAGCTCAGCACCACTTTCACCGCCGGCTCCTGGAGGGCCACGGACAGGTAGCGCGCGTAGACCTCCGCGACGGCCGCGTCCCTGACGGCGACGTCGGCGGGCAGGCCGTCGTCCTGGACGTCCATCTCGGTGATGAAGATCGACAGCCCTCGCGCCGCGACCTGTCTGAGGAAGCTCCGGTACGCCTTCGCGTCGAAGGTCTCAGCGAACCCGGCGGCGTTCAGGTGCGCCTGGACGCCCAGGGCGTGCACGGGGACGTTCCTGCTCTTCAGATGGTCGATGGCCTTGAGCATCGACCTGCGGCGGGCGACCGCGTCATCCCCGGTCTCGAAACCGAACTCGTTGATGAGCAGCACCGCTCGGGGGTCATGGCGGTGCGCGAGGCGGAACGCCCCCTCGACGTAGGAGGGGCCGATGGTCTGGTACCAGGGCTCCTCCGTCCAGTAGCCGTTGGCGTCCTTGTCCTCGCCGTCGGTCACCTCGTTCGCGACCACCCACGCCTTGACCCGGCCCGCGTAGTGGGCGACCTCTCTCTTGATCGTGCCGAAGAGCAGGTCGCGGGCCTCCCGCTCGCCGAGGCCGAACAGGGCGTCCGGCTCCCAGCCGTCGCCCAGGCCCTCGTCCCAGACCAGGTGGGCGGCGAGGACCGGCTGGCCGTTGCCGGCGGCGTACTGGACGATCTGGTCGCCGTACGTGAAGTCGAGCGGCGCGTCGGGGGTTGGTTTGAGCCGGTACCACAGGAGATCGTCCTCGGTGAGCAGCATGCCGCTCTCGCGCGCGTACAGCTCCGCGTAGCCGGGGTCCGGCTGCACCTGCCAGGTGGCGGCGGACGAGCCGTACCTGATCCCCTTGGCGAGGGCCGCCCGCCTCAGCGCGCCCGCCGCCCTTGTTCCCGCCCCTGCCCCTGCTGTAATCGCCGCCATACCGGCCGCCGTCCGCCGCGGATCGCCCGCCGGCTCGGCCCAGGCCGCACCCGCCGTCAGGAGCTGCGCCGCGCCACCGCCCAGCATCGCCATCGCACCCAAGCCACCACCGACGAGGAACGACCGCCTGCGGAGCCCTCCCTGATCTGCCATCGCCTTCCCTCCACCGTTCCGACGGACGCGCGCGCAGTGATGCAAATCGATTTCCCTACAGATACACCCGCCCGCCACCCGTGGGAAGGCCCAAGGCCGCCGGGTACATTGCCGGAGTGAGATGGAACGTCTGGGTCGACGAGTGGCAGATGGAGTGCTGCGGCGACCCCTTCCACGTCGGATCGGCGGTCACCTGGACCCTCGCCCCGGCGGACCGCGAGTGGCTGACACGCGCCCTGGGCGAGGAGACCGCCGCCACCATCGAGTGGGGCGAAGAACACCACGACGAACCCACCGCAGCCCACATCACCGTCGAAGCCCAGGTCAAGCAGATCTCCGCCGTCCACGCCCGCCACGTACAGGCGGAGGGCGAGACCTACCTCCACCCGGCCGACGCCGTCCTGACCCCGCTCACCTCCGCCGACGGCTCACGCCCGCCGACCTCCGACGACGACCGCGACTTCATCGGCTACGTCGTCACCCTCGAAACCGACCAGTAGCCGCGATGGCACCCCAAGATGAGGGCAGGAAGACGTCATGCCGACCTCTTCCTGCGAGCTATTCACTCGATGGTGGACGCGGACATGGGCATGATGTGCAGAGTTTTCCCTTGCGCTCGCACGTGTGCCGTCGCGCGGCCTTCTCCCACAACGCCCACGAGGCAGGCGCCGAGTGGCGATATTTCCTGCTCCGTTGTGGTCGATTCGGTCGTGCAGGTGATCGACGTGATCGCACCACCGACCCACACCTCAAAAAATCGCACAGAGGTCGCCGCCCCGCCGCGGAACTCGGCCTCGGAAACGAGAGTCTCCGTGACGCCCAGAGGGACGACATCGGACGGATCTCGTAGTTGCGAGAAGAAGTCGGGATACTCGTTCGCGCCCGAGTCCAGCCCCAGGTCTCGCCACTTCCCCGTAGTGTCACGCACGGCAAGGGACAGCTCGGCGGCCAGCATGCCGTCTCGGCGGTGTCTGAGGAAAAGCACTGCTCCGAGGCCGTCAGCGGAGTGCCAGCGAGCGACGGCGCCGGCCTCTCCGGGGCCGGGGAGCCGTTGCGTCAGAGGCTCGGCGCCATCAAGGACGTGCGAGATCATCTCTGCCCTGGACATCGGCATGGTGATCCGATCTGGCTCCGGTGGTGGTCAGCGGGCCCAGCATGAGAACCATGCGGCGGCTACGTAGGCATTTTAGCCCGCCACGAACAGCCGTCACACACGCAGGACGGTGACCTGGTGGCCGGACGGGGTGGTGGCCTGGGCGAAGCCGCCGCGTTCCTGCCAGGGCGGGGCCTCGGGACGGCGGTCGAAGATGACCAGGACACCGGTGTCCAGGGTCAGCCGGTCGAGGTAGCGGTCGAGCTGGGCCAGGCCCTCGGGCTTCGGGTCGTCCGCGCCTGGCCGCCACACCTTGAGCTCCATGGCTTCGCGTTGCATCAGTCGTTCGCCTTCCGGACCGCTGTACGGCCAGCGAACGAGCACGTCCAGGCGTTTGGTGCCGGCGGCGTACTCGCGGTCGAGGTAGCCGCCGCCGTTGACCAGGCGGTGCAGGAAGGCCATGAGGATGATCTGACACGCGGCGTCGTGGTAGCCCTCCTGCTGGATGAGCACTTCGCCGTGCTCGCGCCAAAAGACGACGAACTCGCGGAGCAGGCGGGACAGGTCGAACCGGCCGTCGGGGAGCACGAAGCTGTGCGGATCGGCGTGGATGTTCTGCTCCGTGAGGTCGCCCAGCACGCGCAGGATGACCTCCCGGTAGATCGGGTTGGCCACCTGTGGCGGAGGTTGTTGCGTGATCAGGCCCAGATCGCGGGCGTAGGACAGGTCCTCGGAATTGCCGCGGTCAGTGTAGGGGCCGCCGGCCACGATCGGCTCCATCACCCGCTTGACCCGAGGCTCGTACAGCCGAGCCGCCAGAGAGTCCAGGTGGATGGCGCGCGCCCGGATCAACCGCTCCTTCGCCTCCTCCACTTGCTCAGTGGCGATGGTCCCGGTCACGCCCATCTCGGTGATGATCTCATCGGCGAGGGCGTTGACCAGCCAGGGTTGTCCTTGGGTCAGTTCGAAGAGGCGGTCCACCGCGTCTTTGGTGAACTCCTGGCCGGTCGCCTGGGTGTGCTGGTCATAGAGTTCGGCGATCTGGCCGGCGGTGAAATCACCCAGGCGTAGCGATTTGCGGATGATGTTGAACGGGCTGGCCGCGTTATACCGGTCAGGGGCGCCGCCCGAAGCGATCTTGTAGTCACGCACGTCCCGCAACCCGCACAGCACCACCGACGCGGGGAACGGATAGCCGTCCGGCCGTATGTTATGACCGTCGCGAAGCTGGCTGAGGACGCTGACCAGGCTCTCGCCCTGCAGGGCGTCGATCTCGTCGAGGAACAGCACGACCCGGCGCGGGCAGCGACTGCACCATGCGCTCAGCGCATTGCCGAACCGGGTGCCCGCCTGCTCCTCCGGCCAGGAGCCCGGCGGCAGCAGCTCCTCGGGCCATCCCGACAAGACGGCGGCCCTGCGGAGCGAGTCCAGCAGAATCGTCTCGGTTGCGGCGACGTCGTTGCTGAAGATCTTGGCGCGCTCGCAGGAGAACGACAGGGCGGCGATGTCGCCCTCGGTGGCCAGGTCGGAGGCCAGGGTGCGCAGGATGGTCGTCTTACCGGTCTGCCGGGGGGCGTGCAGGACGAAGTAGCGGTCCATCTCGATGAGGGCCCGCGCCTCGGGAAGCCGGGGTGCGGGCGGCAGCATGTAGTGGAGCTGGGGGTCGCAGGGACCTGTGGTATTGAAATATCTTGCTCGGGGTGGCGGCATGGTCACAGGCTGCCACTAAGTGAGTCTGGGGATCCAAAGGTCCTCATGCGGACCTCGGCCAGCTTCTCGTCGGTGAAAGGTCCCTGCTGTTCCCGGCGTAGCAGGTCGGCGCACAGGGGCGAGTGCCGCAGCAGGAACTGTCGGTAGATCGGATTTGCGATCTCCGGTGCTCCGGTTCTTCGGATCAGGCCCAGATCGCGAACGTAGGAGACGTCGTCGTCCGAGGCCTCATCGACGTGCGTGTTCACCGTGACCACCCTCCAGCACCATGCGGACGGCTTCTTCCTTGAACTCCGGCGAGAACTGCCTGCGACGCCTCGTCACGTACCTACCTCTTCCAGACTGCTGTCAGCTTATGTAGCTGGCTGTCCGGAATCTTCGAGGCACCTCAAGAGGACTTGCCTGGACCGAGTAGTCGATAACGGTCGATATGGCACAACCAAGTGAAGGATGCGGGCCCGGGTAGGTGTCGGATCGGCGTTAGGGGGACGCATGAAGCGACGCTGTACGAAGACCGCGATGGCCGCAGGAGCAGTCCTGGCCGCCGTCGCCGTGGGTCCCGGGGCCACGGCGACGGCGACGGCCCGGAAAGGCTCCCCGCCACCCCAACCGACCTGCCCTGGAGCAGGGCAGATGCATGTCATCACCAGCGAGTACGACTACCTGTCGCAGATGGTGCCGCACCACGAGGACGCCATCACGGCGGCGCGGCAGTTGCGGCGTTCCGAGCGGCCGGAGATGCGGCAGCTCGGGCAGTCCATCGTCACGACGCAGACCGCCGAGGTCGGCGAGATGAAGGGCTGGCTGGAGCGGTGGTATCCGAGAAGCCAGGCGCCGAGCCCGCGCGAAACCACGATGCCGGACCTGTCAGGGCTCTCGGGGGATCAGCTCGACCAGACGTTTCTGCGGCACATGATCCCGCACCACATGATGGCGATCATGATGTCGCAGCAGCTCCTCATGCATGGTGAGGCGCAGCATGCCGAGGTCGCCGGCTTCGCCCGCAAGGTGCGCGACGACCAGTGGGCGGAGGTGCGGACAATGCGGCGGTACCTGGCCCAGTGGTTCGGTGAGCAGAATCCACCCTGCTTCCCGAGAGGCCCGGGCATGCCCGGCATGACACCGGGGCCGCCCGGGCCGGACTGACCGCCCGTGCGGTCACGGCTCCAGGGACTGCGGTACGAAGTCCGCCGGGCAGTCCGGCTGCGCACCATCGAACACCGCACCATCGAACACCGCACCATCGAACACCGCACCATCGAACACCGCACCATCGAACACCGCACCAGCAGTTCCAGCAGTGACACGTCGGTGGCCCGCTACAGGAGTCTTTCGGGTCTGCTCGCTGCTTCTTCTCGGAGCGCGGTGACGAAGGTTTGGCGGGCTTCCTGTGAGTGCGGGTTCTCGGTGTGGTGCTGGTAGAGGTGCCAGCAGGTGGTGATGGCGTGGAGGAGGTTGTCGAGGAGGTCGGGGGCGGGGCGGGCCGGGTCGAGGGCGGTGAGGGGGAGATGGATGGTGGCGGGGGTGAGGTTCAGTTCGGGGTGGGTGGTGCGGGCCTTGTCGATGAGGTGGTGGGCGGCGGTGAGGCGTTCCTGGACGTCGAGGATGCCGTGCAGGTGCCCGTCGGCGATGTGCAGGGCGTTGCGGATGAGCGGCATGACGACGTGGCGGGCGCGGGTGCCGTCGTCCATGGCGGTGGTGACGTCCGTGAGGCTTTCGATGGCGAGGGGTTTGTCGGGTTGTTCGGCTCCGGCGACGACGTGCAGGGGGTGCATGCCGGTGTGGCGGGCGGTGACGGCGAGGGCGGCGTGAAACCAGTGGGCGGCGGCGATGGCGGCCGCCGTGGGGTCGACTTGGGTGAGGAGGTCCTGGTTGCCGAAGGGGTTGTCGCGGAGCAGGCGGTCGGCTTGGGAGATCTGCAGGGGTGAGGCGTCCTCGCGGCTGAGGGTGGCGGCCTGCTGGGCGCGGTCGGACAGGTCGCCGCGTTCGGCCTGCTCGATGGCGGCGAGTTCGGCGGCGACGTCGGTGGTGACGAGGGTGGTGAGCTGGGAGGCGTCGAGTACGCGCAGGACGCGGGCGAGCGCGAGGGCGGCGTGTTCGACTTTGGTGGTGGCGGGCTGGTCGCTGGGGCGGGTGGCGGTGATGAGGGGAAGGATCCTGGCGAACGCGTCGCGTTCCTGCTGCCGCTGCCTGGCCAGGCCGTTGGGGGCGTCGGGGTCGGCGGCGCTGGCGGGGTGGGTGTAGGAACGCCAGCAGACGTGCGACAGGCGGGTCAGCGCACCGGCGAGTTCGCGGGTGTTGTGGGGGAGCTGGTCGTGGGTGAGCCGGGCCACGATGATGGCGGTGTCGCCGATGCCGGTGCTCCACAGGGCGAGCAGCGTGTTGTGGGCACGGTCGATGGCATACCGAGTCACGGATACCTCTTCAAAGAGAAAGGGGGCCAGAGAAAGAGCTCTGCTCACGGCAGTTCTGGACACGCCCAGGATGCTGGATCGGCCGCTCAGACGAAGCCTTTTTCGCCATTGTTCTGCGTCGCTGATCAGTGCTTTTGCTGGGATACGCGGCATAAATCCTCTCGCAAGGCAAGGGCGACAAGTATCATCCCGGCATGCCTCACCCGCCCGCGCTGATCTGCCCGGATTCCGCCCTTACCCGGATTTATGCGGCAGCCCAGCACACTCTGCTGAACGTCAACACGATCGGCGGCGTCATCCGCGCCGGCGGCGGCTACCCGGACCCGTGGACCAGGGACGCCTCCATCAACGCCTGGTACGCGGCCAGCCTCCTGTCCCCGGACGCCGCCCGCGACACCCTCCTCGCGGTGGCCGGCGACACGCTCGTCCAGCAGGACGACCAGTGGTGGGACCAGATCATCTGGGCGGTCGCCGCCTGGCACCACGTGCTGGTGACCGGTGACGAGGACTTCCTGCGGCGTGCGTACGCGATCGCCGCCGCGACCATGGACGTGCTGGACAAGGAGCGGTACGACACCGCGTACGGGCTCTATCGCGGCCCCGCCGTCATGCAGGACGGCATTTCGGGCTACCCAGAGCCGCCGAACGATCCGCGCATCGGCTCCAGCTTCGTGCTCGACTACCCGCGGACCCACATGATCATGTGCCTGTCGACCAACGCCGTCCACGCCGCCGCCCATCGGGCGCTGGCGATGATGGCGGGCGCACTCGGCCGCGACGGGCGCCCGCATCTGGAGCGGGCCGAGGCGACGGCGGCCGCGGTGAACCGGTGGCTGTGGCGCGAGGACGCCGGTCTGTACGGATATTTCCGGCACGAGGATGGCCGCCTGGACCCCCACGAAGAGACGCTCGGCCTCGCCCTGGCCATCATCTTCGGCATCGCCGACGACCGGCAGGCGGCTCTCATCGCGGCGAACACGCACCGCGAGCCGCGCGGCGTCGTCAATGTCTGGCCGCACTTCGACCGCTACGGTCCCGAGCGTCCCGGCCGGCACAACGCGAGCTGCTGGCCCATGGTGATGGCCGTCTGGGGCGACGCCATGGCCAGGATCGGACGTACGGACCGGTTCCTGGAGACGCTGACCGACCTCGTGACGTTGTTCGGCGACGACGGCCTGTACGAGGTCTACCACCCCGTCACCGGCCGCCCGGACGGGGGATGGCAGCAGGGCAGGCAGTGGCCGTCGGAGCCCGACCAGACCTGGTCCGCCACGACTCTGCTCGGCCTGGTCCACCATGGCCTGTTCGGCCTGCGGTTCGAGCGGGAGGGCATCCGCTTCGCGCCCGCCGTACCGAGCGATTGGGGCGAGGCGACCCTGGACGGCTTGCGCTACCGCGACATGACCCTGCGCGTCACGGTGTCGGGGAGCGGTACGACGGTACGGGACTTCCGCCTCGACGGTCACGAGGTGGACTTGCTGCCGGCCACGCTGACCGGCCTTCACCAGGTCAGGCTCACGCTCGCCTGAGCCGATCACAGCGGTCGGGGAGAAGGGAATGAACGGCGTCGAGGGAAGAACGGCCCGTGGGGCGCCCGAAGAGGCGCGTCGTCGCTCTGCCGGCCGTCATCGTCGCGACAGAGTCACCCGGCAGGAAACCGGCAGCCAACCCGTGCCGGACCTCCTGGCGGAGGCCGACGACGGCCGGCCGATCGCGCTTGGCCGCCGGGCAAGTGCACCGGTGAATTCCACAACGGTGGTCACCGTGGTCAACAAGAAATCACCCCGTTGTCGGCCTACCGCAAGGACGACGGCTGGGACAGCATCTGGCACCCCGTGCTGACCACCCGATGAGAACCGATGGCCCGACCACGTCAGCCGGTCGAAGCGTCCGCGTTCACGCCCGGATCGCTGACGTGCGCGCCCTCCGGGCTCATGTCCTGGGTGCCGATGACCGACAGCAGCTCCAGGTGGGCCGCCCCCTGGCTGCCGGGTGGCGCGGTGAACCACAGCAGGCGCTGGCGGCCGTCCTCGCTGAACAGGCTGTGGCAGTCCACCTCGATGATCCCCAGCACCGGGTGGACCAGGCGCTTGTGGTCGGCGCGGCGCAGCGCCACATCATGGGTGTCCCATAGGGCGGCGAATTCGGCGCTGCGCCGCCGCAGCGCGGCGACCATCTGCGCCACGTGCGGGTCGCGGCCGCGGCGGGCGGCGACCGCTCGCAGGTCGGAGACGAAGACCCGCGAATGATGCGGGTGCTCCTCCGGTGGATAGAGGGCGCGGGCGGCGGGGTCGGTGAACCAGCGGTAGACGTAGCTGGCCTTCGGGCCCTGCCGCATCGGGTGCCGGCCGATCAGGGCGGCGGCCAGGTCGTTCTGGACGAGGGTCGCGTGCAGGTCGGTGATGATCATCGCGGGCGTCGTGACCAGCCGGTCCAGCATGGCCAGCATGGACGGCTGGACGTGCGTGGTCGTGCCGTGCACCGCCGGGACAGGCCGTTCCGCGAGATGGAACAGGTGATCGCGCTCGTCGCCCCCCAGTCGCAGCGCGCGGGCGAGCGCGGCCAGCGTCTGGGCCGACGGCTGGGCGCCCCGCCCGCGTTCGAGCTCGGTGTAGTAGTCCGCTGACAGGCCCGCGAGCTGCGCGACCTCCTCCCGGCGCAGCCCGGGCACCCGGCGCCGGGTGCCGGCGGGCAGGCCGACGTCCGCCGGACGGACGCGGGCGCGGCAGGTCTTCAGGAACGCGGCGAGTTCGCGGAGGTTCACCTCTCCATCGTGACCGCCAGCGGTGGCCGTAGCCAGGGGGTGACAACCCCTGGGTGAACACAGCCCTGGCCCGCGGCCGGGTGGCAGGCGAGCGTGAGGGGACCCAAGGGGTTCGTGGCCCGACGGCCCGAGCACCGACGAAGGCTAGGAGGCATCATGAGACGTGGTATCGCCCTGCTCCTCGGCGCGGTCCTCGCGGCGAGCCCTGCCCTGCCCGCTCACGCGCACCCCGACCACCCGACGCCCACGGCGACCGCGACGGTTCCCGCCGTCGAGCCGGTCTACGGGAAGGGGTGGCGGCCGCGGGCGGCGATCGGCCAGGGGCCCCGCCAGGAGCACAGCGTCGCCGCGGTCGGTCACCGGGTCTACCTCATCGGCGGCATCATCCCTGACGCGGCCGGCGGCGTCGAGACCACCGGGCGGATGGAGGTCTATGACACCCGGCGCGACACCTGGTCGACGGTGGCCCCGCTGCCCGTCCCGATGAACCATCCCAACGTGGCGACCGTCGGCGGCCGGATCTACGTGCTCGGCGGGCTGTCCGGCGGCGCGTCGTGGCAGGCACTGCGGGACAGCTTCGTGTACGACCCGCGTACCGACAAGTGGACGCCGCTGCCCCCGATGCCCGCCGGCATCGAACGGGGCAGCGCCGCCATGGGCGTGCGCGGGACGAAGATCTATCTGGCGGGGGGCATGCGCACGCTGACGCCCGGCCCCGGCGGCCTGCAGGACACGGTGGACCTCGTGTCGTCGTACGACGTCGCGACCGGCCGGTGGGAGCGGCTGCCAAGCCTTCCGCAGGCGCGCGACCACGTCGGCGGCGCCGTCATCGGCTCGACCTTCTACGTGCTCGGCGGCCGCGACCGGGGCCAGGTCAACGTGCGCGACACCGTGTACGCGCTCGACCTGCGCGCGCGCCGCTGGTCGGAGCGGGCGCCGATGCCGACGGCCCGGGGCGGGATCGCCGCCGCGGCCGTGGACGGCAAGATCTACACGTTCGGCGGCGAGGGACGGCACGACGGGACGAACCCGAACACGGTCTTCTCCGAGACCGAGGCGTACGACACGGCGCACGACCGCTGGGTGCGCCTGGCGCCGATGCCGGTGCCCCGGCACGGCACCGCCGCCGTTGCGGTGGGCGGCACGATCTACATCCCGGGCGGCGGCACGGCGGCCGGCGCGGCCCCGGTGGACGTCAATGACGTCTACCGCCCGGCGGCCTCGTAGCCGCAAAGATGGCCTGGCGGGACATGAGGGCCCTCACTCCCAGGGGGATCGCGAGATCTCCTGGGGGCGAGGGTCGATGACGTGCAGGCGTCCGGGGCCGGGGTTGTGACCGAGCAGGCGGACCAGGTCGGACGTGCCGCCGGCGCCGTCGCCCGGCCGGCCGTCCCAGACGACGACCGCGCGCGGCTCGGGGTCGAGGGCGCGCGCCAGCCGTACCATCCACTCGTTCGTCCGCGCGAACACCTCGTCACCGCGGCCCGGATCGCCGGGCAGTACGGCGACGCGGGCACGCCGGCACAGCCGCTCGAAGCGTTCGCGCCAGTCGGTGCCCTCCAGGTCCACCGACCGGCGGGCGAAACCCTCAGGCGGCAGCGCCAGGCACAGGCGTACCGAGGCGCCGCGGAGAAGGGCCTGTTCCGCGCCGATGATGTCCGCGCCGCGCGCGCCGCCGCAGATCACGGTGGTGCCCGGGCCGACGTGCCAGGTGTCGAAGGCGGCGCTCATGGCGGCGGTCACCGCGCCGACCTGCGCCTGGGGGAAGCGCGGCGGGTTCCTGCCGGGGGCGTCGACGAGGTGGCCGCTCACGATGAGCGCGCGGGTCACGTCTTCGTCCGGGATCTGCTGCACAGGGTCCACCACCGCCTCAGGTCACCGGTCACGCTATCCACCATGATCGGCGTTCGTATGCATGGGGGCGGCCGGAAATATCAGGAAATGACGGACAGGGCGACGCGCCCGCACCGCACGTGCGTCACGTGGGCGGGCCCGCCTGCACGCGCTGCATCAGCCGTTCCACCGAGCCCCGGTAACCGTGGAGGTGTTCCAGCCACCACGTGGCGCCCGCCTCGGCGTAGGCCCGCACCGCCGAGCCCGGCTCGCTCACGCCGATGACCGCCACGTCGAGATCGTCTGCGGTGGCCCGGTGCTGGCGCAGCTCGGCGACCTGAGCGGCCAGGGAACCGGGTGAGAGCGTCATACGGCCCTCCTGGTCGTCGCCGGCGACGATCCAGCCGTCCCAGCGGGCGGCCCGCCGGAGCGCGCCCGCGGCCGTGCCGCCGACCCACACCGGGACCCGGGGCCGCTGGAGCGGCAGCGGCGCGAGCCGCACCCCGTCCACCGTGTAATGAGCGCCCCGGTGCCGGACCTCGTCACCGGACCAGAGCGAGGACATCACGTCGAGCGCCTCATCGAGCACCGCCCCGCCAGGACGCGCCGAACCGAAAGCGGTGAACTCCTCGCGCACACCGCCCAGCCCGGCCCCCAAGATCACGCGGCCACCGCTCAGCCTGTCGAGCGTCGCCACGGTGTGGGCCAGGACCTCCGGCCGATGGCGGGCCACGGCCGTCACCGCCGTGCCCAGCCGGATCCGCGAGGTCGCCTGGGCCGCGGCGGCCAGCGCCACCCACGGATCCGCCGACGGCGTGCCCCAGGCGAAGGCCAGATGATCCCACACCAGTACGGCGTCCCACCCGGCCGCCTCAGCCTCGCGGGCGAGGGCGACCAGCCGCGCCGGCTCCGCGAGCTCACCGAGGATCGCGACGTCGATGCCGTAACGCATGCCCCCACCCAAGCATCCGCCACCGACACTTTCGCCGCCGGCCTCGGCCGCAGCGATCAGGAGCCTCGGTCCCGGCCGAGGAAGCACGACAGGAGTCGCCTGAAGTCGTGCGGATGCTCAAGTGCCGGCACGTGGCCGCACCGGCCGAACACGTGCAGACGGACATCGGGCAGGTGGTCGAGCAGGGGCAGGGCTGCCGTCTCCAGCGGGGTGAGTCGGTCCTCGGCGCCGTGGACGAGCAGTACGGGCGCGCGGATCCCGGCCAGCGTTCGCGCCGAGAGGGTGAGGTCGTCGGCCCAGCGTGCCCTGGGCGGAGGGAACAACGACTCGTACGCGGCCGCCCCCTCTCGCATCGCGGCCGCACGGGCGGCGACGGCCGGCTCGGTCACGAGCGCCTGGTCGAGGACCAGGCGACTCAACATGTCGCGGGCCCCGAGCGGGCCGGGGGCGGCGGCCCAGACCGCGTCGAGTTCGGCGGACAGCGGCGCCCCGGGGGCGCCCATCGTCGAGACCGCCACGACACGGGTGACCTGCCGGGGACGCGCGGCCGCCAGCGCCAGCGCCACGGCGCCGCCCATGGAGTGGCCCACCACGGCGTAGCGCTCGGCGCCGAGAGCGTCCATCAGGCCCGCGGCCTGCTCCGTCCACAGCCGGAGCCCGCCCCTGGAGCCCGGCGGGATAGGCGTACGGCCGAACCCCGCCTGGTCAGGAGCCACCAGGTGCAAGGACGTGCCCAGCGCCTGTGCCGTCGCCGCCCAGGCGCCGGATCCGGTCGTACCGGGTCCGGAGCCGTGCAGCATCAGCACCGCGGGCCCGGTGCCGCTCTCCAGGACGTGGACGGGGGAGCCGCCGACGGTGACGGTCCGCTGTGCCGTCACCGGGACGGGCCAGGCGTGCTCATGACGAGGCGGAGTTGAGTGACTTCGAGAAGACCTCCATCATCGCCCTGCCGAACTGCGGCATGTCCGGCCACCCCCGGCAGGAGACGAGGTTGCCGTCCACGACGTCGGGAGCGTCGATGACCGTCGCGCCCGCGTTCTCCATGTCACCGGTGATGGGCGGGAAGCACGCCGTCTTCCGCCCTTTCAGCAGCCCGTACACGGCCGGCACCTGCGCGCCGTGGCACACCAGCGCGATCGGGAGGTTGCGCGCGAAGAA
Source organism: Nonomuraea sp. NPDC049504 (assembly GCF_040676845.1). Taxonomy (NCBI): domain Bacteria; kingdom Bacillati; phylum Actinomycetota; class Actinomycetes; order Streptosporangiales; family Streptosporangiaceae; genus Nonomuraea; species Nonomuraea sp. NPDC049504. Next base: position 20,612 of record NZ_JBFAPT010000040.1, read on the forward strand.
GTGCTCGGTGATGCGCCTGACGTCGGCGTCGACCCGGATCCACTCGGGAGCACGTCCCCCAGGGATGATGAGGGCGTCATAGCGCTCGACGTCGACCTCGGCCCAGGGCACGTCCACCGGCAGCTTCCGGCCGTTCTTCTCCACGTAGGCGTCGGAGTTGGGGTCGAACTCGTGGATGACCAGCTGAACGTCACGCATCGTCCGTGACGAGACGTCGACGTCCCAGCCGCCCTCCTGCACGCGATAGTAGGGATACATGGTGTCGAGCTCCTCGGCGGCGTCGCCGGTCAGGAGCAGCGCTCTGGGCACCTGTTTCTCCTCGCATCTGGGCGGGTGAGGTGGATCCAATCCGATCCGATCCGATCGGATGTTGAGTTAGCATTCCTCGGTCCGGCCCGCCCGTCAAGCCTCTGCCGCCCTTCCGTCCGCGCCCTCGGCCTCGTCGAACAAGCGCCGGAACCGCTCGCCGGACCGCAGGATGTGCCGGCGCATGGCGTAGGCGGCGGCGTCGGGGTCACGCGCGGCGATCGCGGCCAGCACCTCTTCGTGCTCGGCCATGGCCAGGTGGGTGACCTGGGCGTCGCGGTGCAGCCGGAAGAGGTGCACGTGGGTGTGCAGGCGGGCGAGTGCTTCGCGGATGACCTGGTTCTCCGCGCTCAGGGCGACGAGATCGTGAAAGGCGGCGTCGCGCAGCCCGAAGGCGCCATAGGCCATGGGTCCCTTGCCGCCCTCCAGCTCCGCCATGTCCTCCAGCATCCGTCGCATGCCGGCCACCTGCTCCGAGGATGCGCGTTCCGCCGACCTGCGCGCCGCCGCCGGCTCGAGGAGCAGGCGGAGCTCGAGCATGTCCTCGAATCGGTGGCGGGTGATCTGGGGGGGAATGCGATAGCCGGCATGGGGCACGCGCACGACCAGGCCCTCGGCCTCCATGCGGTTCAGGGCGTCCCGGATCGGCGTCTGTGAGACCCCCAGCTCTCGCGCCAGGACATCGATCGTGACGCGGGAGCCGGGCTCTATCCGGAGCGACATCATCTGTCCGAGCAGCGTGTCGTACACCTCGTCGGCGAGCCGGCCGCGAGATCTTCGCGGCGGCGCTCCGCCCGTCATGGCCTCACGGCGCCACGCGATCACCGCTTCGTCGTCCATCGTGACGTGAGGTCCTTTCTCGCGTCTTCGGGAACCTGTTGTCATCGGTCGCCATACTGCGGGATATTGACGCTTCCCATCGGATCGTATAGGAAAGGTGGCGGATGCCAGCCATCCCTCACCTATCGGGGAACCGTCCGTCATCGCTCCGCTTCGATCAGTTGGAGCTTCCATGAGCATGCTCGACATCCGACTCGGTTCGACTGCTTGAAGCCCATCACGTCGCGGCGCATTCGTGACTCCGGTCCGCGGGTCAGCCCCCGCGCCGCCCGGCGACACGCCTGAACAAGCCGGCAACCGCTCGGCGAAGCACGCAGCAAGGCTCCAAAGCCCCCCGCCCAGAAAGCAGGCGAGAAGATGCGGTATCCCAAGCGAAGAGGACGACTGTCCGTTCCCAGCCGAAAGGTGCGGCTGGCGACGGCGGCCATGGTGGTGGCCACGACCGTGGCGGCCTGCGGCGGCCAGAACGACAGCGCCCCCAAGGCACCGGCGGACATCCCGGAGCTCACCAAAGATCCGCTGACCCTCAGCTTCATCTGGTTCGACTGGCCCCCCGCCCACGCGCTGGAGACCTTCGCGAACGCGGAGTACGCCAAGGAACGGCCGAACGTGACCGTCAAGGTCAAGACCGTGCCGAACGCGAACTGGCACGACGCGATGTTCACCCAGTTCGCCGCGCACAAGACCGACTTCGACATCCCGATCCTGGACTCGCAACACATCGGCGAGGCCGTGACGAACGGCAACATCCTGGACCTCACCGACTTCGTCAAGAAGAACATCGACGTCAATGCCTACAACCCCTACCTCCTGGCGGCCTACGGCCAGTTCCCCCAGGCGGAGACCGGGAAGCGCGACGAGAACGCCAGCCTGTACGGACTGCCGCTGCTCGGCGACACCTGGACGATGATCTACCGCAAGGACCTGATCGGCGACAAGCCACCGCAGACCTGGGACGAGATGATCTCAGTCGCCGAGAAGTGCCAGGCGGACAACCCCGGCGTCAGCGGGCTGGCCTTCCACCAGGCCAACGGCTCCGACGCCGCGGCCGTCACCTACAACACGGTCAACGGCGTCTACGGCGGCAACCTCTGGAACCCCAAGACGCGCAAGATCGACGGCGTCCTCAACGACGCTGCCGGCCAGGAGGCGATGGACGTCCTGGTCAACAAGATGAAGCCGCTGACCGCCAAGGGCTCGGGCAACTGGTTCATCGACGAGGTGAACGCGGCGGTCGCCCAGGGCAAGGCGTGCATCGCGTTCAACTGGATCGCCGCGAGCGGCGGCCTGCTCGACCCGAAGCAGTCGACGCTCGGCACCACGCGGGAGCAGATCCTCGACAAGCTGGGCTTCGCCACCCTGCCGAGCCAGAAGACGAACCTGGTGCCTCTCGGCGGCATGGGGATGCACGTGTCGGCCTATTCCCCCGAGGCGAACCAGGCCGAGGCCCTGAACTTCATGAAGTGGTTCGAGCAGGCCGACATCCAGAAGAAGTGGGCCGCGGCCGGTGGCGTGCCGTCGCGTACGGACGCCCTGGAGTCGCCCGAGTTCCTCGATGCCGCGCCGTTCAACCAGGTGTACACCGACTCGGTGCCGCGGATGCGGGACATGTGGAATGTGCCCGAGTACGCGCGCCTCGTCGACATTGAGAACACCAACGTGAACGCGGCGCTCAACGGCGCGAAGGCGCCGAAGGAGGCGCTCGACGACATCGCGAAGGAGCAGCAGAGCGTGCTCGACGCCGCCAGCGGGAAAGGCGGCGGCGGACTGTGAGTGACTCCGCCTCCCTGACGACCGACCACCCTGAGCAGGCGGCGTCTGCGCCGCCGCCTGCTCAGGGCCGGTTCCGCCGCCTCAGCGATCGCGGGCTCGCCGTGGCCTTCACCTCGCCCGCGCTGCTGCTGTTGCTCGCGATGTCGGTGTTTCCGTTGCTGTGGGCGTTGTACCTGTCCTTCACCGACTACTCGGCCACCCGCGGGGGGCCGGCCCAGTTCATCGGGTTCGGGAACTACACCGCCATCCTGGCTTCGGAGCAGGTCCACCTGAGGGCCTTGACGACGTTGATCTACGTGATCGGCGCGGTCACCCTGCAGACCGTGCTCGGTTTCGCCATCGCCTACCTGATCTCCCGGCGCACGCACGGGCGAGGGCTGCTGACCACGCTGTTCCTGGTGCCGATGATGCTGTCGCCGGTCGTGGTCGGGCTGTTCTGGCGATTCATGCTCGACGCGCAGTTCGGCGTGATCAACAGCATGCTCGGCTCGCTCGGCCTGGGGCAGGTGGAGTGGCTCACCGGGCAGCGAACGGCACTGATCTCCCTGATCCTGGTCGACACCTGGCAGTGGACGCCGTTCATCATGCTCATCGCACTAGCGGGCCTCACCGCGGTTCCCAAGTACTTGTACGAGGCCGCCTCGATCGATCGGGCGTCCGAGTGGTTCCGGTTCCGCACCATCACCCTTCCGCTGGTGTGGCCACTGCTCCTCATCGCCGTGCTGTTCAGGGCCATCGAGGCCTTCCGGCTGTTCGACCTCGTCTACATCCTCACCAGCGGAGGCCCGGGGGTCTCCACCGAGACGTTGTCGTTCCACGTCTACAAGGTCGCGTTCCTGGGCTTCAACACCGGAACCGCCTCGGCGTACGGGATCCTGATGATCCTCGTCGTCATCGTCCTCACCCAGCTCTACCTGCGCTACTTGAACAAGCTCAAGGAGGACTGATGGCAGTCTCCGTCGACGAGGCCGTGTCCGCACGGCCTGACCGGGATCGCAGGTCCCCCGCGCGCCGCTTCGGCGGCCGCGGCCGCTCCGCGCTGGAGGTCGCGCTGCTGACCGTGCTGGCCGCCGTGATGCTCTTCCCTGTGTTGTGGATGATCGAGACGTCCATCAAGGAGAACCGGGACGTCTACGCCATCCCGGCCAAGTTCTTCGACTTCAAGGTCACCTTGGACCATTACAAGGACGTGTTCGTCGCCTCCGGCAGCGGTCGTTCGACCCTGTCCGCCGCATTTCTCAACTCCGTGGTGGTCGCCGGGGCCTCCACGGCGCTGGCCACCGTGCTGGGGGTGCCGGCGGCCTGGGCCTACTCACGCTTCGCCATGAAGGCCAAGAAGGACCAGCTGTTCTTCATCCTGTCCACGCGCTTCATGCCGCCCGTGGTGGTCGTGATCCCGATCTTCCTCATGTATCGCCAGGTCGGGCTCATCGACACCAAGCTCGGCCTGATCCTCATCTACGCCGCGTTCAACGTCCCGTTCACGATCTGGATGATGAAGGGGTTCGTCGACGAGGTGCCCGCGGAGTACGAGGACGCCGCCATGCTCGACGGCTACACCCGCTTGCAGGCGTTCTGGCGATTCACCCTCCCCCTGCTCCTGCCCGGCATCGCCGCGACGGCGGTCTTCGCCCTCATCTTCTCGTGGAACGAGTTCGTGTTCGCCATCTTCCTCACCTCCAGCGACAGCGTGCGGACGGCGCCACCCGCCATCGCCGGCCTCATCGGCGGAACCACCGTGGACTGGGGCCTGGTGGCCGCCGCATCCGTGGTGTTCGCCCTGCCGGTGCTCGTCTTCGCCTACCTGGTGCGCAAGCACCTCGTCGCCGGTGTGACGCTCGGGGCGGTGCGACGCTGATGGCGGGCATCGAGGTGAAGGCCCTGCACAAGCGCTACCCGGACGGGACGGTCGCGGTCGATCACGTGGACCTGGCCATCCGCGACGGTGAGCTGTTCGTGATGCTCGGCCCTTCGGGTTGCGGCAAGACGACCACGCTGCGGGCCATAGCCGGCCTGGAGAGGCAGACGACGGGTGACATCCGCATCGGCGACACGCTGGTCAACGACCTGCCGCCCGCCGAGCGCGACATCGCCATGGTCTTCCAGTTCTACGCTCTCTATCCGCATCTGAGAACCCGCGACAACCTGGCGTTCCCCCTGCGGGCCGAGGGACTGCCCAAGGCGGAGGTGCATGAGCGGGTCGAGGAGGCCGCCCGGCTGATGCGGCTCGGTCCGCTCCTGGACCGGCGGCCGCGCCGGCTGTCCGGCGGGGAGCAGCAGCGCGTCGCGCTCGCTCGCGCCCTGGTGCGACGGCCGCGCGCCTTCCTCATGGACGAACCTCTCACCAATCTGGACGCGGAGCTGCGGACGGACATGCGCACGGAGATCAAGCACCTGCAGGGGGAGCTGGGGACGACGATGGTCTACGTCACCCACGACCAGGTCGAGGCCATGTCGCTCGGTCACAGGATCGCCATACTCAACAAGGGCCGCGTCGAGCAGATCGGCACGCCGCTGGAGGTCTACGACCGTCCGGCGAGTCTCTTCTGCGCCGCGTTCATCGGCTCCCCGCCGATGAATCTGATCGAGGTGGAGGTGGCCGACGGGAAGCTGCGCGGTCAGGGCGGACTGGCCCTCATGCCACCGCCGGGCCTGCCGCGCGACCGTCGCCTGGTCGCAGGCGTCCGGCCGGAGGCGCTGGAAGTCACCGAACCCCAGGCCGAACGTTCGGTCCCGGCCCGCGTGGTCTCGGCCGAGTGGCTCGGCGACGAGATCATCTACGTGGTCGACCACGGCGGCCGGCGGGACGTGCGGGTGCGGATGCCGCCGACCGTGCGTTTCGCCGCTGACGCACCGGTCGGGCTGCGGCACACCGGCGGGACCCCGGTGGTCTACGACGCGAGCACGGAAGAGCTGGTGGCCTGATGGGTAGCGTGACAGTGCGCGGGCTGCGCAAGTCCTTCGGCAAAGTCCAGGCTCTGGACGGGGTGACGCTGGACGTGCCGGACGGATCGTTCTTCGTCGTGCTCGGACCCTCAGGGGCGGGCAAGACGACGACCCTGCGAGCGATCGCCGGCCTTGAGAAGCTCGACGCCGGGTCGGTGCATCTGGACGGGAAGGACGCGACCGGTGACGCCCCGGCCGCACGCGACCTGGCCATGGTCTTCCAGAACTACGCCCTCTACCCGCGGCACACGGCGTACGAGAACATCGCCTCGCCGCTGCGGGCACGCCGCCGTTCCGCGAGCGAGATCGCCGCCGCGGTCGAGCGGATCTCGAGCCTGCTGCACATCGAACGTCTGCTGCAGCGTCGTCCGGCGCAGTTGTCGGGCGGTGAGATGCAGCGCGTCGCCCTGGCCCGCGCGCTCGTCCGTCGCCCACGCGCGTTCCTCATGGACGAGCCGCTGACGAACCTCGATCTCAAGCTCCGCGTCGAGATGCGCACCGAGCTCACCCGCATCCACCGCAGCCTCGGAGCGACCTTCGTCTACGTGACCAACGACCAGGTCGAGGCCCTGTCCATGGCCGACCAGGTCGCGGTGCTCAAGGAGGGGAAGGTGCAGCAGGTCGGAACGCCGGCCGAGGTGTACGAGCGTCCGGCCAGCCAGTGGGTCGCGGGATTCGTCGGGAGCCCGCCGATCAGCCTGCTCGCCTGCCATGCCGAGGGAGATCGTCTGGTCGGGGCGGACGGCTGGACGCTGCCGCGGCCCCGCTGGACCACGGCCGAGGACGGTCGTCCGCTGCTGCTGGGCCTGCGCGCGGAGGACCTGTCCGTCGAGCAGCGTGGGGACGCGTCGTTGTCGGGTGAGCTCTACGGCCTTGAGCCGCTCGGTGACCGGACGGTGGTCGACGTCCGCGTGGGGAAGGAGATCCTCAAGGTCAAGGCACGAACCACCGTCACCGGTACGCCGGGCGAGCGGCTGCTCGTCACGGTCGACCTGGACCGTGCGCACCTGTTCGATGCGGGCACCGGGCTGGCGCTGTCCGAAGCCGGGCGATGACCGTCGACGCGCGTGACGCGATCGCTGAGGGCACGCCGGACAGCACCAGGAACATCACAGGAGGCGACGCAATGAGTGACCCGATGAACGTCCTGGCCCCCGAGCACCGGCGGCTCCGGATCGGCGACGCCTGGCGCGACGCCGCCGGCGGAGCCACCTTCGCCGTCGAGGACCCGGCCACCGGCAAGACCATCGCCGAGGTGGCGGACGCCGGCGCCGCTGACGGGCTCGCCGCTCTGGACGTGGCGAGCAAGGCGATGGCGAAGTGGGCGGCGACCCCGCCGCGAAAACGGTCGGAGTTGCTGACCGCGACGTACCGGGCGCTGACCGAGCGATCCGAGGAGGTCGCCCGGCTGATCACGCTCGAGATGGGCAAGCCGCTCGCCGAGGCTCGCGGAGAGGTCGCCTACGGCGCCGAGTTCTTCCGCTGGTTCGCCGAGGAGGCGGTGCGTGTCGAGGGGCGCTACAACACCGCCCCCGCCGGTGGATACCGCATCCTCACCGTGCCCAAGCCGGTCGGGCCGTGCGTCTTCGTGACGCCCTGGAACTTTCCGCTGGCCATGGGCGCCCGCAAGATCGCTCCCGCGCTGGCGGCGGGCTGCACGACGATCACCAAGCCGGCCGCCCAGACGCCACTCACCATGCTGCTCCTGGCCCGCATCATGGAGGAGGCCGGCGTCCCCCCGGGCGTCGTCAACGTCGTGACCACCACGCGCGCCGGCGAGGTGGTCTCAGCGCTGCTGGCCGACCGCCGGACCCGCAAGCTCTCGTTCACCGGGTCGACCGAGGTCGGGCGCGTGCTGCTCCGGCAGGCGGCCGACAACGTGCTGCGCACCTCCATGGAACTGGGCGGCAACGCGGCCTTGATCGTCTGTGCCGACGCGGACCTGGACGTCGCGCTCGACGGCGCCATGGTGGCCAAGATGCGCAACATCGGCGAATCCTGCATCGCGGCCAACCGCATCTACGTCGAGGAGCCGGTGCGCGAGGAGTTCACGGCACGCTTCGCCGAGCGGATGGGCGCGCTCTCGATGGGCCATGGTCTCGACGACGGCGTGGACGTCGGGGCGTTGATCGACGAGGCGTCGGTCACCAAGATCGACGAGCTCGTCGCCGACGCGGTCGATCGCGGCGCCCGTGTTCTGGTGGGCGGCGAGCGTCCGGACGGGCCGGGCTACTTCTACCCGCCCACCGTCCTCGTCGACGTGCCCGGAGACGCGCGGCTGCTGGAGACGGAGATCTTCGGCCCGGTGGCGCCGATCATCTCGTTCACGTCCGACGACGAGGTGCTGGCGAAGGCCAACGACACCGAGCACGGGTTGGCCGGATACGTCTTCACCCGCGACCTCCAGCGGGCGATCCGGTTCGCCGAGGGGCTGGAGACGGGGATGCTCGGCATCAACCGTGGCCTGATCTCGGACCCGTCGGCTCCGTTCGGAGGCGTGAAGCAGTCCGGGATCGGCAAGGAGGGGTCGCACGAGGGCGTCCTCGAGTACCTCGACGTCACCTACGCGGCGATCGACCTACCGTGACCGGCACGGATCCGTACCGCCGACGTTCCAGAGAGGCACTGACATGCTTGAGACCGTCCGCGGACCACGCCAGCTGATAGTGGGCGAAGGGGTCGCGCAGAACATTCCACGAGTGGTGGCCGAGTGCGGCTCGCGCGTCCTCATCGTGACCGACCGGGTTCTCCTGGAGCAGCCGGGCGTGGCCGGGATCGTGGCCGCCGTACGGGAGAAGGTCGAGGTCGTCGGGATGTTCGCCGACGCCACTCCGGACGTGCCACTCGCCGATGTCGCCCTGGCCGTCTCGGCCGCCGCAGAGGTGGACGCCGACGTCATCCTCGCCATCGGCGGTGGCACGGTGATCGACCTCGCCAAGATCGTCGGGGTCATCCGGTGCCACGGCGGGACGCCGCGCGACTTCTACGGCGAGTCGAAGGTGCCGGGGCCGACGACTCCTCTCGTCGCGATCCCGACGACGTCAGGCACCGGCTCCGAGCTCACGCCCGTCTCGGTGCTGACCGACCCGGACCGCGAGCTGAAAGTCGGGGTCTCCAGCGTCCACATCGTGCCCGACTTCGCCATCGTCGACCCCGAGCTCACCTACACCTGCCCCGCGACCGTCACCGCCCACTCCGGCATCGACGCGTTCTGTCACGCCGTGGAGAGCTACACCGCGCGGCCCCGGCCCCACGGCCCGCGTGACCCGGTGGAGCAGGTCTTCCTCGGCCGCAACCCGGTCACCGATCACTACGCGCTCCTGGCCGCGGAGCGGATCGCCCGCAGCCTGCTCCATGTCGTCAGGGACGGAGGCGACAAGGAGGCGCGCGCGGACATGTCCTACGGGTCCATGCTGGCCGGGCTCGCCTTCGCTCACGCGGGCAACGCGGCTCCGCACGCACTCCAGTACCCCATCGGCGCGGCCACCCACACACCGCACGGCCTGGGCGTCGGGCTGCTGCTGCCCTACGCGCTGGACGCGGCCAGGGACGCCATCGGCGACCGGCTGGCCATCCTCGCCCGGGTGTGCGGGCTCGACGTGACCGACGCCTCGGAGGCCGAGGCCGCGGACACGTTCCTCACCTGGCTCGACGGGCTCCTTGCCGACATCGGCATCCCTCCTACCTTGGCGGACATCGGCGTGGCACGCGCCGACCTGCCGCGCTTCGCGGAGATGGCCGGCGGCGTCACCCGGTTGATCCAGAACCATCCAGGCCCGACCGACACCGCCAGCCTGACTGCGATCCTCGAAGCGGCCTGGCTCGGGGACCGGACCCGACACGTCCTGACTCCGGAGCAGCGACAGTGACGGGCTTGCGCGTGACGACGAGCTCGCCGCCCTCCCGGCTACGCCTTGATGGCGGCCGCCCCGGGCCCGTCCCTACCGGCGGGCGCCGGTAGGGACGGGATCGCAGGTCGTTCACGGGCTGGTACAGGTGTATCCGGATGGCAGGGCCGTGTTGCCGTCGGGACGGCCGGCCTGGAAGCCGAGGCTGGTGGTGCTGGCTCCGGGGGCCAGCGTGCCGTTGAAGCTCATGCTCTTCGCCGTGACGGTCTGCCCGCTGGTGGTGACGGTGGCGTTCCACGAGCCGGTCAGCGTATGCCCGGCCGGGAGCGTGAAGGTGACCGTCCAACCGGTGATCGTCGAGGTGCTGGTATTGGTGATCGTCAGCGGCTGGACCACATAGCCGGAACCCCACTGGGTCTGCACGGTCGGCGTGGCCGTGCAGGCTCCGGTGGTGCCGCCGCTCGTGGTGGTGACCTGGACCGTGTCGGACACCGGCGAGAGGTTGCCGGCGGCGTCCCGCGCGCGGACCTGGTAACGGTAGGTGGTGCTCGGGGTCAGGCCCGTGTCGCTGAACGAGGTCGTGGCCGAGGTGCCGACCTGGGCGAAGGAGCCGCCGCTCGCCCCGGGCGCGCGCAGGACGTCATAGCCGGCCACCCCGACGTCGTCGCTGGAAGCGGTCCAGGACAGGTTGGTGCCGCCGGCGGTGGTGCCGGAGGCCGCCAGCCCGGCGGGGGCGGTGGGCGGCGTGGTGTCGTCCGTGCCCCCCTGGAACTGGTTGAAGAAGTTCCACACCACTGCCTTGGTCCAGGTCCGTGCGCCGTCGTCGGCGGTGGACCCGTCCACTGGACCGGGGGTATGACCCCCGTCGAACGCCGCCCATACGACCGGGTACCCGGACCGGCATCCCGAGTAGGCGGTGACGACGTGACTCAGGCTGCCCTGCGCCGGCTCAGGAGGGTTCTGCGCGGTGCAACCGTTGTTCCTGACGAACCTGTCGCGCAGGGACCGGCCCTGCGAGATGTTGAGCACGTTGTCCCTGAGGCCGTGCAGCCCGATGTAGGCGATGGGTTGGGTGCCGCCGCTGCACCCGCTGAGCTGGGCGCCGGCGTAGACGGCGACCGCGCGGAAGACCGTCGCCCGGGCGCAGGCCAGGGCGTAGCTCATGCCGCCGCCGTAGCTGAAGCCTCCGGCGAACCGCTGCGTGGTGTCGACGCACAGGTCCGCTTCGATCAGCCTGAGCATGTCGTCGACGAAGGTCAGGTCTTCGCCGCCGGAATTGGCCCAGCCGTTGTTCAGACCCTGGGGGGCGACGAAGATCGCGGTGTTGTTCGCCAGCTGCCTGAGCCCGTAGTAGGACCAGGTGAATCCGCTGGAGCCGCCCGAGTCGACGTCGTTGGCGGTGCCGCCCAGCCAGTGGAACCCGAAGATCAACCGATAGGGATTGGCGTTGTTGTAATTGTCGGGGATTCTCAAGATGAAGGAGCGAGTCCGGCCGCCGCTCTGGATCGAGTGCGTGCCGCTTCTGAGCGTTGGAGTCTTGCCGCAGCCTGCCGTCGCCGCGGCCGCGCTCGCCGTGCGTGACGTGGCTTCGCTGCTGCTCAGCGCCGTACCACCGGTGGCCGTCACGAGAAGCGCGGCGACCGTGACGGCGGCGAAGATGGATTTACCGCGTAACATCACTCACCTGCCTGTGGCTGCGCCGAGAGGGGCGGTGCCATGGCCTCGGATAGCGTCAACATGGGGTTGATCAGTCCTCTCGTCCGTGCCGACCTGGTGGCAGGTGAGAGGCGTGACGGTTCATCGTGTTACCGCTAACACAGCTCTCGCGCCTGCCCTCCGCCGATGGGTGGTGGTGCGACCGGAGCAAATACGAGGCGGGCGGGTGCCGTCAAGGCGCCCCGCTCCTCTGTTACGGATGAGTGGCGGCCCATGCCCCTCCTGCTGGCAGGTGATACATCGGTCATCCGGAAACAGACTGAAAGTTTCAAGGCGACAAGCGTGCCACACCTGGCCTACACCGAGACTCCGCAAGGGTCGCGAGCCGATACACGCCGAGCACCGCCAAGCCGCGGCGCTCGCCAACCAGGTCCGCAGCAGCGCAGCAAGGTCGCCGTCGCCGTAGCGACCAGCAACGACGCCGTCCAGAACGTCCATCCAGAAAACGGGGGCCTCCGGCGCACGCGGGTAGACATCCGCGGCCCCCTCATCGCTCAGTGTCCATCAATCGCGGGAACGGACCACGTCGGACGTGCCGGACGGGGTAGTGGTGGTCGGTGAGCCTTCACAGGTCAGCTTGCGGCCGGCTCATCGCAGAACGCCGCCTTGACGAGCCCGTTCAGCAACTTGGGGTAAGTGGCGAGGTCGAATGGGGCGTCGCCGGTGGTCACTGAGGCGGTCAGCGTCTTGCTGCCGTCGGGCGAGCTGTACATCAGCGCGGCGTAGCCCGCCGGAGGGCTGCCGTTGTGGTTGAGAACGGTGCCGCAGGCCGGACCCAGATCCTGCACGAACATGCCCAGCCCGTAGCGGCCGTAGAGGGGGTCGCTCTTCGCGTGCGGCTCGCGCATCTCGGCCTGCAGCTTGGCCGGCAGGAGCTTGCCGCCGTTCAGCGCGGAGAAGAACGTCTGGAGATCCTGGGTGGTCGAGATCATGTCTCCGGCACCTGCCAGCAGGGAGGGGTTCTGGCGGGAGACATCGGCCACCTTCCACTGGCCGGCGTCCTGATAGCGGAAGTAGCCGTGGGCGTACGGGGCGGGCAGCTGTGTCCGGTTGCCCGGCACCACAGTGCCCTTCAACTCGAGCGGCCGCACGATCCGCCGCTTCAGCTCCGCGTCGAACGAACGGCCGGCGACCTTCTCGATCAATAGCCTGGCCAGCGTGTAGTTGGTGTTGGAGTAGCTCCAGTCCGTCCCCGGCGCGAACTTCCTCGGCTTGGACAACGCGAACCGCACCAGCTCCTGCGGCCGGTAGGAGTGGAACCGGTTGTCCAGCCACTCCTTGCCGGTCGCGGGGAGACCGGGCACCCACTTCCCGTCGGGGTCGAGGTCGCCGGTGTAGTTGAACAGGCCGCTGGTGTGCTGCAGCAGCATCCGCACCGTGATCCGCCGGTCCAGCCCGAGCTTGGGCAGGTAGCGGGCTACTGGGGCGTCCAGCCCGATCTTGCCCTCGGCCACCAGCTGCAACACCACGGTCGCGACGAAGGTCTTGGTCACGCTGCCCACCCAGAAATGCCCGTTGCTCGGCGGCTTCGCGCCTGCGCCCAGCTTGCGCGCCCCGGCGCCGCCGACCCACTCGCCCCGCTCATCGTGCACTCGCAGCTGTACCCCGAGGAAACCGGCATCGACGAACGCCTGGATGGCCTGCTGCAGCTCCGGGCGATCCTGTCCCGCGGCGGCCTTCGGCACGGCCGTGTTGCTGTCCGCGGAGGCCACCGCGGGTGCGATCGTCCCGGCCAACAGCCCGGCCGCCAGCGCCGTGACCGCCACCGGCCGGAAGACGGTGTGCCGGCGTCTCGGCCCGGCACCGTCACGGCGCATCGTCCCGATCGCTCCGGCGTGCGCCTGACCGCTCCGGCGGGCGGGCCCGGGAACCCGCCCAGGAATCGGCACCGTTTCGACATGTCGCGCCAGCACGTCGCGCAGTCTGCGCAGCCCTGCTGTGGAAAAGCGGTGGTTGTCGTGTCTCATCATGAATGTCCTTATCTGCAGTGTTCGATCTTGCGAGCCCCGTTTCGGCGCTCATGGGCAGCCGTCAGCGAGGCACGAGGGGCGGACACGCCCAGGACGAGCCGGCAGACAGGCACGTCGCCTGGCGCCATGCCACGTAAGGGCGGTGGCGTCTGCCGGCGGACGTCGACCGGCCGTGCCGCATCCTGCCTGTCGAACGGATGCGCAACGTCTCCGACGTCTTGCTTCCGGCGTGTCTGCTGATCGCCGGCGTGTGGTGCCGCACCGACAGCTCGTTGGCGTCCACCACCATGCCCGGCGACGGGCTCTGACGGCAGCACGAGCCCGCCGGGGCTGCCCGGCACCGGGGCCAGATCGGTGACGAGCGGGCCAGCGCGGCGATGGTGCGGGCGGACAGCGCCGCGATGGTGCGGGCGGACAGCGTCGCACCCAGCCGCTCGACGGCCGGGGGGTCGAGCAGCCGTACCCCGTCTGGAGTGGTCGAATCGACCGGGCCCGCGTCACTGGAGCGGCGGCGTGAGTTGCCGTGGATCCGCATATCAGGGGTGCGGGATGGGACAGGGCAGGTGCTGGTCAGCGTCGTGCGAGTGATGAGGAGTCGGTAAAGCGTCTGGCTCGTACGAGCCCTCGCCCCGACGTCGGTTCGTGGTCAGGCGTCCCAGGTGACCGGGAGGCTCTTGACGCCGTAGATGTCGGCGGCCTCGGGGCGCAGGGCGACCTCGTCGGCGGGCACGGCCAGACGGAGCGTGGGGAAGCGGCCGAGCAGCGCGGGCAGCGCCACCCGCAGCTCGACGCGGGCGAGCTGCTGGCCCAGGCACTGGTGGACGCCGTGGCTGAAGGCCAGGTGGCCGCCCTCCTGCCGGTGCACGTCAAGCCGGTGCGGGTCGGTGAAGCGGTCGGGGTCGCGGTTGGCGGTGGACAGGGACAGGACGACCGTGCTGCCGGCCTTGATGGTGTGGCCGCCCAGCTCGACGTCCTCCAGGGCGACCCGGAAGAACTGCTTGGCGACCGTCAGGTAGCGCAGTAGCTCCTCCACGGCCTGGTCGGCGAGGGAGGGGTCGGCGCGCAGCGCGGCGAGCTGGTCGGGGTTCTGCAGCAGGGCGAAGGTGCCCAGGGCGATCATGTTGGCGGTGGTGTCGAAGCCGGCCGACAGCAGGATCAGGGCCATGCCCTTCAGCTCCTCGTCGGTCAGGTCGCTGTTGAGCAGGTCGCTGAGCACGTCGTCGGTGGGGTCGGCCCGCTTGGCCGTGATCAGCTCGGCGAGGTACTGCTGCGTGGCGAGGTAGGCGGCGAACAGTTCCTCGTCGCCCACCTCGCCGCCGAGGAACTTGTCGATGTTCTCCTGGAAGAAGCCGCGATCCTCGTACGGCACCCCGAGCAGCTCGCAGATCACGATGGCCGGGATCGGCTTGGCGAATGCGGTCACCAGGTCCACGGTCGGCCCGGCCTTCTCCATGGCGTCCAGGTGCTCGGCGGTGACCTGCTCGACGCGCTCGGTGAGCAGCCGCATCCGGCGGACGGTGAACTTGCCGACCAGCGGCTTGCGATAGCGGCCGTGCTGCGGCTCGTCCATCAGCAGGAACTCGCCGGGCGGCGCCGGGGGCACCTCGATGTCGCCGTAGTCGACGGTCGGGTGGTGCTTCATCAGCTCCCGGCGAGAACTGAAGCGCGGGTCGGCGAGGATCTGCCGGGTCAGCTCGTAGCCGGTGACGACCCAGCCCTGGTGGCCGTCGGGGAAGGTGAAGTGGCTGATCGGGCTCTGCTCGCGGGCGTCGATCAGCTCCTTGGGCGGGTCGAAGGGGCAGCCGGGCTGACGGCTGGTGGGCATGGAGGGGAGGGTGTGGGTCATGGGGGCTCCTCAGGAGATCTTGCGGCGGTAGGTGTTCATGGCGAAGGCGTAGGCGACGACGAGGATGCCGACGCACCAGCCCAGGGCGATCCAGATGTCGTTGCCGACCGGCTGGCCGGCGAACAGGGCGCGGATGGCGTTGACGATGGAGGTGACCGGCTGGTTGTCGGCGAAGACGCGCAGCGGAGTGGGCATGCTGTCGGTGGGCACGAAGGCGGAGCTGAGGAAGGGCAGGAAGATGAGGGGGTAGGAGAACGCGCTGGCGCCCTCCATGGTCTTGGCCGTCAGACCGGGGATGATGGCGATCCAGGTCAGCGCCAGGGTGAACAGGACGAGGATGCCCGCCACCGACAGCCAGGCCAGCACGCCGGCGCTGGAGCGGAAGCCCATCAGCAGCGCCACGAGCATGACGACCACGAGCGAGACCAGGTTGGCGACCAGCGAGGTCAGCACGTGCGCCCAGAGCACCGACGAGCGGGCGGTCGGCATCGACTGGAAACGCTCGAAGATGCCGCCCTGCATGTCCATGAACAGGCGGTAGGCGGTGTAGGCGATGCCCGAGGCGACGGTGATGAGCAAGATGCCGGGCAACATGTAGTTCACGTAGGAGGAGTCCGACCCGGTCCTGATCGCGCCGCCGAAGACGTAGACGAACATGAGCATCATGGCGATCGGCATGATCGCGGTGGTGATGATCGTGTCGGGGCTGCGGGTGATGTGGCGCAGTGACCGCCCCAGCAGGACGGTGGTGTCGCCGAAGAAATGCTTGCTCATGGTGGGGGTTCCTTAGGCTTTCGTGCCGACGAGGGAGAGGAAGACGTCCTCGAGGGTGGGCTGCTTCTCGACGTACTCGACCTCGGCGGGCGGCAGCAGCCGCTTGAGCTCGTCCAGGGTGCCGTTGACGAGGATGCGGCCCTCGTGCAGGATCGCGATCCGGTCGGCGAGCTGCTCGGCCTCGTCCAGGTACTGGGTGGTGAGCAGCACCGTGGTGCCGCCCTGGGCGAGCTTGCGAACGGCCTGCCAGACCTCGATGCGGGCCTGGGGGTCGAGGCCGGTGGTGGGCTCGTCGAGGAAGACGACCGGCGGGTTGCCGATCAGGCTCATCGCGATGTCCAGACGGCGGCGCATGCCTCCGGAGTAGGTGGCGACCTTCCGGCCGCCTGCGTCGGTGAGGGAGAAGCGGGCGAGCAGGTCGTCGGCGATCTTGCCGGGGTTCCTGAGGTGGCGCAGGCGGGCGACCAGGACGAGGTTCTCGCGCCCGCTGAGGATCTCGTCCACGGCGGCGAACTGGCCGGTGAGGCTGATCGACTCGCGCACGTCGGCGGCCTGGGTGGCGACGTCGAAGCCGTTGATGCGGGCGGTACCGGCGTCGAGCTTGAGCAGCGTGGACAGGATCTTCACGGCGGTGGTCTTGCCGGCTCCGTTGGAGCCGAGCAGGGCGAAGATGCTGCCGCGCGCCACCTCGAAGTTCACGCCGCGCAGCACCTGCAGGTCCTTGTAGGACTTCTCCAGGCCGTGCACCTGGATGGCGGGGGGTTGCTGGGTCGTCATCACTGTGTCCTGTCTTGTTCTGCGGCGCGGTCGATGGCGCTGGTGAAGCGGTTGCGCTCGCGGGTGCGGTATTGGCCGAGGGGGTAGTTGGCCATGAATGCCTCGACGAACTCCACGGGGTCGTCGCCGAAGATGTCGCGGATGGGGGTGCGGTCGGCGGCGCTCTGCTCGAACAGGTCGGCGAGGTCCTCGTACATCGCCATCGCGCCGGCACCGTCGGCCGGCCCGAAGTGCATCAGGTATCGCTCCAGCGCCTCGACGGCCGTGCGGTAGTTGTCGGGGAGATGCTTGATGCGCGCCTTGTACTGCCACCAGCGCTTCTTCTCCTCCAGCGGCCCGGTGACGAGCTGCAGGTACTGCAGGTAGCGATTTTTCGATTCGTCGGCCACGTCTACTTGCTCCCTTCGCGGAGCTGTTCGAGCCTCTCGGCCAGAAAGCTCCAGGTCCTGTAGAACTCTTCGAGGTACTCCCGCCCCTGGTCGTTGAGGGAGTACACCTTGCGCGGCGGCCCTTTTTCCGACGGGACCTTCTCCACGTCGACGAGGTCGCGCTGCTCGACCCGGACCAGCAGGGCGTAGATGGTGCCTTCGGCGATGTCGATGAAGCCCTGGTCGCGCAGCCTTGCCGTGATCTCGTAGCCGTAGGCGGGACGGGCGGACAGGATCGCCAGGACGATGCCCTCCAGCGTGCCCTTGAGCATCTCCGTCACGAGCTTGCCCATGGAGCACCTCCCTTTCAGCTACTCGGTGACGCTGACTACTGGTATAAAGTAACACTGACTACCAGTACCTAGCAACGCCGAATAGCTGAGGGTTGGTCAGGAATTCCGAGCGTGGAGACGCGGGTTGCCTGATCGCTGTTTCGTGAGCGAGGGCGCATCCTCTGCGGTGGGCGGAAGCAGGAACTGGAGGACCCCAGTGCGCTGCTGGCGCTGGATACCGAGGCCGGCGACCGCACTATCGCCCTGGACGCCGACTCCGTCACCGCACTGCGCAGCCACCGTAAGGCGCAGACCGCCGAACGGCTGGCCGCGAGGGAGACCTGGCAAGACTGCGGATTCGCCCTCACCGACGAGATCGGCCGCCCGCTGCATCCGCAGCACGTCAGCGACCAGTCCTACCTGCTGTCTTATGAGGCGGGTCTACCACCGGTGCGGCTGCATGGCCTCCGGCATGGGGCTGCGTCCCTGATGTTGGCCGCCGGGGTCGACGTGAAGATCGTGCAAGAGACGCTCGGGCTTGTCTCCTCCACCTTCACCCGCGACACCCTCACCAGCGTCTACCCGGAGGTGGCCCGCGCGGCCGCCGAGTCCACCGCCGCTCTCATCAGCGCCGCGCCGGACGCCGGTCACACGCGCTTGATCACTTTGCCTGCTCGCGTCTGAGCATCCGTAGTCCAAATGGGGGCCCGCAGCGCGAGCTGCGGGCCTCGCCTTTCTGAGGCGAGAGACCAGCGGACGAAAAGTCCGCTCGATCACTGGGCGGGGGTGGGGTGAACATGCTCGGGAACCAGAAGGTGACCGCCCCGGTGCTGTGAGTTGGGGGAGTGGGCCGGTGCAGGTGTTCCGGCTTGCTCTTCTCTTGATGGTCGCTGAGGTCTGTCGTGACGATGGCCAGCCTAAATGATCTACCACTTACACAACCCGCGCCGCCGAGCGATCAGCGAGCAACCAGCCATAACCAATGACGAGCTCCGAGGTCGGCCAGAACCGAGAAACCCCAGGTCGGACGCAGTGTTGGTGAGTAGGGCGGGTGGGACTTGAACCCACGACCCACGGATTATGAGTCCGATGCTCTGACCGGCTGAGCTACCGCCCCTGGATGAAGTTGTGTCGTGTCTGGCGCGGCGACCGGAAGGATCTTGCCGTGGCCTAGGCGCTAACCAAGGCTAGAGCATCGGATCCGGTCGTGGTGCCGGGCCAGGCGGGGAGAACGGTTCCCCCGACATCATTCCATGTCTGCTGGGGTTGGTGGAGTGCGGAACGATCATATTCTCCGTGGGCGTACTGCCGGGCGGGGGCCGGTCGGGAGGGGGCGGGTGGGGAGGGTTGGGGTGCTTCGCGTGGTCAGGGGGCGCGGCTCCCTGACGTGGGCGGGGTTAGGGGGCGGTGCCGTAGCCGGGGTTGCGGACCAGCCAGTCCGAGTAGACCGGGCTGCGGCGTACGGCGTCCAGATGGGCCTGTTTGGCCTGCGAGATCACCCAGGCGGCTTCGGGGGCGGTGGGGTGGCGGCCGAGGAGTTGCCGCCAGCGCAGCGGCGCGCCGGCCAGCGGCACCATGATCAGCCCCTGGGCGGGCTGGTGGGTGGCCTGGCACAGGACGACGGCCCGGCCGACCTGGGCGAGGTGGGTGCAGGTCGGTACGTCGGTCTCGTAGATCGTTCCCGGCGTGAACCCGGCCCGCGCGCACGCCATCGCGAAGCAGTCGGCGAAGCAGCCGTCGCCCGGCGTGACCGCCCACTGTTCGTCGGCGAGGTCGGCCAGCTGCACCTCCTTCTCCCGCGCGACCGGGTGATCGACGGAGACCAGGCAGAAGACCGGGTCGAGGCTGATGGTCTCCCAGACGAGCGTGCCGGTGGGGGTGCCGGAGTCGCCGCAGGCGCCGGTGAGCACGTAGTCGAGGCGGCCGAGCTCGACCATGCTGTTCAGCTCGTACGTCGACCACGACGTGTACGTGCTGACCTTCCGCTCGGCGGCGAGCCGGTCGACCAGCCCGCCCAGTATCGGCCCGTTGGTGGCGCCGATGCGGAAACCGGGGGAGGGGGCCTGGGCGAAACGTACGGCTTCGTCCTGCAGTTCTTTGGCTGCGGGGAGAAGCACACGCGCGCGGGCGAGCACGAGTTCGCCGAGGCGGGTGGGCCTGGCGCCGTGGCGGTCGCGCTCGAAGAGGGCGCCGCCGAGCACCCTCTCGATGCGCTTGAGCTGCGCGGTCAGGGCCGGTTGTGCCAGCCCGAGCAGGGACGCGGCTTTGCTCACACTTCCCGCGTCCGCGACCGCGCGGACGATCCTGAGGTGCCGTAGCTCGAGGTCCATAACGGGAAGGTAAAGCGGCGGTCTCTTACAGACAATGCCTCTATGTCAGGAATTGTGACAGATATTGGTCGAGGGTTCCTGGGGTAGGGGGAGCGCATGACGACCATGGGAATAGACCCCGCCCAGCTCAGCGACGAAGACGTCGTACGCGAGCTGCGCCAGCTGCACGCCACCAGAAGCGACACGTTCTTCCACGGATCGGACGACGCCCTCGCCCACCACACCTCCCGCACCAGCGAGCTGGAGGCCGAGTACCTGCGTCGCTTCCCCGACCGCGAGGTCGACCCCGCCAGGCTGAGGGAGGGAGCGAGGCAGCGGTCATGACCGAAGGACACGATGTGCAGGCCCTGTCGGACGTGGACTTCCACGTCTACGAGGCCGTCGCCGCCCAGGCCGTCACGTCCGGCGCCGCCCGGCTCGACGGGCTGACGCGCGCGTGCGGGCTGGGCGAGGAGGAGGTGCGGAAGAGCCTCTCGACGTTGATCGAGCATGGGTACGTGGTGCCGCTCGGCGACGAGTACGGGCTGGGGCCGCACACGTTCGAGGTCGAGTACTGACGGGGACGGGGCTCGGCTGGATGCCCCAGGCGGCAGCGGCGGGCTTCAAGCGGTGGCCGCGCCCTGGCCCAAGGCGGGTTGGTGCCGGGCGATGGCAGCGCCCCCTCATGTGCCGGCAGCGGCAGCGCCTCATGTGCCGGGCGGCGGCAGCGTCCCTCATGTGCCGGGCGATGGCAGTGCCCCTCATGTGCCGGGCGGTGGCAGCGCCTCTCATGTGCCGGCTGGCGGCGGTGCCCCTTCCGCGCCGAATGACGACAGTGCCCTGAGCACACCCGCCTGCTCCGCCGTGACGCCCGCTGCCCGCTGGGCGGAGGCCTCCTCCGGCGTGAGCCCGGCCGCGCACCAGGCGGCCACCTCGGCCAGGGGCACCGCGCCCCACCAGGCCGCCATGACCTCCAGGGCGGGACGGCCGAGCGCGGCGGCCTCGGCGGCGGTGAAGCCGAGTGCCCGGAACAGCCGCGCGTCCCCTTGATCCACCCGCCGCCGCGCCCACTCCAGGGCCTCGTCGCCGTCCCAGCCCGCGTCGGCGTACGCGCGGGCCACCGCCGCAGGCACGCCCGCGCGCAGCAGCCGGCGCAGCGCCTCCGTGACGGCCGGGTCGGGCAGCTCGGGCTCGGGCGTGGCCAGGCGGGCCAAGAATCGGACGCGGCGCGGGCGTTCGCCGGCGAGGTGCCTGCGGGCCGCGTCGTGCGGGGCGACGCCCAGCTCGTGCCAGCGTACGGCGTCGGCCGGCGTCATCCCGGCGCGCTGCCACGCGGTGACGGTCGCGGGCGTGGCGGCGGCGGTGGCCCACAGGCGGGCGTCGCCGGGATCGGTCACGCCGGCCTCCCGCCAGGCCGCTGCCTCCTCCCGCCCGAACCCGGCCGCCCGCCACCGACGCAGCTCGCCCAGCGTGCAGGACTGCTCCGCGGAGCGGTCCTCGCGGGGTGTGTCGGTCATGCGGCACTTCCTTCAGTCACGCGTACGGTGTGCGCCCACGGCGGTGGCTCGGGGCCGGTGCCGAACAGGCAGACCACGACCTGGGGGCGTGGCCGGCGGTCGGGCCACGGGGTGTTGCCGTCGGTGAGGACGACCAGCAGGTCCGCGCCCGGGGCCGCGGCCTCGAAGCCGGGGCGCAGGTCCGTGCCGCCACCGCCGGCCAGCTCGACCTGGGCCGCCGACCTGACCCGCTGCGCCGGGTACGCCTGCGTGTCGCAGCACGTCACGTCGACCCACTGGTGGCCGGTCGCGCGGAGGATGCCGTCCAGCTCGGTGAGGGCCCGTTCCAGCGCCGCACGGGCCACGCTGCCCGACGTGTCGACCAGCACCGCGACCCGGGGGAGCGGGCGTACCAGGGCGGGCAGCACGATCGACGGCGCCGCGGAGGCGCGTCTGGACGGGCGGCGGTGGCTGTAGTCGAGCCGGCCGGACGCCTGCGCGAGGCCCCTCCTGACCAGGCGGGCCAGCCGCGCCCGCCAGTCCACCTCGGGACGCAGCACCGCCTCGGCCCAGCGCCGCCAGCCGCCAGGAGCCGTCCCTCTGGCGTCGATCTCGGCGGCGACGGCTCTGGCCAGCAGCTCGCGTTCCAGGGACGTCATCGACTCGGGGCCGGTGAACGGCGGCGGCGCGCAGGGAGCCAGGCCGGGCGGGACGTCGATGAGGTCGAGCAGCTCGGCGTAGCGCTCGGCGAGCAGGCCGTCGGGCAGGCCCAGGGTGTCCGGGGTGATGGCGTCGGCGGGGACGGCGTCCAGGCGGGCGAGGTCGTCGTTGATCTCGGCATCGGCGGCCTGGGCCCAGCGCAGGGCCGTCTCCTCGTACGGGCGGGCGCGGGTGTGGTGGTCGCGCAGGACATGGCCGACGTGGTGGAGCAGCCACCAGCCGAGTTCGGGGACGGGCAGGGTGGCGGCGGGGTCGAGGTGCACGTTCCCGTGCTCGTCGGCCGAGGGGCGGGGCGGTGCGGTGTCGTGGACGAGCGGCTGGAGGGCGAAGAGCGCCGAGGTCAGGTACGGCGCCCGCGCCGCCGCCCACAACCGCGCCGCCGCGAACCGCTCACCGATCTCCCGCTCGCGCCCGGTCATGGCAGCAGCCCGGCGGAGCGGAGGATGGGAGTGAGGTGCAGGACCGTGCCCGGCAGGACGGCGCCCCTGGGGCGGCGGGCGGCCAGGGAGCGGGCGGCGGTGGCGGCCACGTCCGGAGTGTGGCGGGCCACGCGGGCGATCAGCGTCCAGGCGCGCTGCCACGTGTCCGCGCTCCCGTCGGCGGCGACGTGCGCGACCACTGAGCCGAGCACGGCGTGCACCCGGTCCACGCGGTCCGGCAGCGGGGCGGTGGGGTCGCTGAGCAGGGTCTCGGGGTCGGGCAGGTCGAGGTCGCGCAGCCAGGACAGCAGCTCGAACCCGGCCGCCTCCCCGACCGCGCCGACCACCAGCTCGGCCCGTACGGCCTCGGACGCCCCCGTGTAGGCGAGGGCCGTGGCGGCCAGCTCCCAGGTACGGGGGCTCGGCCAGGCGCGGGAGGGCCCGTCGGGGACGGAGAGCACCAGCTCAGGCCGTACCCGCAGGAAAGCCCCCACCAGCGCCCGCGAACGTGACACGTCGGCGGGACGGACGGCGGCCGGATCGAGCCCGTCCAGGGACGGCGGCGGGAAACCGGCGGTGAACCCGTCGGCGACCGAGGCGGCGCTGACCGTCCAGTCGAGGTGGATGAGCCGGTTGGCCAGCGGCGCCGACAGGTCCCACCCGTCGGCGGCCTGCTCGGGCGGGTTGGCGGCGGCGACGACGCGTACGGAGGCCGGCAGCGTCAGGTCACCGACGGCCCGTTCGAGCACGACCCGCAGCATCGCGGCCTGGACGGCGGGCGGCGCGGTGGTCAGCTCGTCGAGGAACAGGATGCCGGTGCCCGACTCGGCGAGCCGTTCCGCCCACCGGGGCGGCGCGAACCAGGTGCGCCCGTCCCGCAGCACGGGCAGCCCGGCGAAGTCGCTCGGCTCCCTGATCGAGCCGACCACGACCTCGACCGGCAGCCCGAGCCGCTCGCCGAGCGCCAGCACGGCCGACGTCTTCCCGGTGCCCGGCGCGCCCCACAGGAGCACGGGCAGGTTCGCCGCCACGGCGACGGACAACGCGTTCACGAAACCCCCTAGAACTCTCGTCAACCCACGTTGACGCTCACAAGGTCAACGTAGGTTGACGAGAGCCGGGATGTCAAATGGTGGACCGCCGCACTCAGGGCTCATAGTGTCGAGAGGTGGACGTCGCCGACCTGAGCCCCGCGCAGGCGCGGGAGCGCTTCCGCACCGGCGAGCGGGTGCCTACCGCCGGCTGGTGCCGGGGCTGGACGCAGGCCAACCTCATCGCCGTGCCCAGCGAGCTGCGTTACGAGCTGCTGCTGTTCGCCCATCGCAACCCGCAGGCGTGCCCGGTGCTCGACGTGGGCGAGCCTGGGGTGTGGTCGACCGAGCTGTTCTCCGGCGACCTGCGTACGGACCTGCCCGGCTACCGCCTCTACCGCGACGGGCGGGCGGTGGCCGACCTGGACGACGTGGTGGCGGAGTGGCGGGCGGACCTGGTGCCGTTCCTCATCGGGTGCAGCTTCACCTTCGAGCGCGCGCTGCTGGCCGCCGGGGTGCCGGTGCGGCACCTGGAGGCGGGGACGAACGTGCCGATGTACGTCACCTCGATCCCCTGCGAGTCCACCGGCAGCCTTGCGGGGCCGCTGGTGGTGTCGATGCGGCCGGTGCCGGAAGAGCTGGTGGCGACCGCCGTCGAGGTGAGCGGCCGCTACCCGAGCGTGCACGGCGCGCCCGTGCACACCGGCGACCCGGCCGCCATCGGCGTCGAGAACCTCGCCGCGCCCGACTACGGCGACCCGGTGGAGGTGCGGGCGGGCGAGGTGCCGCTGTTCTGGGCGTGCGGGGTGACGCCGCAGCAGGCGGTGCTGGCCAGCGGGGTGCCTTACGCGATCGGCCACCTGCCCGGCCACATGGCGATCATGGACGTCCGGGACGACCACTACCGGGTGGCGTGACCCAGGCCGCCGCCGTGAGCTGCTCGCCGATCGGCGCCGCGCCGGGACGGTTGTCGATCTCCAGGTGCGGGACGACCGGCGGCTCGTCCACCCGGATATTACGCAGGTAGTCATCGAACGCGGCGAGCTTGCCCGCGTCGCGCGCCAGACCCCGCGCCACCAGCCGTTCGCGCAGCGTCGGCCCGTCCGAGCGCACCCACAGCAGCCGCACCGGCGGGCCGCCCAGCTCCGCCACCCACCGCTCCCAGCGGGCCGCGTCGTGCACCTGCGTGGTGAACGGGCCGTCCAGCGCGACCGGGCAGCCGTGGCTCCTGATCTGCCGGGCCACCCGGGTCAGGCCGGCGTACTCGTACCGTTTGACGTGCTCGTCGTACCAGGGGCCCTCGCGCTCGCCGTCCGGACGGCCGTGGGCGCGCAGCACCGCGCCCGCGAACTCGCCGTAGACGGTGTCCTTGTCCAGCAGCGCGGGCGCCGGGTCGAGCCGCGCGAGCAGCTCCGCCGCCACCGTCGACTTGCCCGCGCCAGGCGGCCCGCTGATCACCCACACAGTCGTCACGTGATCAACGTACGCGGATCCGCGTACGCCGGTGCCTCGTCTCGGCGGACGACGCCCGGCCCGCCCCCGGTCAGACTTCTTGCCCATGCTGACCGTCTTGACCAGGGCCTTCCGCGTGCCGGAGCTACGCGGGAAACTGCTGTTCACCCTCGCGCTCATCGGGTTGTTCCGGCTGGGGCAGACGCTGCCCGCGCCCGGCGTGGACGTCGTGGCCGTCCGCGAATGCGCCGGATCCGCCGAGGGCGGCCTCCTCGACATGGTGCAGCTGCTCAGCGGCGGCGCGATGCTGCACCTGTCGGTGTTCGCGCTCGGCGTGATGCCGTACATCACGGCCAGCATCATCATGCAGCTCCTGGCCGTCGTGGTGCCCCGCCTCGACCTGCTGAGGAAGGAGGGGCAGAACGGCCAGGCCAAGATCAGCCAGTACACCCGCTACCTGACCGTCGGCCTCGCCCTGCTCAACGCCGGCACCGTCGTCTCCCTCGCCCGCGCAGGCCGGCTCCTGCCCGGCTGCGCCCGGCCGCTGCTGCGCGACCCGGGGCTGCTCAGCGTCACCGTGATCGTGCTGACCATGGTGGCGGGCGCCTGCGCGGTCATGTGGATGGGCGAGCTGATGACCGACCGGGGGATCGGGAACGGGATGTCGCTGCTGATGTTCACGCAGGTCGTGGCGGTCTTCCCGGGGTACATGTCGCGGATCTTCGTCATCAGCCCGGTGAGCTTCGCCGTCATGCTCGCGGCCGGGCTGTGCCTGGTGGCCGCCGTGGTCTTCGTCGAGCAGGCGCAGCGGCGGGTGCCCGTGCAGTACGCGCGGCGGGTGGTGGGGCGGCGGTCGTACGGGGGGACGAGCACGTACGTCCCGCTCAAGGTGAACCAGGCCGGCATCGTGCCCGTCATCTTCACCTCGTCCCTGCTGTACCTGCCGACGCTGGTCGCGCCGATGCTCCCGGACGCGGCGCGGACCTGGGTCGAGATCAACCTCACCTCCGGGGCGCATCCGCTCTACATGACGGCGTACGTGGTGCTCATCGCCGCCTTCGCCTACTTCTACGTGTCGATCACCTTCAATCCCGCCGAGGTGGCGGACAACCTGCGGAAGTTCGGGGGGTTCGTGCCCGGGATCCGGCCGGGGCGGCCGACCGCCCAATACCTCGGGTTCCTCGTCTCCCGGCTCACCGCGCCCGGGGCCGCGTACCTGGCGGTGCTGGCGCTGCTGCCGCTGATCGCGTTCGCCATCCTGCGCGATCCTGGGACGCAGCAGAACTTCCCGTTCGGCGGGACGAGCGTGCTCATCATGGTGGGGGTCGGGCTCGACACGGTGAAGCAGATCGAGTCGCAGCTCCAGCAGCGCAACTACGAGGGCTTCCTGCGCTGACCCTTGCGCGGGGTCAGGTGGGCAGGGCGAGGCCGGCGCGCATCGCGAACACCACCAGCTGTGCCCTGTCCCGCGCGTGCAGCTTCACCATGGCGCGGCTGACGTGGGTGCGTACGGTGTCGGGGCTGATCGTCAGCTCCTTGGCGATCTCCTCGTTCGACCGGCCCGTCGCCACCCACGCCACCAGCTCTCGCTCGCGCGGCGTCAGCGTCTCGACCCCCTCCACCGGGCCGCCCCCGTGCCGCCCGAACAGGCCGATCACCTTCCTGGTGATGGCGGGCGACAGCAACGCCTCACCAGCGGCGACCACGCGTACGGCGTTGACCAGCTCGTCGGGGGCGCTGTCCTTGAGCACGAAACCGCTGGCGCCGGCCTGGAGTGCGGCGAAGACGTACTCGTCGACGGCGAACGTCGTCACCACGACCACCTTGGTGCCGCGCAGGCCGGGGTCGGCGGCGATGGCCCGCAGGGTGTCGAGGCCGTCCATGCCGGGCATGCGGATGTCGAGCAGCAGCACGTCGGGACGGACCCGCCGCAGCAACGCCAGCGCCTCCCGCCCGTCGGCCGCCTCCCCGGCCCAGCTCAGCCCCTCGGCGCGGTCGAGCAACGCCCGCAACCCCATCCGCACGACAGCCTGATCATCAGCCACCGCCACCCGCACCGCCGCAGCCGCCTCATCCGGCGCGGCGGTCATGAGGACACCTCAGCGGTCATGGGGGCGGGGCGAGGGTGCGGGCGCTTCGCCCAGCGGGAAGGTCGCGCGGACGCTTCACCCGAAGCGGCGGTCGCGCGGACGCCCGGGGGAGGCGGGCCACCATCCGGAAGCCGCCGCTCTCGCGAGAGCCCCAATGTGGAGATCATGTGGATGTCTGGGGGAAGTGGGCCAGCACCTGGAAGCCGCCGCCCTGTCGGGGGCCGGTTGTGAGGTGGCCGCCTGCCTCAAGCACGCGGGCGCGCATTCCGGACAGGCCGCGTCCTTTCACATCCCCCGTCCGTGGGCCGGTGCCCCGGTCGGCGATCTCCACCACGAACGTGTCCGCGCTCTCGCTCGCGCGGACGAGTGCGCGGGTGGGGCCGGCGTGGCGGAGCACGTTGGTGAGTGACTCGCGGACCACCTGATAGACGGTGTCCTGGAGGTGGGCGGGGACGGTCAGGCGTGGGGGATCGAGGTCCACCGGCAGGCCCGCCGCGCGTACGCCGTCGATGAGCCCGGCGAGGTCGCCGCCCGGTGGGTCGATGCCGTCGAGCGCCGCCCGAAGCTGCGCCAACGCGGTCGTGCTGGTCTCCTTGATCGCCAGCAGTGAGGCCCGCGCCTGCTCGGGGTCGTCGTCGAGCGTGACGAGCGCGACACCCGCCTGCATCGCGATCGCCGCCAGCCCGTGCCCGGCCACGTCGTGTACCACCCCGGCGATCCTGGCCCGCTCCACCGCGACGGCGTCCGACGGGGCTGCGGCGAAAAGGGCGGCGTCCGACGGGGTCGTGCCGGTAAGGGCGGTGTCCGACGGGGTCGTGCCGGCGAGGGCGGCGTGCGTCGGGGCGGCGCTCACCGCAGCGGCATCGGCTGTGCCCGCGGGCCGGTCGACCGCCCGGATGGTGCCGGCTTGTGCGGCGGTGTCGGCGGTGGGTGAGGGCGGGTCGAGCGCGCGGATGGTGCCGACCGGTGCCGTGTGCGCGGCCGGGATGCCCCAGGTCGCCTGCCGCGCGTCGGCATCCGCGAGGGACGCGTGCTCGGGGCGGGTCAGAGCGGCGACGGAAGGCGCGGAGCCCGCGGGGAAGCGGGATGCCGTGCTGCCGGCGGTCGCTACTTCCGAGTGGCCGGGGGAGCGGGATGCCGCGCCGCCGGCGGTCGCATTCTCCGAGGGGCGGGTGGCGGCGGGCTGGTGGTGGGAGGGGTCGGCGGCGGCTGCGGCGTAGGCGGCGCGGGCCTGGGCGAGGCCGCTGAACGACCACGGCACCGCGAGCCACCCGGCCCACGCCAGCATGACCACGACCGGCACGTCGCCCGCCCTGCGCAGGCGCGACAGCGCGGCGAGCGGCCTACGCCACCGCCCGTCGCCGCGCGTGTGCCGCAGCCGGGAGTCCTCGGTCGCCATCCCCCACCCGATCAGGCTTGTCGTAGCCCCGATCTTAGCGAGCTTTCAGGGGGTGCGGCTCTGCCGGTCGCCGTCCAGACCCCACGAGATGATCTTGGTCGGCGTGATCCTGATGACCTCGCGGGAGAAGAACGGCAGCGGCGGATCCACGTCGGCCAGCGCCTGCGCGGTGCCCCTGATCTCGATCCCGCGCACCACCCACGGGTCCACGGAGGCCAGGTCGTCCACCACGAGCGAAACCGTGCTGCCCCGCCGCACGTTGCCGAACTTCTTCGACGCGCCCATCGCGTGCCCGCCGATGGTGATCGTGCCGGTCCCGGCGTCCAGGAAGTAGCCGACCGGGTTGTTCTGCACCTGCCCGCCGGGGGCGACCGTGGCCAGCCGGCCGAGGTGCTGGCCGGTGAGATAGTCCTGTTCTGCGGCTGTGAAGATCATGCGCCTCAGTCTGCAACCTTGACATTGGTTGAGGTCAAGGGCGGGCCTTCAGGAGGCGCTCAGGGACTCGGTCAGCCAGCGCAGCGGGTTGGCGTGGGTGATCGTGTGGAGGACGTCGTCGCCGACGCCGGCCTCGCGCAGGCGGGGCAGCAGCGCCTCGAAGAGGTCGGCGTAGCCGGGGCCGCCGTACCTGCGCACCTGGGCGACCCGGCTCAGGCCGGTGCTGAGCAGCAGGCGGCCGGCGTGGCCGTCCTCGATGAGGCCGAGCGCGAGCCTGGCCGCCTCGTCGGCGCCCAGGGCGAGGGAGCCGAGGCCGACGTACGCCCCCGCCTCGGCGATCTTCCTTGCTGTGCCGAGGTCGCCGCCCGCGTAGCCGACGGCGACGCGGGAGGCGGGCAGGTTCTGGCCGAGCAGGATCTCCAGCAGCGCGAACGCGTTCCTGCCGTGCGTGGCGACCGGCAGCCTGGTACGCAGGGAGGCGCGCGCGGCGGCGACCAGGCAGCGTTCCTCGGCGGCGGTGGGCTCGGCGCCCCAGCAGCCGACTTCGCCGATCACGCCGGGGAAGACGCCGGTGCCGTCCACGCCGCTGAGGATCTCGTCCATGAGGCGGGCGGTGAGCGTGTCCACGTCGGCGTCACCGACGTGGCAGAACGGGCCGGCGTACAGGCCGGTGGCGGCGATCACGGGGACGCGGCTGCCGGCCGCGATGCGGGCGAGCGCGGCGGCGTCGCGGCCCATGCCGAGACAGGTGAGGTCCACGACGAGCCCGAGCCGTCCTGACTGGCGGAGTTCGCGGAGCTCGGCGGTGACGGTCTGCTCCTCGTCGAGCCACCGGTGCGGGTCGGAGTCGATGCCGACCGCCCACCGCATGTCGGTGCGCAGATGCTCATGGGCGAGTACGACGCCGTCGATGGCGGCCGCGCGTACAGGGCCGGTGACGGTACGGAGCAGAACCTCGGGCATAACAGACATTAACCGATGTTTGCCTGCCATAGCCTGCTTGAGCAGCAAATTTTACGGAGAATGGTGTTTGTTGACTTGTTAGTCGGCTGCAAGTGAGCCCGCAGACCGGGCCGTATCCTGGGGTGCACACCGACTGCCGGGGGGAAATGTGCAGATTCAGAACTCCGACACCGGCGAAGCCGACGTGATCAAGGACGAGGCCGCCGCGCGCTCCGGCATGCCCGCACGCCGCAGGGGCATCCAGGGCCGGCTCGACGGCATCAGGGCCACCCGCACCGGCGCGCTCACGCTGAAGATCGTGGTCGGCATCATCGGGGCGGTCATGGTGGTGGGCGGCCTGATCATGGTGCCGTTCCCCGGGCCCGGCTGGCTGGTCGTGTTCGCGGGGCTGGCGGTACTGTCGACGGAGTTCCACTGGGCGCGCAAGCTGCTGGAGTTCGGCAAGCGCACGCTGCACGCCTGGACGGAGTGGTACAAGCGGCAGGGCTGGACCGTCCGCATCCTCGTGCTCATCGTCACCCTGGCCGCCGCCGGGGCGATCGTCTACGCCGGGCTGCGCACGCTCGGCATCGACGTCATCGAGATCGGCCTGAACTTCGTCCAGACCCGATAGGCATCGCTCGGGAAGTCCGGCGATCGGCTGCATAGTCTGCGGGGCGTGATCGCTCACCTCGCCGCCGCCCTGTCCTTACTCGTACCCGCCGCTCCCGCGGTGACCGCCGCCGGTCTGCCCCTGCCCGGCACGGGCGGCATGACGTACCAGGAACGGAAGGGCGATCCCGTCCGCCTGTCGGCCTACGGGCTCGGCACCAAGCGCACCTACCTGCGATCGGCCACCGGCAACTCCTTCACCTGGGAGAAGAGCCTGTCGGAGGTGTCGGTGTCGCCGGGCGGCACGCTGACGGCGGGGGTGCCGGTGGCGTACCGGTCCGGCTACGACGCGCTGCAGGTCACCGACCGCGCCACCGGACGCATCACGACCATCCGCACCGTCAAGAAGCCCTTGACGGCCTCCTACGCCTCCTGGTCCCGCGACGCCAAGCGGGTCGCGCTGACCGTCGAGCAGAAGGTGCGCGGCGCCTGGCAGGTGCTCGGCTTCACGGTCGTCGACGTGGCCGCCAGGCGGGCCCGCACGGTCCGCGTCGCCGGGCTCAGCCGCAAGGCGGGCTTCTGGTGGAGCCCCGACGGCAATCTGGTCTCCAGGCACGGCGCCGGCCTGCGCGTCTACCGGCCGTCGGACGGGAAGGTGCTGCGCACGCTCGCCGGCGCCGGCCTGCCCACCGGCCCCGAGGACGCGTACTCGCCGTCGGGCCGGCGGCTGGCCACCTGGTGCCCGGCCCGCTTCAAGGAGCAGCTCTGCCTGGTCGACCCGGCCACCGGCGCGATCGCGCGCCGGGTGGCGGCCCGGCCGGAGGCGGTCTTCGGCTGGTGGGACGAGAGCCACCTCATCGCCGTCACCGCGCACGGGCGCGCCTACCGGCTGGCGGTCATCGACTTCAGCGGGAAGGTGACGCGGGTGCTGGCCGGCGTGCCCGCCGCGACGTGGCGCGCGGACCTGTGGCTCTCCTTCGCGCGTACGAGGGCGAAGACGTCGTAGGAGAGGGGCGGGTCAGAGGTAGAGGCCGGTGCCGTGGTCGGTCTCCTGGGTGGCCACCGCGTGCAGGTCGCGCTCGCGCATCACCAGATAGGTCTGGGCGTGCACCTCGACCTCGAACTGGTCCTCAGGGTTGAACAGCACCTTGTCGCCGACCTTGACCGAGCGCACGTTCGTGCCGACGCCGCAGACCTCGCCCCAGGCCAGGCGGTTGGCCATCTTGACCGTCGCGGGGATGACGATCCCGGAGCCGCTGCGCCGCTCCTCGGCCTCCTGCTCCAACCTGATCATCACCCGGTCGTGCAGCATCTGAATCTCGAACTTGGGCTCTACCACGCGCTCAAGTTTACGAGCAGACGGACGCGCCGGACTCCAGGACGATTCGTCGCGCACCCGTGAGAAGGTGTGCTCCATGCACGACGTGGAAGCCCGGGTCCTCGATGCCATCGACGCGCCCGAGACCGTGAACCTGCTGGCCGAGACCGTGAAGGTCCCCAGCGTGACCGGCACAGACGCCGAGTCCGAGCTGCAGCACCGCTTCGCTCGCCTGCTCACCGAAGCCGGCATGGACGTGGACGTCTGGAAGCTCGACCTGCCCGACCTGACCAGCCGCCCCGGCTTCCCCGGCACCGAGGCGCCGCGGAGCGAGGGGTACGGCGTGGTCGCCGTCACCTCCGGCGGCGAGGGCCCGCCCGCCCTCGCCCTCCAGGGCCACGTGGACGTGGTGCCGACCGGCGACCTCGCCAAGTGGGCGGGCAGCGACCCGTTCGCCGCCCGCATCACCGGCGACGTGCTGCACGGCAGGGGCGCCTGCGACATGAAGGCCGGCCTGGTCGCGAACCTGGCGGTGGCCCGCGCCGTGCACCGCGCCGGGATCCGGCTGGCCAGGCCGCTGGCCGTGCACTGCGTGATCAGCGAGGAGGACGGCGGGCTGGGCGCGTTCGCCACCCTGGCCAGAGGGCACACCGCCGAGGCCGCGGTGATCAGCGAGCCCACCTCGGGCGCGGTCATCACCGCGAACGCGGGCGCGCTGACGTTCCGGCTGGAGATCGCCGGGCGGGCCGCCCACGGCGCCACCAGGAACGAGGGGGTCAACGCGATCGAGGCGTTCTGGCCGGTGTTCGCCGCGATCAGGCGGCTGGAGGCCGAGCGCAACCGCGACGTGCCCGAGCTGTTCGCCGGGAACGCGCTGCCGTACCCGATCGAGGTCGGGACGGTCCGCGCCGGCGACTGGGCCAGCACCGTGCCCGACCTGCTGGTCGCCGAGGGGCGGCTCGGGGTGCGGCTGGACGAGGACCCGGCGCGGGCGCGGGCGGCCTTCGAGGAGGCGGTCGCCGACGTCGCCGACCCCTGGCTGCGGGCCAACCCGCCGGTCGTCACGTGGCCGGGCGGGCAGTTCGCCAGCGGGCGGCTGCCGGCCGGGCACGAGCTGCTCACGCAGGTGCGCGACGCGGTGGCCGCCACGACGGGCGCGACGCCCGCCGAGACGGCGGCGCCGTACGGGAGCGACCTGCGCCTCTACACGGCGGGCGGCATCCCGACCCTGCACTACGGCCCCGGCGACGTCCGGTTCGCGCACGCCCCCAGGGAGCAGGTGCGGCTGAGCGAGCTGCGCGACGTCACCCGCGCGCTGGCCCTGCTCGCGGTCCGCCGCTGCGCCGCCTACTGAGCCGCCTACCGAGCCGCCTACTGAGCCGCCTACCGACCAGGCCCGGGGCGGCCCCACGCCGCCCCGGCCACAACCGTCGAAGCCGCCCACCAGGCGGTGGCGGTCAGGCGGAGGCGGCGACGCGGAGGCGGCGGCGGGACTCGGGGACGATGAGCGGGGTGCCCGACTGCGGGTCCTGGATGATCTCGCAGCGCAGGTCGAACACCTCCCGCACCAGCTCGGACGTGACGATCTCGGCCGGATCGCCCGAAGCGACGATCTCGCCGCCGCACAT
Source organism: Nonomuraea sp. NPDC049504 (assembly GCF_040676845.1). Lineage (NCBI taxonomy): Bacteria > Bacillati > Actinomycetota > Actinomycetes > Streptosporangiales > Streptosporangiaceae > Nonomuraea > Nonomuraea sp. NPDC049504. Next base: position 53,959 of record NZ_JBFAPT010000040.1, read on the forward strand.
CACGATCAGGTGCGTGGCGTACCGGCTGGCCTGGTTGAGGTCGTGCAGCACGGCCACCATGGTCCGCCCTGCCTCGTGCAGGTCGGCGCAGAGGTCGAGCACCTCGATCTGGTGGGAGATGTCCAGGAACGTGGTGGGCTCGTCCAGCAGCAGGATCGGCGTTTCCTGCGCCAGAGCCATGGCCAGCCACACCCGCTGCCGCTGCCCGCCCGACAGCTCGTCCACGATGCGGTCGGCGAGCCCGGCCACGTCGGTGGCGCGCATGGCCTCCGTCACCGCCGCCTCGTCGGCCTTCGACCACTGCCGCATGAGCTTCTGGTGCGGGTAGCGGCCACGGGCCACCAGGTCGGCCACGGTGATGCCGTCCGGCACGATCGAGCTCTGCGGCAGCAGGCCGAGCCGCCGCGCCACCTCCTTCGACGGCAGCGACGTGATCACACTGCCGTCCAGGTGCACGGCGCCGGACTTCGGCTTCAGCATCCGCGCGAGCGCCCGCAGCAGGGTGGACTTGCCGCACGCGTTCGGGCCGATGATCACGGTGAAGGACGCGTCGGGGATCGCCACGCTGAGGTCGGAGGCCACGACGCGCTGGTCGTAGGCGAGGGTGAGGCCGGTGCCGGACAGGCGGGAGGAGACCATCAGTGGCGGTCCTTTCGCAGGAGCAGGACGAGGTACGTGCCGCCGATCGCGGCGGTCAGCACGCCGACGGGAAGCTGGGTGGGGGCGAGCAGCCGCTGCGCGGCCAGGTCGGCGGCTAGCAGCAGCACGGCGCCCATCAGCGCCGAGGCCGCCAGGGTGACGCCGGGGGAGCGGGTGAGCCGCCGGGCGAGCTGCGGCGCGGCCAGCGCGACGAACACGACGGGCCCGGCGGCGGCCGTGGCCACCCCGGCCAGCAGCACCCCGGCCGCGATGGCCGCCGCGCGGACGACCTCGACCCTGATGCCCATGGCCTTGGCCGCGTCGTCGCCCATCTCGATCACGCGCATCGGCCGCGCGATGGCCGCGCACACCGGCAGCAGCACGACCAGCGCGAGCGCGACGGGCCCCGCGTGGTCCCAGCCGCGCCCGCTCAGGCTGCCGGTGAGCCAGGCGCCCGCGGTGGCCGCGTCGTTGATGTTGGCCCTGGTCAGGATGTACGAGTTGACGGCCAGCAGCAGCGCGTTGGCCCCGATGCCGACCAGGACGAGCCGGTAGCCGGCCACGCCGCCCCGGTAGGCCAGCGCGTACACCAGGGCCGCCGTCACCACGCAGCCGAGCAGCGCGCCGCCGGCGATCATGATGGCGGAGCCGCCGGCGACGACGGCGATGATGCCGCCCGTGGAGGCCCCCGCGGTGAAGCCGATGAAGTCGGGGCTGCCGAGCGGGTTCCTCGTCAGGCTCTGGAAGATGGCCCCGCTCAGCCCGAACGCGGCCCCGACCAGCAGCCCGGTCACCACGCGCGGGGCGCGCAGCTTGCTCACGATCAGCTCGGCGACCGGCGTGCCCTGGCCGAACAGGGCGTCGATGATGTCGGGCACCGGCACGGTGAACTCGCCGGTGGACAGCGCCGCCACGCTCACGGCGAAGCCGGCGAGGACGAGGAGCGCGGTGACGAGCAGGGCGCGCGGCGCGAGCCGTACGGACCAGGATCCGACGCGGACGTTCACAGCGCCGCCACCCGCCTCCGCCTGGCCATCAGGATGAAGATCGGCGCGCCGATCACCGCCCACACGATGCCCACCTGCACCTCTCCCGGCCGGGCGATGAGCCGCCCGACCACGTCGGCGCCGAGCAGCAGCACGGGCGCGGCCAGCGCCGAGTACGGCAGCACCCACCGCTGGTCGGGCCCCACCGCGGCGCGCACCGCGTGCGGCACGATGAGCCCGACGAACCACAGCGGCCCCGCGGCGGCCGTCGCCGCGCCGCACAGCAGCGTGACGGCGATGCCGGTGAGTATCCGCGTGCGGTTGACCGCGACGCCGAGCGCCTTGCCCGCGTCGTCGCCGAGCGCCAGCATGTTGAGCGGCCTGGCCAGCAGCAGCCCCATCACCAGCCCGGCGACCATGAACGGCGCCAGCCGCACCAGCGTGTCGGCCGTCTGCCCGGCCAGGGAGCCGGTCAGCCAGAACCGCATGCGGTCGAAGGTCTGCGAGTCCATGCGCAGGATGGCCGAGGCGACCGCGGTGCACACCATGCCGAAGGCGACGCCGGCCAGGGCCAGGCGTACCGGGTTCGATCCCGAGCGGCCCGACGAGGCGAGCGCGTAGACGACGAACGAGGCCAGGGCGGCGCCGCCGAAGGCGAACCAGACGTACACGGTGGGGTCGCCGAGCCCGAACACGCCGATCGCCAGCGTGACGCCCAGCGCGGCGCCCTGGTTGATGCCCAGCAGGCCGGGGTCGGCGAGCGGGTTACGGGTCAGGCTCTGCATGAGCGCGCCGGCCAGCCCGAGCGTGGCGCCGACGCCGAGGCCCAGCAGCGTACGGGGGACGCGCAGCTCGCGGATGACCGTGTGGTCGCTGGAGCCGTCGGGCGCCAGGAACGCGTCGATCACCGTGCCGAACGACACCGACCGCGCGCCCAGCGCCACGCTGGCCAGCGCGACCAGCACCAGAACGGCGAACGTGACCACCAGCCCGGCGACCAGCACGGACGGGCGCCCTCCGGCCCTCCCCTCGGCCCTCCTCGCGGCGGTTCCGCTCACGGCCACCTGGGCCGTGTCCTCTGCCGGGCGCACCCGACCCCCTCTCGTCGTCAGTCAAACTTAGGCAAGGCTAATCTAATGGTCCAGCAAGCAAGCAAGGCCAGGCAACCTTTAGGAGATGCACATGTCGGGACCGGTACTGCCTCGCAGGGGCTTCCTCGCGGGCGCGGCGGGACTCGCGGCGGCCCTGACACTGGCGGCGTGCGGCGACGGCGGCGGCGAGGCGGCACCGGCCGGGTCGCCCGCCGGGTCGGGCGCGCCGTCCGGGCAGGGCTGGACGTTCACCGACGACCGTGACAAGAAGCTCGACCTGCCCAAGGTCCCCGCCAGGATCGTCGCGCAGGTCGGCGCCGCCGCCGCGCTGTGGGACTTCGGCGTGCGCCCGATCGGCGTCTTCGGCCCCCACAAGCTCGCCGACGGCGGCAAGGACCCGCAGGTCGGCAACGTCGACATCACCAAGGTCACCGGCCTCGGCAACGTGTGGGACGAGTTCAACGTCGAGCAGTACATCGCGCTGCAGCCCGACCTCCTGGTCAGCAGCATGTACGTCAAGGGCACCCTCTGGTACGTGCCCGAGAAGTCGAAGGACACCATCGAGCAGGTCGCCCCGACCGTCGGCGTCATGCTCACCGGCAAGAGCGCGACCGAGGTCATCGGCACGTACGAGCGGCTCGCCCAGTCGCTCGGCGCCGACATGGCGGGCGTGCCGGAGGCCAAGGCCCGCATGGAGGCGGCCACCGCGAAGCTGGCCGAGTTCAAGAACCTCAAGGTGCTCATGGTGTCGGGCGGCGCCGACGCGTTCTGGATCGTCAACCCGCCCGAGTACCCCGACATCGTGCACCTGACCAGCGCCGGCCTCGACGTCGTCAAGCCCGACAAGGTGGACGACGGCGGCTTCTTCCAGACGCTGAGCTGGGAGAACGCCGACACCTACGACGCCGACGTGATCCTCTACGACACCCGCACGCAGGCGCTCAAGCCCGAGGAGATGATGAAGAAGCCCACCTTCGCCAAGCTCCCCGCGGTCGAGGCGGGCCAGCTCTACCCGTGGAACGCCGAGGCGCCCTTCAGCTACCAGGGCTACGCCGACTTCCTGGAGGGCCTGGTGGCAAACCTGGCGAAGGCGAAGCCGCTGAAGTAGCGGGGCTCAGTAGGCCCCCCGCACCTCGACGATCTCGGCGAGCGGGAACTCCAGGTAGTCGCCCGCCTCCTCGCACCAGGCGTCGAGCGCGCCGCCCTTGAGCTCGCCATGGCTGATCGTGGCCGTCAGCCCGTCGGCGAGCGTGATGCCGGCCCGCACGCCGCGATCGACCACGAACCCGAGCAGCGACTGCTGCGCGGTCGGCAGCCGGGTGGCCATGCGGCCGATGATGGCCCAGGTGCGGCCGCTCCTGTCGTCCTCGGGCCGGCCGGCGGCGAGCAGCCTGCGGGCGTGCTCGTACGGGTCGGGCGCGGGCTCGGCCAGCATGTAGGGGGGCGTCTCGATGATGCCGGGGAAGTCGGACAGCTCGGCCACCTGCCCGCCGGGCAGCAGGATGAGCTTGCCGCCCGCCGGCTCCTCCGGGCGCGCCCGGTGGATGGTGATCTCCCCGGTGTCGGAGACCGGCACGGGGGAGTAGCCGACCTCGCGCAGCGCCGACAGCGTGCGGTCGGCGGGCGCCCTGCTCACCAGCACCGTCGGCGCGAGCAGCCGCAGCCCGAGCCGGCCGAGGCGCCGGTGCGCGGCGATCTCGGCGAGCAGCGCGGTGTCGGTGGCCTGGACGACGCAGCCGACCGTGGTGACCGTCACCTCGCCGTGGCGCCGCGCGGTGTCGCGGACCAGGTATTCGAGCGGCTGCGGGATCGTGCCGACCGCGGCCAGCTCGTCGAGCAGCGTGTCGGCCTCGTAGCCCTGGTCGAGCGCGCGGCGCACGCTCTCGGTGGTGAAGCGCCACACCGAGGCCGCGCCGCGCGACTCGCGCTCGGCGGTGCGGTCGAGCAGCGCCGCGAGCTCGGCCGAGGGCGGGCCGGTGACGACGGCGGTCAGGTCGGGGCCGAACAGCGCGCTCCTGCGGACGCTGGCCAGCGCGCGGGTGGCCGCCTCGGCCAGCATGGGGTCGTGCTCGACCATGGGGACGGCGTCGTCGTTCTCGTCGCCGGGCCGCGCGGTGAGCCCGGCCAGCGCCCTGCCGAGGTCGGTCAGCGCGTTGTTGGCCAGCAGCCCGAGCAGGCGGGCCTCGTCGAGCACGGCGGGCGCGCACGAGCGCAGCAGCCGCACGTCGAGCAGCGGCGCGTGCCAGTGGACGCCCCCGATGAGGCTGTCGCGGTCGGCGTACGCGGTGCCGGCGGGCAGGCCGGCCAGCACCGACAGCACGGCTCTGCGGATTTCGGCCAGCGTGCCGCCGATGGGGTCGTCGCCGAGCACGGTGCCGTACTTGCCGTCGATCTTGCGCAGGGAGGAGCGCTCCATGCGCCACCAGGCGGCCAGCAGCACCCGCAGCCGGGCCGAGCCCTCGTCGAGCCGCCAGCGGTCGAAGCGCTCTGTGGGGATCATGCCGCCGGACGGCTCGTCCCAGGCCAGCAGCCTGGCCACGGCGCAGATCTCCAGCAGCAGGCGGGTCTCGTCCTCGTCGCAGCCGGTCTCCTTGGCCACCCTGCGGACCTCGCGCACGCCGACGCCGCCGGTCTTGAGCAGCGGCAGCGGCGTCTTGGAGGTGTTGTCGAGCAGTGCCGCGCAGCGCTCGACGACGTGCGGCGCGGCCAGCGTCATGAGGTGGTCGACCTCTTCTGGATCGACCGGGATGGTGGCGATCTCGGGGGCTTCCGGCCGGTAGGGCGGGTGGTAGCCGGGGCCGCGCAGCCGGATCGCCACCTCGCGGGGGATCTCGGCGACGTGCCAGCTCGGACGGAAGAGCAGGCCGTGGTCGGCGCACCACTTCTCGGGCGTGCCGGGGGTGACGAACGTGCCGCCGTCGACGTCGAGTGCGGGGCCGTCCCAGGCGAAGCGGTCGAGCAGCGGGACGGTGCCGGTGGGGGCGCCGGCGATGAGCGTGCGCAGGCGCTCGGCGTCACTCAGCGTCTCGATGACGCGGGCGATCGTGCGGCGCTTGTTGCCCTGGGCGGGCAGGCCGAGCGAGCGGGCGAGCGCGTGGAGCGCGTCGTTGCTGATCGACCAGGAGTTGAGGTAGTGCTCAAGCGGCTCGCCCAGGCTGAGCGGGGCGGACCAGTAGCGGGTGACGCCCTCGGCGAAGTGGATGACGTCGTCGTCGCCCGGCCAGGCCAGGGCGTGGTCGCAGAGGTGTTCGAGCCAGGGGGTGACGTCTTCCGCGCCCCTGTTGAGGAAGCGGGCCAGCGAGCCGGGGGTGGGGCGGGTCATGGCCAGGGCGGCCTCGGCGAGCTGCAGGCAGGGCAGCGGCAGCCGGCGCAGGGTCTCCATCACGGCGAAACCGTTGCCCAGGCGCTGGGCGAGGGTGTCGAGGCGCCGGGGCCAGGGCGCGGCGATGGCGTCGGGCCTGTTCGCGAGGATGCGCCCAAGCCTGTCCTCGTCTAGTGTTCGTAGCCAGCCGAGCAGGTGATCTTCCATCTGTCAGCACTCTCATGGGGTCGCGCGCGGGACTCACCGTGAGCCATGACCATCCACGGTAATGCAGATCACCCCCGGTCAGGAGAGGACTGCCCAGACGATCTTTCCGTGGGGCGCGAGTGCGGACCAGCCCCAGCGGAGGCTGAGCGATTCGACGATGTGGAGTCCGAGGCCGCCGGTGTCAAGGGGGCCAGGGTATCGCAGCACCGGCACCGAGGAGCCTGGATCGGTGAAGGCGCTGGTGACGAGGGGGCCGCGGCGGACGAGTGACATGTGGACCGTGCGCTGCCTGCGCGGGTCGTCGAGGCACAGGCCGTGGCGCAGGGCGTTGGTGGCGAGCTCGGAGACCACCAGCTCCATGTTCTCGGCCAGCTCGGTCAGGCCCCAGCCGGCCAGCGTGCCGGCGGCGAAGCTGCGGGCGGAGTGGACCGAGGACGCCTCGGGCGGGAGCACGTACGTGGCGCTGGCCGACGGGCCCGGGACCAGGAGATCGCGAGCCGCCTCAGGCCACCAGCCGATCGGGGGCCACCAATCGAACGTGGTCCACTGGCCGTGCGCCGTGGTGGATTGCACGTGATCATTCTGCGACAAACTCTCGTGCAGGTGCAAGAGCGAATGCACGTGCAGACAACTCGTGCACGCGCTACGGTTTCCCCCAAAAGGTCAATATGGGGGAAAGGGGATCTTGTCCGCGGCCATGATCTTTCGGCCGTGAAGTGACACACTTGTGGCAAGGAAACGACCAAGGAGCAAGCACGTGTCGATTGATCCGCCCGGGACCGGTTCGACCGTTCGGCGCATCATGCTGGGGGCGAGCCTCAGGCGTCTCCGTGAGCGCAGCGGGCTCGACCGGGCACAGGCCGGATTCCACATCCGGGCGTCCGAGTCCAAGATCAGCCGCATGGAGCTCGGCCGCGTCGGCTTCAAGACACGTGACGTGGAAGACCTGCTCACCCTGTACGGCGTCGTCGACGATGCCGAACGCCGTGCCCTGCTGGAGATGGTGCGCGAGGCCAACACCCCCGGGTGGTGGCACAAGTACTCGGCCGTGCTGCCGACGTGGTTCACCACGTACATCGGCCTGGAGGAGGCCGCGAGCGTGATCCGCACCTATGAGGTGCAGTTCGTGCCCGGTCTGCTGCAGACGGCCGCCTACGCGCGTTCCGTCTATCAGCTCGGCAACCCCGATGCGACCCCCGAGAGCATCGAGCGGCGCGTGCACATGCGCATGCAGCGCCAGGAGCGCTTCACCCGGAAGGACGGGCCCAAGCTGTGGGCCGTCATCGACGAGGCGGCGCTCAAGCGGACCATCGGCGGGCGGGAGGTCATGTCCGAGCAGCTCCAGCATCTGCTGGAAGTCGCCGCCCTTCCCAACATCACCATCCAGGTGATGCCCTTCAGGTTCGGCAAGCACGCCGCTGAAGGGGGCGCGTTCAGCATCTTGCGGTTTCCCGAGTCCGACCTGTCGGACGTTGTCTACGTCGAGCAGCTCTGGGGTGCCCTGTACCTGGACAAGCGTGAGGACGTCGACCCGTACCTCACGGCCATGGAGCAGTTGTGCGTGGAGAGCACCACGCCAGGAGGCACCGTCGAGCTCATCGGCGGTCTTCTCAGAAAGATGTAGATGAACCAGACCTACAACGGCATGCCTGCGGCCGACCTGACCGAGGTCGCCTGGCGCAAGAGCCGCTACAGCAACTCGCAGGGCAACTGCGTCGAGCTCGCGGAGCTCCCCGACGGGGGCATCGCGGTGCGCAACTCACGCTTCCCCGACGGGCCTGCCCTGATCTATACCCGTGACGAGATCCGGGCTCTGGTGCTCGGGGTGAAGGACGGAGAGTTCGACGGCCTGCTCGTGTAACACCGTGTTAACCTCCGGCGCGTCCGCTTAACGGCGGCGCGCCGGGGGTGTAACCGCCCGGCCTCCTCCTCCGGCGAGGATCGGGGTCATGCTCGACCAGATGACCCTGTATCCGATCGCCGACGACGTGCTGTTCGCACCCGGCGGCAAGGTCGTGATCCGCACCTATGGTGTCGCGCCCGCGACCGGCGGGGCCACCACGACGACCCCGGCCAGCGTCTCCTACCGCACGTGGGTGACCGGCATCAGGGACCAGCCGCGCTACTGGCACTGGGGCCATTTCGAGGACGCCGCCTCCGGGCATCGCAAGGTCCTCGAGTGGCTCACCGGGCGCGGCCCGCAGCCTTCCCAGGCACTCGTCTGATCGCTATCCTCGAAGCCAAGCAATCGCTTGGTAGAGGAGGCGCCGTGCGGCGCGCGATCCACCTGATCGAGGAGGTCGACTTCCGGCCGATGAACTCCAGGCGGCCGCTCGACTACCTCACCTGGCTGACCCGCTACAAGCGCGAGGACGAGAGCCGCACCGCGCCCACGCTCACCTCCGGCATGTCCATCAGGTCCCGCGAGATCGACCTGGTGGGCGCCTTCTACGCGGTCGGCATCACCGGCCACCCGCAGTTCAAGGCCGTCACGCTGTGGGACTGCCACGGCGGCTGGGACGGCGGGTGGCGGCAGATGATGGAGATCTACCAGGGCGTCGATGCCCGGCTGTTCCTGTCCGACATCGACGACCTGCGCTTCTCCGCCTTCTCCCGGCCGCTCGGCGCCGTGCCGGGCTGCCCGCCGCTGTCCGCGGCGCCCGCCGCCGAGCTCTACCTCTTCGAAAGCGCCCGCGTACGCCCCGGCGCCGCCCTCGACTACCTGCACGCCGTACGCACGGAACGCGCCCCGCTGCTCGCCGAGCACGGCCACACCCTGGCCGGCCTGTACGAGGTGCTGTTCTGCGACACCGAGGCGGTCACCCTCTGGGCCGTCTCCCTCGACGACCACCTGGCCACGCAGCGCGCCCGCGACGCCGCACTCGGCCTCGACGACGAGGCGAAGCCCGACCCGCGGCTGCTCGCGTGGGCAAAACGCGCCCGCGACTATCTCGAAGGCCCCTGGCGTGAGACGCTGCTCGCACCCTTCCCCGGCTGCCGCCTGGCTCCGGGGGGCCCGCCGGGTTAGCGTCGGCTGCGGAGGTGGCCATGACGGACTCGTACCTCTTCGACGGGCGGCGCCCCGACGACCACGTCGCCTCGTGCCCTGACTGCACCGCGGCGATCGCGCTGCTCGATCAGCCCGAGGCCGCCGCCGAGCCGCCGCCCGGGCTGCGCGAGGCCGTGCTGTCCGGGGCGAGCCGCCGCCGCACCCCCGCCGCGATGGGCGTGGCCACCGTCGCCGTCCCGTACGCCGAGCAGGTCGCGCTCATGGACGACCTGCTGGCCGAGCTGAGCCCGGCCCAGTGGGAGTCGCCGGTCCCCAAGCACGGCACGGTCAGGGGCATGGTCGAGCACCTGACGGCCAACGATGCCACCGTGGCCAGGTTCATGGGCGTCCAGGGAGCCCTCGCGCGGACCGCGCACCGGCGCTGGCGCGAGCAGGCCGGCTCGCTGCTGTCGCGCGTGTCGGCGGGCAGCGAGGTGCTGCTCGGCGTGGAGGTGGCGCTGGCGGGCGCGCGGCCGGCCCGCGCGCCGCTGCGCCAGGCCATGATCCAGCGCACGTTCGAGACCTGGACGCACGCCGACGACATCAGGGCCGCCACCGACCGGGCCGGGGCCGCGCCGAAGCCCGAGCACGTGCACATGGTCGCCGAGTTCGGGCTGGCGCTGCTGCCGCGCGCGCTGCGCGGGCCGCGCCGCGACGTCTCGGCCACCATCGTGCTCACCGGGCCGGGCGGCGGCACCTGGACGATCCCGCTCTCGCCCGCCTCCGACCACGTCGCCGTGCTCATCTCGGCCGACGCCGCCGGCTTCTGCCGGCTGCTGGGCAACCGGTGGCCGCCCGGCGCCTTCCCGTACGCCGCCGAGGGCGACCCCGCGCTCGCCCGTGACCTGATCGCCGCCGCCGCGACCCTGGGATGCGACTGATGAGCGACGTGACTCCTCCGTTCCGTGAAGGGAGCGGCTTCTCGCTAGGCCGCTTCCGCAGCCCGGCGAAGGGCAAGCCCTGCCCTGAGGATGTTGATGGCCGCGTTGACGTCGGCGTGCGCGGCATGCCCGCACGCCGTGCAGGCGAACGCGGCCTGGGTGAGGCGGTTCTCCTTCGCGCAGTGCCCACAACGGGCACACGTGCGGGAGGTGCCGGCAGGGTTGACTGCGATCAGCTCTCGACCGGCGCTTTCAGCCTTGTGCGCGAGGATCGTCAGGAACACCCCCCAGCCCGCGTCCAGGATGCTGCGATTCAAGCCGGACTTGGCCGCGACGTTGCGGCCGGGAGCGTCGATCGTGCCGGACGCCGAGCGGGTCATGTTCGTGATCCGCAGGTCCTCGTGCACGATCACGTCGTAGCCGCGGACCAGCACGAGCGCGGTCTTGTGCGCGTGGTCGAGGCGCTGGCGGCGGACCTTGCCGTGCAGGGCGGCCACCCGTGCGACGGCCTTATGGCGGCGCTTGGAGCCGCGTTTCTTGCGGGCCAGGTCGCGCTGCGCGGCGGCGAGACGATCAGCGGTCGCGGCCAGATGGCGCGGATTGGCCACGTGCGCACCACCGGAGGTGGTGACCAGCGAGGCGACGCCCAGGTCGATCCCGGCCACCGCACCCGTGGCGGGCAGCGGCCCGGTCGGCACGTCGTCGCACGACAGGACCACATACCAGCGCATGCCTTCCCGCTTCACGCTGATCGTCTTGACCCGGCCCCGGATCGGGCGGTGCTGGTGGACGCGGACGTGCCCGACACCCTGGAGCCGCACGAACGTGGCCGAGGGGTGTTCGGGCTGGGAGTCCCACCGGCAGCCGTCACCGTCCCTGGGCCACTCCACGCTGTCGAACCGGCCACGCCCCTTGAACCGTGGAAACCCCGGCGTACGCCCGGCCTTGACGCGGTCGAAGAACGCGCGGAACGCCTTGTCGAGCCGCCGCAGCGTGGCCTGCTGCGAGGAGAACGACCACCGGCCCTGCCCGCCCGCATCGTCGGCACGGATGTACTTCAACTCGGCCGACTGGTCTGCGTACCGGACGCTCACCCCCGCCTTGGCGTAGGCCGTACGCCGGTGCTCCAGCGCGGCGTTGTACAGCGTGCGATGATCCTCCAAGCAGGCGGCGAGTGCGGCGGCCTGCTTGACCGTGGGACGCAACAGGAACGTGAACGCCCTACGCACCGCCACCACCCTTGGACGGCCGCTCGCCCCGCCTCTCGATACAGCGCCGCACCGTCTCGGCCGACCCCGCGCCCGGCACCGCACCGGCCGTGGCCACGCAGCAGGATCGCGACCACAGCATGGGCAACCAGGAACGCACATGGCCGAACTCGGCACGCAGGTGATGGAGGTGAAGTGTTCGTCGGCCTTGACGCACACGATCGTTATAACAGCGCGGTCCACCTCATGCGCGACGAAACGGAGATCTCTCATGCGCAGACCAGGCAGATCAATGCACGCTGGGGACTTGACGGCCTTCCCGCTCCCGATTCCACCGTCGCCTGAAGGCGACGGGCCCCCCGGGAGAACCTGATGGACCTGTGCGCGCGCCTGACCGCCGGCGACCTCGACGCGCTGGCCGACGCCTACGACCGGCACGGCCCGTACGTGTACGGCGTCGCGGTCGCGGTCACCGGCAGTCAGGAGCACGCGGAGGAGGTGACGCAGAGCGTGTTCGTCGCCCTCTGGGAGCAGCCGCTGTCGTACGACCCGGCGCTCGGGTCGTTACGCGGCTGGCTGGTGAGCAGGGCGCTGCACGCGTCGGCCCTGCGCGCGAAGGTCGGTTAACTCACAGGGGCGTTCCAGGTCAGCAGCACCGGCTCGGCGTGCTCGTACCCGAGCCGCGAGTACGTGCCGGTGTCGAGCTTGAGCAGCCGTCCCTCCTCGGGCGCCAGGCCCAGCCAGCGGGCGGCCAGCACGCGCAGGAAGTGCCCGTGCGCCACCAGCGCCACCCGCCCGTCCACCGCGCGGGCCCGCTCGATCACCCGGTCGGCGCGCACCGCCACCTCGGAGGCGCTCTCGCCGGGATGGTCGGCGTCGCCGGGGATCACGCCGTCACGCCACAGGTACCAGCCGGGCCGCGTCTCGCGGATCTGCGGCGTGGTGATGCCCTCATAGCCGCCGTAGTCCCACTCCCACAGGTCGGGGTCCACCTCGTACCCGCTCAGCCCGGCCAGCTCGGCCGTGCGTCCCGCGCGCTGGGCGGGGGACACCAGCACCAGCTGGAAAGGCTCCTTGACCAGCGGCGCCAGCGCCCTGGCCTGCTCCTCGCCGTGCTCCGTCAAAGGCAGGTCCGTACGGCCGGTGTGCCTGCCCGCCTTGCTCCACTCGGTCTCTCCGTGCCGGAGCAGCAGCATCTCGTTCATGGCCCCCATCATCCGCTACGGCCCCGGGCCGCCCGCCGTCAGGTGCCCGCCAGCTCCTCGGCGACGGGCTCGAAGGCGGGCAGATCGCGCTCGTGGTGCAGCACGAAGTAGGACAGGTCGTGCTCGTCCCGCCAGTGGCGGAGCTGGTCAGCGATGTCCTGCCGGGTGCCGAGCAGGAGTTGCGGGGTGCCCTCCAGCGGCGCGGTCCGCGCGGCGCTCCACGACTCGTCGGCCTTGAGCTCGCCCACCGCCATCACGCTCGTGCCCAGCTCCAGGCGGGGGTAGCGGTCACCGGCCGCCTCCTTGACGACGGCCAGCCTGTTCTCGAGCGCGGCGGGGCCGCCGTCGCGTACGTCGGGGCCGCTCCCGTCGGGCAGCACCCGCAGGGCGAGGTTGACGACGTCGGCCTCCCGGGCGGCCAGGCGGAGCATCCTCGCGCCGCCCGCGCCGATCACCAGCGGCGGGCGGGGCCGCTGCACGGGCTTGGGGCGCTGGTCGAGGCCGGTGACGCGGTAGTGCCGCCCGTCGAAGCTGAACGGGCCGTCGCCCCAGAGCCCCTTGAGCACGGTCAGGGCCTCGCCCAGCCGCTCGACCCGTACGCCGGGAGGCTCCGGCCGCAGCCCCGCGCCCGCGTAGTCGGCGGCCATCCAGCCGGTGCCGATCCCCACCTCGAGCCGCCCGCCCGACAGCACGTCCAGCGTGGCGGCCTCCTTGGCGAGCACGGCGGGATGCCGGAAGTCGTTGGCGAACACCAGCGTGCCGACCCGCAGCCGCCCGGTGGCGCACGCGGCCGCCGTCAGGGCCGCGATCGGCGCGAACCTGTCGCCGGTGAGGTGGTCGGGCACCAGCAGCACGTCGAACCCGGCGCCCTCCAGCCGCCTGGCCTTCTCCGCCCACGCGCGCCCCGACTCCGCCTGCCTGATCACCGCGCCGAACCTGAACCGCCGCATGGCCCCGAGTGTAGACGGAGGTCTTACCAAGCGCTTGCTCTGGTGCGAGACTGTGCCCATGGAGATCCCGGTACGGGAGGCGACCGCCGCCGAGGCGGGCTTCTTCGCCGCGCACGGCTGGGTCAGGCTGAGCCGGCTGATCGACCCCGCCACCGCCGCCGCACTGCGCGAGCGCGCCCTGGAGCACCTGAGCGAGCGGTCCAGGGAGCACCGCGGCCCGGTGGACGCGGCGTTCGGCCAGTCCAGGGACGTCGCCGCGACCGACGAGGCGTTCGCCGCCCTCGCCCTGCACCCCCAGATGGGACGCAACGCCGTCCGGCTGCTGCACGGCGTGCGGGCCGTCCGCGTGCAGGTCACCAACCTGCTCGTCAAGGAGGCGGGCGAGCACGGCGCCACCGAGTTCCACCAGGACTTCCCCTGGATGCCGATGGACCGCTCGGCCATGCTCACCGTCTGGCTCGCCCTCGCCGACGTGCCCGCCGGCATGGGCGCGCTGCGCTTCTACGCGGGCTCGCACCGCCACGGCCTGCTCGGCCGCAGCTTCACCCGCCCGGATGACGACCAGCTCACCCAGCACCCCTGGCTGAAGGAGCTGGAGCTGTCGCCGCCGCTCGACCTCGAAGCCGGCGACGCGACCGTGCACCACGCGCTGACCGTGCACGGCGCGCCCGCCAACCGCCACGACCGCCCCCGCCTGTCCTTCACCGTCACCTACTTCGACGCCGACGCCCTCTACACCGGCCTGCCCTACGCCCAGACCGACGGGCTCGGCCTCCAGGTCAACCGGCCGTTCGAGCACGAGAGGTTCCCGTGCCTGCAACCGTGACGGGCCCGGTCGCCGAGCTCGGAGCGACGCTCATGCACGAGCACGTCTTCGGTCTCAGCCCCGAGATCCTGTGGAACTGGCCGGACATCCCCGAGGGCTGGGACCTGGAGACGCGCGCCCGCGAGGCCGCCGCCAAGCTCGACGCGCTCAAGGCGGCCGGGATCGACACCATCGTGGACCTGACCGTGGTCGGCCTCGGCAGATACGTCCCCGCCGTGCAGCGGGTGGCCGAGCTGACCTCGGTCACCATCGTGGCCGCCACCGGGCTCTACACCTACGACGCGCTGCCGCCGTACTTCGGCAACCGCGGGCCGGGCTCGCTGTTCGGCGGGCCCGACCGGCTGGCCGAGTTCTTCGTCCGCGACCTCACCGAGGGTATCGGCCGGACCGGCGTCAAGGCGGCCATGCTCAAGTGCGCCTCCGACCGGCAGGGCATGACCGAGGGCTGCCGGCGGGTGTTCAGGGCGGTCGCCGAGGCCCACCTGGCCACCGGGGCGCCCATCACCACCCACTCGCACAGCGCCTCCAGGGGCGGGCTGAAGCAGCAGAAGCTGCTCGCCTCGCTGGGCGTGGACCTCGGCCGGGTGGTCATCGGCCACGCCGGCGACTCCACCGACCTCGCCTACCTGGAGGAACTGGTGGCGAACGGCTCCTACCTCGGCATGGACAGGTTCGGGATCGACACGATCTGCCCGCTCGACGACCGGGTGGCGGTCGTGGCCGCGATGTGCGAGCGCGGCCACGCCGGGCGCATGGTGCTCGGCCACGACTCCTACTGCTTCAACGACAGGTTCGACGCCGCCGTCGTACGCCGCCGCCACCCCCGCTACCACCTGCTCCACATCTCCCAGGACGTGCTGCCCGCGCTGCGCGCCAGGGGTGTCACCGAGGAGCAGATCCACCAGATGCTCGTCGGCAACCCGCGGAGGATCTTCGGATGACCGAGCACGCGACCCTGGGCGACTTCGACGTGAGCGCCGCCTGGCACGTGGCCGGCCCGTACCCGTTCCTGGCCAGGCTGCGCAGGGAGGCGCCGGTGTTCCGCAGCGCGCAGCTGGGGGCGTACGTGCTGACCAGGTACGCCGACGTGCGCGCGGCCTACGGCGACCCGCGCCGCTTCTCCTCCAAGGGCTCGCTGACGATCTCCCGCAGCCTCACCCAGGAGACCCGCGACAAGCTGGGCGAGCACGGCTCGTTCCTGTCGAGCTTCGTGGCCAACGTGGATCCGCCCGACCACACCCGCCTGCGCGGGTCGGTGTCGCGGGCGTTCACGCCGCGCGCGGTGGCCGCGCTGGAGCAGGAGTTCCGGCGGCTCAACGAGGACCTGCTCGACCGCCTCGCCCCGTGCGGCGCCGCCGACTTCGTCACCGAGATCGGGCACGAGCCGTCGGTCAAGCTGACCGCCCGCTTCATCGGCGTGCCGGAGGAGGACGAGGCGTTCGTGCAGGCGCACGTCAAGGACTGGTTCCAGCTCTTCCTGTCGCCGCAGCCGCCGCGGCGCCAGCTCGAGCTGGCCGCGAGCTTCCTCGACTACCTCGCGTACGTGGACCGCCTGGTGGCCGAGCGTGCCGCGCGCCCGCGCGACGACTTCACGTCCCTGATGACCTCGCTCATCGGCGCCGAGCTGACCCACCGCGAGGTGGTCGAGCTGATCTCGACGATCCTGCTCGGCGGCAACGACACCGTGCCGAACCAGCTCGGCAACACCGTGCTGCGGCTGCTCAGGGAGGGCCGCTGGCCGGTGCCGGAGCCGCTGCTGGCGGGCGCGTCGGAGGAGTGCATGCGCATCGACGGGGCCTCGCTGGGCTCGTTCAGGTACGCCACCGACGACGTCGTCCTGCACGGCGTGACGATCCCGGCGGGCTCGCTCGTGCTGCTGTCCACCGACTCGGCGGGACATGACGAGAGCGTCTTCCCCGAGCCCGAGCGGTTCCTGATCGACCGGCCCAACGCGGCCGACCACCTGGTCTTCGGCTACGGCATCCACTTCTGCGTCGGCGCGGCGCTGGGCCGGCTGCAGCTGCGCACGGCGCTGGAGGTGCTCGGGCGGCGGCTGCCCGGCCTGCGGCTGGTTCCCGAGCAGGAGATCGCGTACCGCAGGTCGCTCGTGGGCCGCGGGCTGACGGCCCTGCTCGTGAAGTGGTGATCTTCTCCTCTATGGTGGGAAATATCCTGATTTCCTGAGGAGGACGTGCATGGAGCCGGTGGCGGTCGGACTGATCGGGGCGGGACCCTGGGCGCGCATGGCGCACGCGCCCATGCTGGCCGAGAGCCCGCACACGCGGCTGGCCGGCGTCTGGGCCCGCCGCCCCGAAGCCGCCGCCGAGCTGGGCGCGCCGGTGTTCGAGCGGGTCGAGGAGCTGTTCGAGCA
Source organism: Nonomuraea sp. NPDC049504 (assembly GCF_040676845.1). Lineage (NCBI taxonomy): Bacteria > Bacillati > Actinomycetota > Actinomycetes > Streptosporangiales > Streptosporangiaceae > Nonomuraea > Nonomuraea sp. NPDC049504. The sequence continues at coordinate 70,694 of NZ_JBFAPT010000040.1, forward strand.
CTGCGAGGCCGTCGCGTTCTGCGTCCCGCCCGCCGTGCAGGCCGAGTACGCCGTCCGCGCCGCCCGCGCGGGCAAGGCGCTGCTGCTGGAGAAGCCGCTCGCCGACTCGCTCGACGCCGCCCAGCGCGTCGCGGACGCCGTCGCCGAATCCGGCGTCGCCTCCCAGATGGTCTTCACCATGCGCTACACCGCCGCCACCCGCGCCTTCCTGGCCCGCTGCGCCGAGGTCGAGCCGTTCGGCGGCCACGCCGCCAACATCTCCGGCGCGCTGCTCGGCGACCACCCCTTCGCCACCCCCTGGCGGCTGGAGCGCGGCGCCCTGCTCGACGTGGGACCACACGTGATCGACGTGCTCGACGCCGCGCTCGGCCCCGTCACCGGCGTGCGCGCGCACGGCCACCCGCTGCGCTGGATCGGCCTGCTGCTGGAGCACGAGGGCGGCGCGGTCAGCGAGGCGTCGCTGAGCATGGCCGCGGGCGGCGACGTGCCGCCGTCCACCATCGCCGTGTACGGCCGCACCGGCAACGCCGTCCTGCCGCCCCGCGACGGGGACGACGACCACTTCGCCAGGGTCGCCGAGGAGTTCGCCGCCACCGTCCGCAAGGGCGGCGGCCACCCCCTGGACGCCGCGCACGGGCTGCGCATCCAGCGGATCATCGCCGAGGCGGAGGCCCAACTCGCCCCTTGACGCGGCGGGCGTATGAGGGATTGATAGCGTTTGCCCGACGCGCAGAGCGCAGCGAAGTCCGGTGAGAGTCCGGCGCTGTCCCGCAACTGTCATAGCCAGGTCGCCTGCCTCCGCGCCGACGCACATCAACCCTCGTGGAAAAGGGTGATCCGTCACTACCAGCGGGTCTCTCGGTTCCAACAGTGTGAAAGGACTACTCGTGAGGCCCGTACGCACGGCCTTCGCGGGCGCGCTGCTGGGAACGCTCGTCCTGGCCGGTTGCGGCCAGACCGGCACCACAGCCGGCCCCGGCGCAGCCCCCACCTCAGCGTCCGCCGCCCCCTCCGCCGCCCCCTCGGCCGCCGGCTTCCCCGTCACCGTCGAAGCGGCCAACGGCAAGGTCACCATCCCCAAGCGGCCCGAGCGCATCGTCTCGCTCTCGGCCACCCACACCGAGACCCTCTACGCCATCGGCGCGGGCTCCCAGGTCGTCGCCGTCGACGACCGCTCCAACCACCCGCCTGAGGCCCCCAAGACCGACCTGTCCGGCTTCAAGCCGAACGTCGAGGCCATCGTCGCCCAGAAGCCCGACCTCGTCATCCTGTCCGACGACCTCGACGACGTCGTCTCCGAGCTGGGCAAGGTGAACGTGCCCGTGCTGCACCAGCCCGCCGCCACCGGGCTGGACGAGGCGTACGAGGAGATCTCCGAGCTGGGCGCGGCCACCGGGCACCAGGACGAGGCCGACAAGGTCGTCACCGGCATGAAGACCGCCATCGAGGACCTCGCCGCCAAGGCGCCCAAGGACACCAAGCTCACCTACTACCACGAGCTCGACCAGACCCCCTACGCCGTGACGTCCAAGACGTTCATCGGGCAGATCTACGGCCTGTTCGGGCTCACCAACATCGCCGACAAGGCGCCCGACGCGGCCGGCGGCTACCCCAAGCTGTCCGCCGAGTTCGTCGCCCAGGCCGACCCCGACCTGATCTTCCTCGCCGACGTCAAGTGCTGCCAGCAGAACAAGGACGCGCTGGCCGCCCGGCCCGGCTGGAAGAACCTGTCCGCCATCAAGGACGACCGGGTGACCGAGCTCGACGACGACATCGCCTCCCGGTGGGGGCCGCGCGTGGTCGACCTGGCCAGGAGCATCGGCGAGGCCGTCACCAAGGCCTCGGCGAAGACCGACGGCACGGGCTGACGATGGCGAAACCCGCCGGCCCCGCCCGACCCGGCGGGGCGGCACCGGCCGGCTCCGCGCGGGCTGACGCGGCGGAGCGGGCCGGCCCCGCCCGGTCACATAGCTCCCGTCAGGGGCCACGACCGGCCCTTCCTCGCCGATCGCGTACGCCTTGATGCTCTTGGCGACCACCCGCTCCTTT